>NZ_JBGFCF010000003.1:0-338246 GCF_041205445.1 Falsihalocynthiibacter sp. CO-5D18 | reverse complement strand
CCCTTCGGTTCATAGTACAAATTAGATCGCGTTAACGTCAGCAATGCGCATTGCCGACGCATGCTTAGTTTATGATCCTGGCTCACCATTTTTTGCCTCGCGTCCCGAGCAACTGGTCCGAGGCATCGGCCAAAAAATCCCGCTCCATCCATTGGCCGGCAGGGGTGTTTACACCCCGAGAGGCACAAGCTGACCGATCTTCGAATGCAATTTGTCGACTTCAGCCGCGCTCACCTGTTCCGGGGCAGCACCTCGGCGCGTAAAAGCCGTCGTCATGTTTTCTATCGCTGCACGCTTCCACGTGCCGATCTAGGTCGGGTGAACACCATACTTCTTGGGCAACTCCGCAAGCGTCATCTCCTCGCGGATTGCTTCAAGCGCGACCTTGGCTTTGAACTCTGGCGAATGGTTCTTTCGTTTTTTCATTCTGGATCACTTCTCTCATCGTGCGATCCACCTTAACAACTGGTCCGAAATTCCGCGACCACCTCTCTCTACGGTGGTGCCCGTTAATACCCCACAGCGCTTTGCTTGCATACACCCTAGTCCTAGAAGCCATGCCGTGCGGGCAAACCTATGCGTAATAAATGAAGAGGACACGGAAACCCAAAGTACACGCGATCTTCAGCCATCACTACAATGACGTCCATTAATCCTCCCAGCGCCCGCTGATTACAAACAGGCCTTACCGCTTGCCAGTGTGGACAGACCTCACCCAAAAGCGTTACAGTAACGTGTACCGGACAAGAACACACTCGGCGAACAACCATCTGAAAAAATTTGGATATTTCGCCTACAACACGGCTCCGTTAGGCTCCACCATAGTATTTTTAAAATTTGCTATCGTTAGATCTCTCTTTATTTTAGGGGTGCACAAAGCTTCGAACTGTTTTTGCGGCGGCGTTGAGAAAAATGCTTAACACCCAAAATTTTACCTCGGAACCAATACCCCGAACAATAACGGTTGGAGTGATCCAGAAAGCGAAGACGTTGTCTCGTAGCCTGTCCCCTCTCACACAGGGTGCGCACGCACAGGCGCTTCTTGAAAACACGCGATTTATTGACAGGGCGCGCTAGGGGTCTTACCCAAAGGCAACCGAATATTTTTCAGGAGCATAGGATGCCCGCCCACCAAAAATCTCTCGCCCTTGTGGCCCATGACGGCATGAAAGACGCGCTGATCGAATGGGCGCGCCCACGGGTAGCGGAGCTGTCTAAGCATCGCCTATTTGCCACAGGGACCACGGGGGGGCGGCTGCATACGGAACTGGGGCTGGACATCACTCTCCTCAAAAGCGGCCCTTTGGGGGGCGATGCGCAGCTTGGCGCCATGATCGCGGAGGAAAGGCTCGACGGGCTTGTGTTTTTTGTCGATCCTCTCTCGGCCCTACCCCACGATGTTGACGTGAAATCATTGCTGCGGCTTGCGATTCTGTATGACACGAACTTGGCTGTGAATAAAACGACCGCAGATGCGGTTCTGGCCCATTTTGATACTCCAAAATAACCCCACGAGGCAGACATGACACCAGAAACGCGCTTACGCGAAGATATTTGCACCATTGCCAAATCGCTTTTTGATCGTGGCTTAACCAGTGGGGCCAGTGGCAATATTTCCGCGCGCACCGAGGATGGCGGGCTTTTGGTTACGCCAACGGGGAGTTGTTTTGGCCGCCTTGATCCTGCGCGACTTTCGCGTTTTAATGCGCAATTGAGCCATATCGGCGGGGACAAGCCAACGAAGGAAATGGCCCTCCATGAGGCCTTCTATGACACACGCGGCGCGAAGGCGGGGGCGATCGTTCATTTGCACTCCTGCCACTCGGTGGCGCTTTCTACCCTGCCCGACACCGACCCTGACAACATGTTACCGCCCATCACGGCCTACGGGGTCATGCGCCTTGGGAAAGTGGCCCTACTGCCGTATTTCATGCCCGGTGATCCCGCGATGGGCGGTGCCATCCGTGGGCTCGCAGGCAAGCGCAGCGCCGTCGTTTTGGCCCATCACGGCCCTGTGGTCGCTGGCAAGGACCTTGAGGCCGCAGCCAACGCGATGGAAGAATTGGAAGAAACCGCCAAGCTCGCGTTACTGACACGCGGCATGACGCCAAATCTTCTGAGCGAGGCGCAAATTCAAGGGCTGGTGCGCGAATTCGGTGTTGAATGGGACTAGGGTGACCCACGCCTAAAAACGCCAACGGGCCGCAACCATTTCTGGTGCGACCCGTTTTTTAATGTTCGCGCGTCACTCCATCAAAGACGGGAGAAACAGCGAGAACGACGGCACATAGGTAATCAAAATCAACGCGGCCAAAATTGCGATATAAAACGGCCAGATCGTCTTTAGACATTCTTCGATTTTGATTTTACCCACGGCACATCCCACAAAGAGACAGGTGCCAACGGGCGGTGTGCAAAGGCCGAGACCCAAGTTCACCAGCATCATGATGCCAAATTGCGTAGGGTCCATTCCCAAGTCGCGGGCGATGGGCAAAAAGATCGGTGTGCAAATCAAAATCAACGCTGCCATATCCATGATCATGCCCAAAACAAGCAGGATAATGTTGATCATGATCAGAATGACGATTTTGTTGTCAGAGATCGCGAGCAATAAGTCACTAAGCTTCATCGGCACCTGATAGAGCGCCAGAAGATAGGCAAAGGCCGAGGCAAAACCGATGAGGATCATCACCATCGACGTAGTTTTAACCGTGCTCACAACCGAAGTTTTCAGGCCCGCATAACTCAGCGAGCGATAGATCAGCCCCGTCAAAACGAGGGCATAGATCGCGCCGAAAGCTCCAGATTCCGTAACGGTAAACACACCACCAAGAACACCACCGATAATGATAACTGCGGTAAACAGACCCGGGATCGCAACAGCCCCCGTGCGGGCAACTTCGCCCCAACCGGGGAAAGGTTCAGCGGGATATTTATGTTTGATCGCGATAACATAGGCGGCAATGGCCAAACACACGCACATCAGAATACCGGGAATAACACCGGCCAAAAAGAGCTTATCCACCGCAATTACCCCACCAGAAGCGACCGCGAGAATAATCATGTTGTGGCTGGGCGGGATAACGATACCCGCAATCGACGAGGTGACCGTCACGTTAACCGCATAGTCTGGGCGATAGCCGCGCTCTTTCATCACAGGGATAAGGATCGAACCCAGCGCCGAAATATCCGCAATCGCTGATCCCGAAATTCCTCCAAACAGCATGGAGGAAAAGATATTCACCGAGGCCAAACCGCCCCGCACGTGCCCAACAAGCGTAGAGGCAAAACGCACCAACCGGATCGCGATACCGCCGTGCATCATCACTTCGCCTGCAAGGACAAAGAACGGAATGGCAAGGAGGGGGAAGCTGGCGACGCCCGAAATCGTGCGCTGGAATGTGGTGACAAGGGGGAACCCTTCAAACCAAAACGCGCCCAATGCCGCCGCGCCCATGGCAAAAGCGACCGGCATGCCAATAATCACGCCCCCAAAAAATACGCCCAAAAGGATGAGCAAACCATATTCCATTATTCTAACCCCTCGGAGAGATAAGCTGCGCGTTTTTCGGGGTCACAAACCATGATCAAAAGACGCGATGCGGAAAAGAGAAAAACAAGCGCCCCACAGAAAACGGCGGAGCCTGTGCGTATCCCTTCGGGAACATTCAGCATGGGAAGCAATGTCGACCAGCCGAAAATCGTAAGTTTGACGCTATATATGAACATTGCCAAGCCAAGCCCCGCCACAATGAGATCGCTTAAGATAAGCAGAAAAACTTGAACTTTGGGCGGAGACATATCGCGAAACAGGGTGACGCCAAGGTGGCTTCTTGTGTGAATGCCCGCAGCGGCCCCAAGGAACGTAATATAACAAATCAACACAAGGGCCAGTTGCTCAACCCATGTCGGCGTGACGTTCAAAACATAGCGGCCAAAGACCAACCAGCCGAAGGTGAGAACCATCACAGTGACGGCAATCGCGCCTGTGACAATGCATATTTTACTGAGAGTGTTGTTGAAACGGATGAGGTTATCCGTCCATTTCCGCTGCTCGCTCATTTTCATCTCCCATAAAAAAAACGCGCCGACCTAGATGCAAGGGCGGCGCGACTCTTTGATATCGTGCAGATTAATCCGCAGCTTGGATCATCTCAACGAGACCCGCCATATCTGGGCTGGCAGCGAGGTACTGGTCGTAGACCGGAGCCATTGCGGCTTGAAACGCGGCTTTATCTTCGATTGTGTTCACAAGAACACCACCTGCGACAACTTTTTCCATCGAAGCCGCTTCACGGGCCTGCCACAATTCACGCTGTAGTTTCGCAGAATCCATCGCTGCTGCTTTTACAATGACTTGCTGCTCTGGCGTGAAGCCTTCCCAAGTTTTCAAGCTCATGCAAAGGCACTCAGGAATGATCAAGTGCTCGGACAACGAGTAGAATTTCGCAACTTGGAAGTGGTTTGTGGATTCGTAGGATGGTGGGTTGTTTTCCGCACCGTCGACAACGCCCGTTTTGATCGACTGATACACTTCAGCAAAGGCCATTGGTGTCGCGTTGCCGCCCAAAGATTCGATCATTCCAACGAACAAATCGTTGTTCATAACGCGAACTTTCATGCCTTCAACGTCCGCAGGAACGTTCACAGGCTGGATTGAGTTATAGAAAGAACGTGCGCCAGCGTCATAGAAGGCCAGAGCTTTGATACCTTTTTTCTGCATGCCCGCGTCGATAGCATCGCCAACAGCGCCGTCCATCAACTCATACATTTGAGGGATGGATTTAAAGATGAAGGGAAGCGAAACAACGTTTGCTTCTGGCACAGCTTGGCCCATCGGACCGAGGCTGAATACGCCGAAATCAAGCGCGCCAAGGCGAAGCTGCTCGATCGCATCCGGTTGGCTTCCGAGGACGCCGCCGTGGTAGACTTTGCCACTGACTTCGCCAGCCGTCGCTTCTGAAACTTCTGCGATAAAGGCTTCCATGCCATAGGACACAGGGTAGTCTTCGACGTGGATATTCCAGCCGCGCAGGTCTTTTGCCATTGTGCCAGTCGCACCAAAAGCCATTGCAACGCCTACGGCGCCTGCCCAAATTTTATTAATAGATGTCGTCATGAGGGATCCTCCCAAATCCTGATTTACATTAAAATTAACATATTTGTAAAAAGTTGTAAAAGCAACAGGACAAATATCTCACAACGTAATTTTAAGTCTTTTAAAAACAGGCATTTAAAATGTCACCAAACTTTAGTGCACAAAAACAATTGGAAAATTGCGCCAAGATGGGAGGCAGTAAGGCTCATTGGAATCGATTTGGAACTCTTTCAACGCGCGAATCAAAAAGGGCCCACAAGAATGCAGGCCCTTCGCGTTCAAATAGGAACGCTTTTTCTTAAGAGAAATCAGCCGGAAGAAGGCTAACCGGAATGTTTTGATAGCTTACAGGACGCAAGAAACGACGGATAGAAAGGGTTCCAACCGATGTCGCGCCAAAGTTCGTGGATGCAGGATAAGGTCCGCCGTGCACCATTGTGTCACAAACTTCTACGCCAGTCGGGAAGCCATTGGCCAAGACACGACCAGCTTTGCGCTCAAGGATCGGGAGCAACTGACGGGCCAATGGCGCATCTTCGTCATCCATGTGCAACGTACATGTGAGCTGCCCAACGAGGCTTTTCGCAACCGCGAGCATTTCGGCTTCATCTTTGGCAACGACAACAAGACCCAAGGGGCCAAAGACCTCTTCGCCAAGTTCTTCATTCGCGAGCCATTCGGACGCCGTGGTTTGGTACAGATAGGGCGTCGCGTTGCGCAAATCACATGTCGTGGTGAGCAGCGTTTGAACGCCTTGCGAGCCTGCAATACGGTCACGACCTGAATGATAGGCCGCTGCGATTCCGTCCGTCAGCATGGTTTGTGCGCCGACTTGCTTGAGGGCAACTTGCGCCGCGTGGACAAAAGCTGCGCCCTCGTCACCTTCCAAAACAACCGCGATTCCGGGGTTGGTACAGAACTGTCCTGCGCCCATCGTAAGGGAGGCAGCCCAGCCAGCGCCAAGCGTCGCGCCCTTGGTTTTCACTGCATGTGGCAGCATGAACATCGGGTTAACCGAGCCCAATTCCCCAAAGAACGGAATGGGTTCTGGACGCGCCGCACAAAGATCAAATAAGGCACGGCCACCACCAAGTGAGCCTGTAAAACCAACAGCTTTGATCAGTGGATGTTGAACACAGGCCTGACCAACAGCGCGATTTCCGCCCTGAATTTGGCTAAACACACCGGGGTGCACACCGCAAATTTCGATCGCCGCATGAATGGCTTGCGCCACAATATCCGACACACCGGGGTGGGCAGAGTGGCCTTTTACAACAACAGAACACCCAGCAGCGAGCGCCGCCGCCGTATCGCCACCAGCCGTGGAGAACGCGAGCGGGAAGTTGGAAGCGCCGAAAACAGAAACAGGTCCGATAGGACGTTGCATCATGCGAATCTCAGGACGAGGAAGCGGCTCGCGATCTGGAAGAGCCGCATCAAAACGGCGATCCAGATAATCGCCTTTTTCGATATGGTCTGCAAAGAGGCGAAGTTGCCCAACCGTGCGACCACGTTCGCCATTCAAGCGACCTTCGGGAAGGCCCGTTTCTTTGGTTCCCATTGCCGTAATTGCTTCGCCGCGTGCATCAATTTGATCCGCGATTTCGCGAAGGAACTTCGCACGGAACGCCCGTGTAGAGACGCCATATTCAACAAAGGCCTCTTCTGCGGCACGTGCGGCGCGATCAACCAATTCAGCCGATCCAACGGAAAACTTATCCGCAACGCCAGAAACAGGTGTGTTTTCAAAGACGCCTTCGCCTTCGACCCATTCTCCGGCAATAAGGTGTTTACCCATCAACATAATTCTCGCCCTCCTTGGCATAGTCTATTGCATTTCGCCGCGCAAATATCCGCACGGTGTTGGCACATCGGTACCAGATGAGAATTGCTAAACAAGCAGGAAGTCCACCTGTACCGAGAGTAGTGCGTTTGAATTTCACAGCGCGGCACGTTTGATTGCGGCTCAAACGCCGTGGTGTGTTGCGAAGACGCGTTGACACCATCCGCATGTGATTTTACAAATAAACATCAATTTTCCTCTAATCAAAGGCGCATCATGACGCAAAATATTAACGCCCCCTCCGACTGGATGATATCAGGACCGGGGGCCGAACGTCGTATTCTTTGCTATAACGATGACCTTATGATGGTTGAGTTCCGCTTTGCCAAAGAGGGCCTCGGTGCACTCCACAATCACCCCCACACTCAAACAACCGTTGTGGCTTCGGGGAAGTTCCAATTCACCCTTGAGGGGAAAACACACATTTTGGAAGCTGGCGACTCGCTTCTCATTCCGTCGCTAGCGATGCATGAATGCCTCTGCCTCGAAGGGGGTGTTTTGATGGATGCCTTCACGCCTTGTCGCGATGATTTCCTCGAAGCCCACGGCCTAACCAAAGTACCTTCCTAAGCGCCGTCAAAAACGCGTTTTCGCGCATTTTCAACATGCACTCGCATTGCTAAACGCGCAGCCTCGGCATCCGACACCTTAATCGCTTTCAGAATGGCCAAGTGCTCGCCCTGTACCAATTCAAGGCGCGAGGCGGGCATTGTCAGCGAGAGGTTGCGCGTAAGATTCATGCCCGTGAGGATATTCGCCTTCATGGAATTCCGTGCCGAGGTGAAATATTGATTGTCTGCTGCTTCACAAATTGCTGCATGAAAAGCCTCGTCGGCATCCACGCCAAGCTCGTTTGCCTGCACACATCGGTCAAGTTCGTCGTAGGCCGTTTGAAGTTTTTGCAAATCCCGATCAGTGCGCCGGTTGGCCGCAAGAAACGCGGCCTCCCCTTCGATGGCGGCCCGAAATTCGAAAGTTCTTTGGATATCCGCAATCGATCCGACGGGTGCAAAATCCAACACTGAGCCGTCGGGGCGGCGCTGAACGTAAGATCCCGACCCTTGCCGCGACACGATCAAACCGTCTTCGCGCAATTGCTTTAAAGCCTGCCGCAGAACTGGCCGACTCACCTCAAGACTCTCACTAAGAACATGTTCCGTCGGTAATTTAACCCCGACCGCGAACTCGCCTAAAACAATCATCGAGACAATGCGTTCGTAGGCACGATCCGAAAGGGTTCGATCCCTGACGGGACGTCCCGCAGTTCTAAATGCCGTATTACTGTCGATCTCTGCTATCGATTGTTCTTTTCTCGCCACGCTGAGTATAAGTCCTTTGTTGCCGGATCCGTCGGCGGATATAGTCCGAAGGTTGATGCGCCCGCCTGAACACGCTCAAGCACAAAATCCTCAAATGCAGTCATCTCTATTGCCTCGTTTGCGACCTCATGGGCAATATGCTTGGGCAGCACGACCACGCCCTCGTTATCCCCCACGAGAATATCTCCTGGGAACACCGAAACCCCACCGCAAGCAATTGGTTCGTTAATGCCAATTGCGTGATGCTTGGTCAAGTTCGTTGGAGCACTTGGCTGCTTGTGATAGGCAGGCATCGACATCCGCGATATCTCGGGGGCATCGCGAAATCCCCCGTCGGTCACAATGCCTGCACAACCAAGAACGCTTAGTCGAGTCGCCAATATGCCACCTGCGGAAGCGGCACTCGCGTCACCCCGCGAGTCGATCACGAATACCGCGCCTTCTGGGCATTCTTCGACTCCTTTGCGCTGTGGATTTTGGGGATCGGCGAAAGTTTCCAACCCGTCCAAGTCCTCACGCGCTGGAATATAGCGCAGCGTATAAGCGTATCCGACCATATTCGGACCCGGGTTCATACGATGAATATTTTGGATGTAAATATTTTTAAAGCCACGCTTAAACATAGCTGTTGTCAGAGTCGCCGTACTGACTTTCATCAATATTTCGTGGAGTTCAGCGTCAGTTTCTTTCATATCGTGCAGCCCTTTAAAATCTTGTGACGCAGATGCGCCTTCCCTAATTTGTAAATGCCTCTGTTATATTTGTCAAATATTTGTAAAGATAAAGGGTGAAGTTTCTATAAAACATCCCTTACGGGGTGAATTACAACTAAATAGGAAGTACTGCCCGCAATTTCGTACATTGAGGCCTGTAAAATTTGTAAAACCTGACACGGGCCATAAATCAGGTGGCAATGAAATGACGCCAGCGCACAAGATTTATCACAAATACAAAACGGGTCAGAAAGCCAAGCTATCAAATGTAAAGGGATCGCAAATACAATTGAAGCTCACGCCTCCCGACTTGAATGACGCTGAATTGCTTTCAATTGGGGAACCTCAAGTTTTGTATAAGGTCCAACTTTTGTTAGCGCGAGTACGCGATGTGAATAAGCCGTTGAATGGGGTTCGGGGAATTCAAAACCTGCCGCTTGTCCCTATCTCACATTCTATCAGGTGAGTTACTCAGAATTGAACCTGACCGCTCGCTATTCTCTGCTACGAAAGGGGTAAGGTTAACCTTGGGGAAACATCAACCAGATGCCTTGGCAGATTTCTTAGAGACCGGCGATTTTAGACGGCGAAAAATGAAATTTGATGAAAATGGCATATTGCAGATAGAACACTTTCCCAGCCGACAACGAGTGTCCGTAAATATCTCGAAAGCGCTTTTAGCGGATGCATTGCGCAAGATTCTGATCTCGGATGGCCGCAAATTAAAATCAACGTGGGTCAAAAATCCACCGTCTTCAACGTTCTAGGCCACCGGTATCCCTCCCTGTCCGCACGAACAAAATAGCAATAAATGGTCTTTCTAATCAGGGAGGAATGCCACGGAGTTGACGCATAAAATGTTCCATGATTGCTCTGACTTGAAAACGCTAGTCAGGAATAAGAGGCGCGACTAGGAAAGCGTTTACAAATCTAGGCGCAATCCAAACTCAGTAAAAACCATACTCAAAAATGGCAAGGCTACGGGGCTCGTCACCTCCGCGAAGACGTCGAATCTGTTTTTAGGCGACTGCTGACACGATCTGACGCCAGACCAAGCGTGCCAAAAAAGCGAAATGGAGCGATGCACATTGATGCAACCAGCTCGCGATAATGCACCTAAAGTCAAAATTCGATAAAAGGAGCAATAAACAAACTTCTTGATTGCGGCTTGTACGCTTATGTCCAATGGGTAGCAAATTAAATGGCTAAATGGTGATCCCATCAGGAATCGAACCTGAAACCCCCTGCTTAGAAGGCAGGTGCTCTATCCAGTTGAGCTATGGGACCACATTGTTCGGTGCGAGATGCACCTATTTGCTTTTCATAGCCTGACGGGCATGAATTTCAAGCGGAAAACCCCGCACTATGCGCAATTTTCAGTTTACACAGCCCATCTTTTTGGAAATGGAACGGCCCCACCATGTTCGAGGGCTCACGCCAGCGCGACTTAATGCGTCCAAGCGCCCCGACGATTCGTTGCGAAATTTTCGCCGTAGCCGCCTGCACGGATAACTGGCTTGCGTGTTTTTGGCTCTTGAACACTCGCCTCAATGCCATTGGCGCGCGCGTATTCTAGCGCCGCATCCTTGCTGTCGAACCGAAGCCGAACTTGGCTCTGCATATCATCGGAGCTTGTCCACCCCATCAATGGGTCTACGTCACGCGCGGAAGCTTGCGCAAACTCAAGAACCCAGACTTTAGATTTTCCCATGCCCGACTGCATGGCATTTCTGGTTGGCTGATAGATACGGGCGCGCATGGCGGTCTCCTGAAAAACTTGAAGTCTTATCGCAAGGAAACAGCCCGCATTGCAAGTATGAACGCACGTTAAGGTGCGCGACATCATGATAATTATCTTCTCTTGGGGGGGGGAAGTAGATTGTCGACCTAAACTGGGAGCGGGGTGGGTGGGGTGGGTGGGTGCGCTTAGATCGACAATCATTTCTGCTGCTTACTTGGTTAACCTACGCACCAGAATTACCCCAAGCAAGTAAAAAACTCGCTTAAGTTGCATTGCTTTGCATAAAATTCAACCTAAACACGTAACACATTATTAACAAATGCACGAAAATCCCCCTCCGCCCCCTTGAAGTGGAACAAAAAGTGATCAAATCTGTGGGCGAATAAGGAACTGATTCATGAACGTCCCACAGACCCCACAAAACCCAAACGGCCGCAAAAAACTCGAAGGCGGCAAGCGATTTGTGCTGAGTTCGGAATTCTCACCCGCAGGCGATCAGCCAACTGCCATTCGGGAGCTGGTTGACGGAATAAACTCCGGTGAGCAGAGCCAAGTCCTGCTGGGGGCCACGGGTACGGGCAAAACTTTTACGATGGCAAAGGTGATCGAGGCGACCCAACGCCCCGCCATCATTCTTGCGCCCAATAAAACCCTCGCAGCCCAGCTTTATGCTGAATTCAAAGGCTTTTTTCCCGACAACGCCGTCGAATATTTCGTTTCATTTTACGACTATTACCAGCCCGAAGCCTATGTTGCCCGCTCCGATACCTTCATCGAAAAAGAGAGCCAGATCAACGAACAGATCGACCGCATGCGCCACTCGGCGACACGCGCCCTCCTCGAACGCGATGACGTCATTATCGTGGCCTCCGTCTCCTGTATCTATGGCATCGGGAGCCCTGAAACCTATACCGAAATGACGCAGGATTTGGTCGCTGGCGAAACCTATGTCCAGCGCGAAATCATGGCCGGCTTCATTGCGCAACAATACAAACGCAACGACGCGGGATTCTCGCGCGGAACTTTTCGCGTGCGCGGCGACAGCCTCGAAATATGGCCAAGTCACCTCGAAGATCGCGGCTGGCGATTTTCCTTCTTTGGCGACGAACTTGAGGGAATCACCGAGTTCGACACGCTCACGGGTGAGCGTACAGATGTGCTCGAAAAGGTTCGCGTCTATGCGAATTCGCACTATGTGACCCCCCGCCCGACCCTGCTTCAGGCGATCAAATCAATCAAATCCGAACTCGCGATTCGTTTGAAACAATTCGAGAGCGAAGGCAAACTTCTCGAAGCCCAGCGCATCGAGCAACGCACGAAATTCGACCTTGAAATGATCGAGGCACAGGGGTTTTGCAACGGGATCGAAAACTATTCGCGCTATCTCACGGGCCGCGCCCCGGGCGAGCCGCCCCCCACCCTTTTTGAATATATCCCCGATAATGCCATCGTTTTTGCCGACGAGAGCCACGTTTCCGTGCCCCAAATCGGCGGCATGTATAAAGGCGACTTTCGTCGCAAAAGCACGCTGTCGGAACACGGTTTCCGCCTCCCCAGCTGTATGGACAACCGCCCCCTCAAATTCGAGGAATGGGACGCCATGCGCAGCCAATCGATCTTCGTTTCCGCGACCCCGTCAAAATGGGAAATGGAGCAAGCGGGCGGCGTCTTTGCCGAGCAAATCATCCGACCAACGGGGCTGCTCGACCCCATCATTGAAATCCGCCCTGTCACCACCCAAGTTGATGATCTTCTTGACGAAGTCCGCAAAGTAACCGCGGGGGGCTATCGCGTTTTGGTCACAACCTTGACCAAACGCATGGCCGAAGATCTAACGGAATACCTGCATGAACAGGGCATCAAAGTGCGCTATATGCACAGTGATATTGATACCCTTGAGCGCATCGAAATCCTCCGCGACCTGCGCCTAGGGGCCTTTGATGTACTGATCGGCATCAACCTTCTGCGCGAGGGTTTGGACATTCCGGAATGTGGCCTTGTCGCCATTCTCGACGCCGACAAAGAAGGCTTTTTGCGCAGCGAAACCTCGCTGATCCAAACCATTGGCCGTGCCGCGCGTAACGCCGAGGGCCGCGTCATCATGTATGCGGATCGTATCACCGGAAGCATGGAGCGCGCGATTGGCGAGACTGACAGGCGGCGCGACAAGCAAATCGCCCACAATCTGGCAAACGGCATCACCCCGACAACCATCAAGAAAAACGTCGAGGATGTTCTTTCGGGTCTCTACAAAGGCGACGTCGACATGAACCGCGTCACCGCCGTCATCGAAAAACCGTTGTTTGGAGCGAATCTATCCGCGCATCTCGACGGTTTGCGGGTGGATATGCGCAAAGCTGCCGAGAATTTGGAGTTCGAGGAAGCGGCGCGTTTGCGCGACGAGGTTCGGCGCTTGGAAGCGGTCGAACTTGCCGTTTCTAACGATCCCATGGCCCGCCAATCCGCGATTGAAGCGGCAAGCGAAACGGCAAACAACAAACGTGGTCGCAGCACGGCAGGCAAAAGCGGCACCCGCGCTTATCGCGGCAAATCCGAAGCTAAGTTCTAGAAAGGGAGGGCTTCTCTCGCGCGTTAAAACCGACTAACCTCGTTGAATATTTGGCCCGATTGGAGAAAGCCTTGCGTGTTCATCCCAGAAGCAATCACCTGAGATTGGCGGCAACGCTCGCGGGCTTAATGGTTTTGGTTGCCTGCGCCACGCCACAGCAACGTTGTATCAACGGCGCCACGCGCGAGTACCAAACGGTTGCAATTCTGGCGGAACAAACCGAGTTAAACATCGCGCGCGGCTATGCCATCGACATTTCCTATTTGCCCTACACGGTTTACGAAACCTGTTATTACGGGAATCGGCGCGCCTATGCCTGCCCACAAACCTACACTCGCACGGTAGAAACTCCGCAAACAATCGATGTCGCCGAACAAAAGCGCATTCTAGCCGATCTCAAGATCAAACTATCCTCCCTCCAAGATGCCTCCGCTGCATGGATTGCCCAATGCCAAGCACAGTATCCTGAATAGAGTTAAAAAACTGCTGACACCTCATACATAACGGGCTCGAAACTCTTGCAAAGGTCGCTAATCGCGCGATTACGAGCCCGCATTTCCTCCGTGCGCAGCATCGCTTGAAAATCCTCGCGCCGCGTCCATTGCGAGTAATTGGCAATCCGCGTTTGCGCATCATTCACATGCAACCCAGCCCCAATAAATCCGGGTTGTTTGCTGATAAAAACCTCATAGGCGTCGGTCAGTGCGTCGAGCAAATCCTGACAGGTACCCGGGGTCATTTCAAAAGTAGTGATGACCGTTTGAACGGGGGCGGCGACGGAAATAATTGGCATAAATGTCCTCCTCTCCTTTCAGCCTAGCTGATAGAAGAAAAAACGCCAAATTCAAAAAGGGGGCACGTTTCCGCACCCCCGCTTTTCTTTTTTACACGGGATTATCCATCCGCACCGTCAAATGAACGGTACCGCGACAGGCCTGCGACCACTTAACGCGAACCTCGTCCTGATCCGCGCCTTGCTTGAGGGCGCAGTACGGGAATTCCGTCACATGGGTGTTGGACGCGCGCAGAATTTTGCCATCCGGCACAAGGCCGACCATCGATTTGGTCATGCCCCCAAAGGGAAGATGCGACTCCGTCGAAACCACCCAACTCGCCGAATCCGAATTCTCCACGTGCTTAAAGGTCAGGGGATTATAAATCGGCTGGTTCACCAAATTAAAGGTGTTCCCCTGCACAATAACATTGCGCGCCGAATTCATATCAAGCCCTGCATAGGTTTCATCTACATGGTCAACACGGTCAATATTTCCGTTCAACGATCTGAAAACATTGCCAGAAACATTCAGCCCTGAGAGATAATGCCCCGCCCCGTAAGGCTTGATAACGATCCAATGGAACCACGGTGCAACGTCATTTACCGTGAAAATATTCCCCGTGATCGTCAGTCCACCAAAGGCAAATTCGTTGTTAAAATCGGGCGAGGAATCATGCTCATTTGTGATTTCGATAAAGTTGTTATCAACATAATTCCCAACCACCGTCGCCTTGGGGTTAGCAGTTGTGAACACCAGACCCGCCTTGCGAATACCGTCCGTTTCGCCATCGCCTTGGAACCAATGGTTGCCAGAAAATAGGTGCCCTGTGCCGTTCCAAACGCCAAAAGTACCAAATTTTACCGCGCGATTATCGCGAATTTTAGAGTCGTTGGAATTGACGTTGATGGCCACAGACGACCGGTCTTGTGATCGGGTGCTCTGTTCATTGGACAGGAATTGGCAGCGATCAATCAGCATCCCCTGACATCCCGTCCCCGGCGAGGTGATCCCGCGATTTTTCGGCTTAGTAATAAAGCAATCCCGCACTTGGAACGTCAATCCGTCCGGCGCCAGCAAAATCGCGCTCGCCGTCCCCGCGCATTGAAATTCAATATCCGACAGTACGAACTTGTCCAATCCCGAGAAGCCACTGAAATCAAGCACATATTTAAACCGCCTGAAGGTGTAGTTCTGGGTGCCCGCCGCCGCAAAAAGAGGCTGGCTCAACGTCAGCTTTTGCGCCCCGACATTCACCGCCTTTACATAGATTTCACGCCCCACACCCGCGCCCTGAACCAGCGATCCAACCTGAATATTCGCAATATTGGCGACACTTGTGAGCTCATTAGAATTACCCGTGGAATAAGAGGCAATGGACGTCACCACCACATCATTCCAATTCGGTCCAGAAACAACGTTGAACTGGCCATTTCTAATCACCCGCCGCACAGCAAAGGACGAAATATTGCTAACCACCGCCTGAACGTCGATCGGTTCCGTCAGTTCAATCCGGCGCCCCTGCATATCCAGCGACTCATGGTCGGTATAATTAAACAGAGCTTGAAGCGCCTTCTTAAACGCAAGGACTTCATCGCCGCCAAAGGCCGCGATATAGGCCCCAAGGTTATAGTTTTTCGTCAACGAAAGGCGTGCCTCTACGGGCATTGTCAGCGAGCCTTGAAATCTCACGCGATTTTGGAACGTCACGTTGCTCGGAAGGGAATACACCCCGTCCGAGATCAAAACCTCCCGCCCGTTTGCCGCCGCATCCGCCGCTTCAAACGCCGCGACATCATTGGTCACGCCATCGCCAATCGCCCCGTAATCCTTCACATCAACCCAATCCATCATTGTGCGATGAAACACGCTGGTGACGTCTTCGATTTTGATGTCGTCAATCCGCACGACGGCTCCGTTGGCCCCCGTCAGGTTCAGCCCGAAGTGGCCATATAACGGCGCCATGCCCCACGCCATATCAACGCCCGAACGTGCGCCCGTGCCGACAATCGCAGACACCTCAACGATACCGCCATAGGAGGTCAACGCTTTAGTCGGTCCTACTTCGACAACGCCCCCAACATGGGCATCCCCAGCACCACCGGCCCAACCCGCGATCTGAACCGAAGGCAAATTCCCGCTGATTGCCTTCACCCGCGCCGTGACGCGCAAATAACAGCCAGGCAGCATCGGCGTTTCACCCATCCAGCGAAGCTGTTGAGTCGTTTGCGTTTTCAACAATTCCAAACAGCCGCCAAAATCCTGATCCGCGGGCACATAGGCCGCATTTCCGGATCCCGCATATGTATCCGACCCCGCCGTCCCATTCTGAGAGGACCAAACATCCAACCCGTTTGCAAATGTCGGCGGCATAAAAACCAGCCCCTCTGTAATCGCTTTGTTCATCAATAACCCTTTCCACATTCACGGGATCCGCAGCCCCAAAACACCCCACTACAGCACCTTAAAAACGGTGGTGGTCTTGTTTTGAGAGCAAAAGGCACAAGGCCCAGACAGAGGTCATTCCTATCAAACCGGCCTTAAATCCCCCCTACAGCGCCGTACGCAGACTCGCTGAATTCGGAACGTTTCATGGGTGTTGACACCTTGTGCTTCGCCCCGTCATACGTCACCATTACGCCGACCTTTCAAAGACGAATGATTTAAAATGCGCATCGCCAGCTATAATATCCGCAAATCCGTCGGCCTTGACTGGAAGCGCGATCCCGACCGAATTCTCAAAGTTCTCCGTGAAATTTCCGCCGACATTGTTCTTTTGCAAGAGGTCGACAAACGAGTAGGTTCCCGACAAGGCACGCTCCCCTCGCCTGTTGATCCAGACAGAATTCAGTACGACTTCGTCGATATCGCCGAGCGCCCATTGAGTGTCGGCTGGCATGGCAATGCGATCCTCTACGGGCCAAGCGTCGAACTCCTTTCCTTTGAGCGCGTCCCCCTGCCCTCGTTTGAACCGCGCGGTGCGGTTTCCGCCCTTTTTCAAGCCAAAGGGTCCAAACCCTTCCGCGTCATCGGCGCGCACCTTGGCTTACAAACAACAATGCGCGCAAAACAAGCGGCCGCACTGACGGATTATATGGCGAGTATGCCCACGGGAACTCCCTGCGTTCTTGCTGGTGATTTCAACGAATGGCGCCTGCACGGTGCCGCCTGTCAGGTCTTTGAAAAACAGTTCGACGTCCTCACACCAGGGCCGAGTTTTCACACCGCCCGCCCCAAACTGCCCCTCGACCGTTTTGTCGTCTCGCGTGAGGTCGTTTCCTCCGAATGTCGCGTGTTCACATCCGACACAACCCGCAAGGCCTCCGACCACCTCCCGATCTATCTCGACACAGACAGCCTCTAATCTGCTGAAACTCTGCTTGAAAAATGCGCCAAAAATATTTATTCAGGACTCCAAACTAAATGGATTCCTGAATGGTTCTCAAGATCTCAGACCCCTTATTAATGCGCGAAATCAACAAGTTCAGCGTCCTTGAGACGATTCGAAAACACGAAGTTATTTCCCGCGTCGAAATCACCAATCTCACCCAACTCAGTCGTACAACCGTCTCCGCAATCACTGGCGGCCTCCTTGAAACGGGCCTCATCGAGGTCAGCCACACCGACGAAGCCTCCCGTGGCCGCCCGCGCGTAAACTTGGCCCTCGTTGCCGATGCGGCCTATGCTTTTGGTGCCGCATTGACGGAAAATGGCCTTACCCTCACCCTCGCCAACTTTCGCGGCGATGTCATCCTCACGGCCCATCACTCAAAGGATTTCTTGCACTTACCTCCCGACGCTCTCACTGATTTCATCGCCTCCCACCTCCTTGAGGCCTGCGCCGCCGCAAATATCGACAGCCGAAAAGTCAACGGCCTCTGCCTTGGCATTTCCGGCCTAATCGACCCCATTTCAGGAGCCTGCGCCCAGGGCGCCGATTTCGCAAAAATCACCCCACGCCTCTCCCAAGCCCTTCACGAGAAAACCGGCCTCGCCATCTTCCTCGAAAACCACGCCGAGCTTCTCGCCCTCAAGAAACAATGGTACGACCGCGCTGAAAAAAGCTGCGCCGTGGTTGTCCTCAATGACGTCGTTGAGATGTGCTTCCTCGCACCCGACTCTGCCCAAAACACCCCAAAACTCAGACCCGCCTTAGGCCACACAAAAATACGCGGCACAGCCCAAATTTGCGCCTGCGGCCAAACCGATTGCGCCCAAGCCTACCTCTCAAAATCCGCCCTAACAAAAGCATTCCCCGCGCAGCAAACGACGGGCGAAATTCTCTCAAACCTCGCGCCCTCCCAAGCAAAAACCCTCGCCGATATCCTTGGCCAATCCCTCGCCCATGTCGTGAACCTATTTAGCCCCGACACCTTGGTCGCCACCTGCGAGAGTGCGCCGTTCCTTGCCGAGTATGCCGAGGAAATCACCACAAGCATTCGCGCCAACGCGACCACAGATAATTTCCAAACCACAAAACTCGAATTCCTGCCCCTAGACCTGCAACATGTCGCGCTCGGGGCCACAGCGCTTGTGCTCAAGGAATTCTACAAAGCGCCATGGATCGCGCAGGAGGCACTATGAAAAACACCATCAAGGTCGGCGTTATCGGATGCGGAAACATCTCCGACGCCTATCTCAAAGCAGCACCCCAATTCCCCGTCCTGTCCATCGTGGCCTGCGCCGACATCAATATGGACGCAGCCTCCGCCAAGGCCGAAACCTATGGAATTCAATCCCTTACGGTCGACGATATGCTCGCCGACCCCGAAATTGAGCTGATCCTCAACCTCACAACCCCGCAACACCATGTGCCCGTGGGCCTCAAAATCCTTGAGGCAGGTAAACACGCCTACTCCGAAAAACCCCTCGCCATTAACGTCAATGAGGCCACCCAACTCGCAGACCTCGCCAAGCGCAAAAACCTCCGCGTGGGCTGCGCCCCCGACACCTTCCTTGGCGGCTCGCACCAAACCGCCCGCAAGGCCGTCGACGCAGGCACCATCGGCGCGGCCCTCGCGGGTTCCTGCTATATGATGTGCCCCGGCCACGAAGCATGGCACCCAAATCCTGACTTTTATTACAAAACCGGCGGCGGCCCCCTCATGGATATGGGCCCCTATTACATCACTGCCCTCATCAACATGATCGGCTCCATCGAGGCCGTCACCGGCGTCGCCAAAGCCTCCTACGCCAAACGCGAGATCGCCTCTGGCCCGCGCCAAGGCGAGGTTTTCAACGTCGATGTTGAAACCCATATTTCCGCCATCCTCAGCTTCACCTGCGGCGCCCAAGTTACCCTGACCACAAGTTTTGACGTCCAGAAACACGATCACAATCACATCGAACTCTACGGCTCCAAAGGCTCCATGATCGTCTCCGACCCCAATCATTTTGAGGGCGACATTCAGGTCAGCAAAGGCAAAGGCGACTGGGAAACCCTCCCCCAATCCCACCTATACGGCGACGGAAATTACCGCGTCATCGGCCTTGCGGACATGGCCCAAGCCATCCTTGACGGCCGCCCCCACCGCGCCAGCCTCGAACTCTCGATCCATGTCCTCGAAGCGATGGAATCCATCCTAAAATCCGCCGAAACGGGCCGCCGAATCTCCCTCAAACACCAATGTTCCCGCCCCGCCGCTCTCTCCGACCAATTGCCCTTTGGCCACCTCTAAAAAGGAAAATCTAATGTCCAAGAAAACTGCCCTCATCGTATGGGGTGGCTGGGAAGGCCACACCCCCGAAGCCAGCGCAAACGTCATGAAATCCACCCTCGAAGCCGCAGGTTTCGACGTCACCATGGATGCCTCAACCGAAGCCTTTGCCGACCCAAATTTGGGCCGTTTTGACCTCATCATGCCCGTCATCACCATGTCGACCATCGAGAAAGAAGAGCTCACTAATCTCCTCGCCGCCGTGCGCGCTGGGTCGGGCCTTGCGGGCTTCCACGGCACCATGTGCGACAGTTTCCGCAACGAACCAGACTATCAATTTATGACTGGTGGCCAATGGGTTGCCCATCCGGGCGATATCATCGACTACACCATCCAAATCGTCAAAACCGACGATCCGATCACAGCAGGTCTTAGCGATTTCGCCTACCATTCCGAGCAATATTACATGCACATCGACCCCTCGATTGAGGTCCTCGCAACCACCACATTCGACGGCAGCCGTTTTGACGAAATCGACGGTGTCACCATGCCCGTCGCTTGGAAACGCCGCTTCGGCAAGGGCCGCGTCTTCTATTCTGCCTTGGGCCACATCGCGGATGAATTTAACGTCCCTGAGATGAAAACCCTGATGGAACGCGGCGCCCTTTGGGCCGCACGCTAACCCTCAACATCTTTCCGAGGCTGAAACCTCCCAGCCTCGGAATCCCCTGTTGCGACACCGCGCACGCCTGCGTAAAACAGGCATGACCGCCAACAGCAAGGATCTCCAAATGACGCACCCCTCTACTGACACCAAGATCCTTTTGTCCGTCAACGACCAGACCCTCAAAGGCTCCGTCGCCGTCCCCGGTTCCAAATCCATCACCAACCGCGCCCTCTTGCTCGCCGCCCTCTCTGTGGGCGAAACCAAACTCACAGGCTGTTTAGTAAGCAAGGATTCCGAGCTTATGGCCCAAGCCCTGCGCGATTTCGGTGTCTCGGTCAGTGCCGTGAACCCCGTCGAAACCATCGTCAAAAGCACAGGCAAACTCGTCCCCCCAAAAGGCGAGATTTTCGTCGGCAACGCGGGCACAACCGCCCGTTTCCTCACCGCCGCTGCCTGTTTGGCCGATGGCACGACCGTCCTCAACGGCGACGAAGACATGCAGCGCCGCCCCATCCAGCCCCTCATTTCCGCCCTCAACGACCTTGGCTTCACCGCCTCAAGCGCCACGGGCTGCCCCCCCGTCACCCTCACCGGTGGCGCCAAAAACCTCGCCACCGATGTTGAAATCGACGCTGGCCTCTCCACCCAATATATCTCCGCCCTGATGATGATTGCACCCCGCCTTGAAAAAGGCCTCACAATCGCTCTCAAAAACGCCAATGGCCTCGACGGCGCAGGCTACCTCGATGTCACAACCCGCATCATGCAGGAATTTGGCGTCACCGTCGAAACCGACCCCGCGGGCAAATGGATCGTTCCCGCTGGCGACTATCGCGCGCCCGACTATGCGGTCGAACCCGACTACTCCGCCTGCACCTACCTTTGGGCTGCCGACGCGCTTTCCAAGGGCGAGGTCACAATCTCCAACACCAAAGAAGGCGAAACCGCCCAGCCCGATGCCAAAGCGCTCGACGTCATCCGCCAATTCCCCCACATGCCCGCCGTCGTGGACGGCTCTCAAATGCAAGACGCCGTCCCAACATTGGCTGTCTTGGCGGCCTTCAACGAAACACCGGTGCGCTTTATCGGATTGAAAAATCTACGCGTCAAAGAATGCGACCGCGTCGAAGCCCTCCGCGAAGGCCTCACCCGAATCAACGCCACTTTGGCCACCGTCGAGGGCGACGATCTTTTGGTAAACGGCGCACCCGACATCAAACCCGATGCCGCAACCACCGAAATCCGCACATTCAACGATCACCGCATCGCCATGTGCTTCGCCCTCGCGGCCATTCGGGTGGAGGGCATCATTATCCAAGACCCAAATTGCGTCGGAAAAACATTCCCCGACTATTGGGTCGAAATGGCACGCATCGGGATGGTTTCAACCGAAGTTTAAAAACTTTAAAGAATTTAAAAAGGGCGCCTTTTCGAGGCGCCCTTTTTTAAACTTTCGACCATTTATCGCCTCAATCGGCAATGCGCGGAAACAGCGGAATAACTTCCCCAAACTGCGCACCGCTCTGCAAGCGATCCAATTTCGGGGTCCAAATAGGCCCCACTTCAATCGGGCAATCCAAAATCGCCAAGGCTTTATCTGCCGACACAGGAATGATTTGACGGAAGGCCTCCAGCAACACCCGCAAACTATCAAGCGTCACATACAAAACAGTCTGTCCCCGCGCTTCAGTTTCTGGATCTTTGAGCAACTTCCACGGCGCTTGCTCGGTGAAATAGGTATTCAACTCGTCTGCTGCCACGATCAAAGCTTCGGTGCGGGACGAAATTTCCGCCAGCTTAAACACATTGGCAAACCCAAGTGCGGCCTTCATCGCTGCGGCCCGTGCGGCGTCATCTTCCGCCGTCAAAGCCCCCTTCGCAGGCACTTTGCCGTCCAACCGATCGGAGGCGAATTTAGCCGCCCGCGACAGCAGGTTTCCGACCTTATTTCCCAACTCGCCATTATACGCGGTCTGGATCAATTCCACAGAAATCTGGCTGTCGTTTTCGGCCCGCATATGGCGCGCAAGATAATAGCGCAGCGCATCCGCGCCGAACTTCTCAACTACAACCAACGGGTCCACAACATTGCCAAGCGACTTGGACATTTTCACGCCGCCACTTCCCAGCCAATGCCCGTGTACCGAGAGCTTCTTGGGAAGGGTTTCGCCCATCCCCATAAGGATAATCGGCCAATAAACCCCGTGTGTTTTAAGGATATCCTTGCCAATAACATGCTCAACTTCGGCCCAGTAGTCTTGGTAATTATTATCCGGCCACCCCAAGTTCGTGAGGTAGTTGATCAGCGCATCAAACCAAACATAGGTCACATAATCGGAATCAAATGGCAACTCGACCCCAAGGGAAACCCGCGATTTTGGCCGCGAAATACACAGATCTTCGAGCGGGTCTTTGAGCATGTTTTTAAGCTCGGTCAAAAACTTCTGTGGCTGCACAAAATCGGGATTTTCCGCGATGTGATCCAACAAGCGTTGACGGAAAGGCTCCATCGGAAAGAAGTAATTCGCCTCAGTGATTTCCTCGACAAAAAGGTTCGAGTGGTCAAGGCATTGCCCGTCCTCATTCAGATCAGAATCCGTCTTGAACTGCTCGCAGCCCTTACAGTAAATCCCCGAATATTCCTTCTTGATGATCAAGCCCGCGTCCATCATGGATTGCTCCATTTGGGCCACGCGCTCTTTGTGGAACGGGCGGCTGGTGCGGACAAAATAGTCGTAATCCACGTTCAACAAATCAAACGCTTTCTTGAATTCCGCCGAGCGCAGATCAAGGTATTCATCTACGGGCAAGCCCAGCTTTTCGGCGGACTCTTGGTTCTTTTGGCCGTGCTCATCGCACCCCGTCGAAAATCGCGTTTCAACCCCGTTGGCTTTCCTGTTGCGAATGAGGATGTCGCACATGACGGTCGTATGCGCATGTCCCAAATGAGGGGCCGCATTTACGTAATAGATGGGCGTCGTCACATAGCTTTTCGTCATTTTAATCACCTTATTTCACAGCGCAGAAAGCTCCGGTACGCACCGGATATATTGGCAAGCCCCTGTTTTATACAAGTCTCCCCGCGCGGCAACCAAGAAATCCCCCGCGCGCGTTTTAGAAAACCTCTTTAGCCAAGGCTTCGGGGAACGGCGCTTGGATGGCTTCCAAATTGCGCGTGAGGGAGGAGACTTTTCCCGTCCCGATTAAAACGCTCGCAGCTTCGGGTTTTGAAAACCCGAAATGCAAGGCGGCCGTCGCAAGTGGAACATCAAAGGCAGCGCATTTTTCCTCCAAGGCACGCGTTTGCGCCAGAATGTCGGCGCTTGCCGGAGCATAATTGAAACGAGCGCCCTCCGTCGGCCCCGTCGCCAAAATACCCGAGTTGAAAACCCCGCCCAATACGAGGCTCACGCCCATTTCACGGCACATCGGAATCAATTCGGCTTCGGCGGTCCGATCTAGCAAGGTCCAGCGTCCAGCGAGTAAAATAACATCCAAGGGGTGGGATTTTAGCACCTCCACACAGACCTCATTTTCATTCACGCCCAGACCATAGGCCCCGATTCTCCCCTGTTCTTTAAGGCTCTCAAGATAGGGCAAACCCGATTCCAAGAGGTCTTTCATATGAGCAGCATTCCCTGCGCCATGTGTCACAACGCCGATATCGTGTACGAAAACGATATCAATCCGATCGGTTCCAAGGCGCTCCATACTGCTTACAAGGCTCTCTTCAAAACCCTTCGCGGAATAGTCATAATGCACGTCATTCGGGAGCGGATTAACGAAATCTTCGGCGACGGCCAATTGTTTTCCTGGCCGCAAAACGCGCCCAACTTTGGTTGAGATAACAACCTCATCCCGCGATTTCGCAGCCAAAAATACCCCTAAACGCGCCTCTGCGCGCCCGCGGCCATAGTGTGGCGCGGTATCAAAATAACGAATGCCACTTTGCCACGCCGCCTCCAAAACCGCCTGCGCAGCCTCCTCCGTGACCTCTACAAAAATGTTTGCAATACCCGTCGTGCCAAAGGACACAAGACTTGTTTCGACTTCGGTTTTCCCAACTCTACGTTTGGCGAACATTACGATTCCTCTTTTGCTTTTTGTACAATGTTTTCTAGTCGCGGCTTCAGACTGGTATCGCCGTTCTTGTGCGCCCAAGCTAAAAAATCTGCAATGCGGCGCTGGATTTTCTCAGCGTGATTTCCCGCGATATCGGCGATCTTGTGATCCAAAAACGGGTTTCGAAACCTATCAATCGTCGTTTCCACATAAGCGCGGGCTTTTTCTTCAAGGCCTGCAGCTGTGAAGGCTGGAATGACCTCAACTTCATATAAATCGTTAAGATCAGCCAAGACAGTAGCATTATCAAGATACTCTCGGACATAAGCTGGGGGTGTTTCCTCGGCACGCCAATTGTCGGCCAAATACGTGTGCCCTAAATTGAGGATAAACAGCTTCAAAGCCTCGGGAGTTTCTAAATCGTCAACGATATCAATGCACGGATGAACGCAGGGCGCGACAAATCCGGCCTGATATTCAACCGCCCAAAGCGCGTAGGGTTCGGCTACCGCCCCTGCGGGCTCAAGCGGCTCAGAGACAATCCGATCCACAAGCGAGTCCATCCAAAGCACGTCTGATGTTAACCATTCCAAATACTGCGGCGATTGCCCCGACGCGAGTTCAAGCACGCGGGCCTTCAAAATCGCACCGTTTTTGACGATCAACTCCATAGGCATCACCGTCAATGTCCACGCCGACGCCTCAAAGCGGGCCCGAAGGAGCAGTTCCAATTTCGCAGGGTAGGACATCGCTTGATCAAAAGTATTTCCGCCGTCCGCAGGCTGCGTTGCAAACCCGCGATCCCCCGTGTTGGAAATGACATACTGTGCTTCGGAAACAAAACACGCCACCAACGCTTCCCAGTTCTGTGCGGTCGTAAATGTGCGCGCAACCGATTGAATACGTTGCTCGCTGTCGATCGGAACTCCTCCCTGCAAACCCTTGATGCGCACTGGATATCCATCAACTTGGGTCAAGCCCTCAAGGCGCGCCACTCTTGAGGAATCCCCCGTGGTTTTCACTACCGAAATTTTTCCCACAGCCTCCCCGCACTTCAAGGCCTCGTCGATAAAAAGATCCGCATGCGCTTGTAAAAATCGACTTGTTCCAAACTGAAAAATAGGTGTTTCGGTCGCTTTATTCATTCTTTTCATCCCATTTATTCAAAATCATTGGCCTTTAACCTTGGAAGTAACCCCTCGCCAACGCTTTCTCGCCGCGTTCTTGTGAAGGCTATCTCGTAGCACATGTTCGAACAACACCGATATGTATTTTTATGCAATAAAAACTTGCCGCAACCCTTCCTATGTGGCATAGCTTCTGGGAAGTCCTCGGGTCAATGATGCAGGACCATCAGTATTTGCAGAGGCTGTACTGCGCGCATGCAAATCAATAACTCGAAATTTTGACCACCCCATACTAGTGTCCTAACTGGTCGGGAATTCGCCGCCCAACTTCACCAAGAAAACTTTTTGCCAACAACAAAAATTTGTGATTGAAACATACCACCACACCCTGAGTAGCCAGCATTGAGAGCCATCCGTGTCGCGCAGCAATAGTGTTTACAAAGAAGCTTACAACCGATGTTTGGATTATATTTGCGACCATGATATCGCCAGCCAACTGCCCCCAGAAACCGAACTTGCCAAAAAACTTAAAACAAGCCGCACGACAATTCGGGTCGTTTTGGAGCATTTAGATCAAACCAAGATTATTCATTGGGACGGCCGGTTAAAAACCGTTCTTCGCATGCCCGCCCCTATCGACTATTTCGCAATTGAGGAAACACGCTCGGCCAGTGAAAAAGTCGACACTCTTTTTATGGACTATATTCTTGGTGGCGATTTGGCACCTGGGTCGGTCCTTCGAGAAAGTGAATTGGCAAGAGAATTCGGCGTTAGTTCGTCAGCGATCCGCGAATATCTCATCCGCTTCTCCCGTTTTGGCTTGATCGAGAAAGAACCCAATCGCCACTGGGTGCTCCTTGGCTTCACCCGTGATTTCGCCGAGGAGTTGTTTGACGTGCGCGAAATATTTGAGCTTCGGACGCTGCGGAATTTTTGTGAAACTCCCATGTCCGCTGAATCCCGCGCAGAGCTACAAGCGCTTGAGGTGGCTCACGTTGATTTACTCGAGAATATCGACACCCACTACCTCAAATTTTCCCGCCTAGATGAGCGCTTCCACCGTGTGCTTATAGAAAAGCTTGGCAACCGGTTCATCTCCGATTTCTATGTGCTCATTTCGCTGATTTTCCACTTTCATTACCGGTGGAATAAAACCTACGAGAAAGAGCGCAATATGCAGGCAGCCAAGGAGCATCTGGTGGTTATTCGAGCGCTCCTTTCGGGCAACAAGGAAGCGGCAAAGATTGGGTTCACGGCCCACCTGAAAACCGCGCGGCGCACTCTTTTGGATAGTGTCGTGTGGGACTAGGGCACGCGCGTTGAGGCGCGCCGCCCGCTTCCGCGAGCTTAACGCTTAAGGCACGCGGCCAGCGCCTGCGCCATATTTGCGAGCGTCGCGCCATATAGGTTTTTGTCTAAAGGCAAGGTCGCCCCCAATGGATCCATTTGCACGATGTCCAGCCCACCATTTGGGGCAATCGCGTCAAGGTTTCCCGACCTAAACCCGGGCTCAACAGCCAAACATTTGACGTTCGACTGAGCGATCTTGTCGCGCACCTCTTGTAGCCTGCGTGGCCCTGGATCAACAGCTTCTGTATCTGTTATCGCCCCAAAGGAGGGGACATCAAATCGTTTTTCAAAATACTGAAATGCATCATGATACACAAAGTATTCCACTCCGCCGAGATCGGAAAACCCCTCTTGGATACCCTGCGCAAGCGCGGCCATCTGAGCTTCAAAAGTCGCAACATTCTCTTTGTATACCGACCCGTTTTCAGGGTCAATTTTCGTCAGAATACGCGCCATTTCCCCCGCCCAGAGCACCGCATTTTCTGGGTCAAGCCAACTATGGGGATCAAATTCACCATGCGCATGCCCCCCCTCATCGGCGTGCTCTTCCTCCTCGCGTGCCTCCAACAAATTCGTCCCTGAAACCTCTGCCAAGAACACAATTTCGGCCCCGTTGGCCAAAGTCTCCAAGCTTTTCACAAGCCATGGCGTTAGGTCGGGACTGACACTAAAAACAACGTCCGCGTTTTGAAGTCCGCGTGCATGTGACGGGCGCAATGAGAAATCATGCGGCGAGGCCGCTTGTTCCACTATCAATGTGGGCGTCCCAACACCCTCCATAACCTGCGCGGCAATTGCATAGATCGGCGCGATATCAACCACGACATTGGGCGCCTTGGCATGTGCGGATTGTCCAAAAACGATGGCGGCAACGAATACGGGTAATAGATTTTTCAACTTTTTTTCCTCTAAAACTAAATTTGGCCTCGACTTATATGTAATAATATAACATTACAAGCAGGAACCCAACAGACTGAGATCTTATGTCGACCCATGGATTTGAACACCACGACCACAAGGATTGCATCGTGTCCGGCATCGCGTCGGTTGAGGCGCAATGTAGCGCGCAGAAGCTCCAACTCACACCCGTCCGCAGACGCGTGATGGAAATCCTACTGACCGAACATCGTGCTCTCGGGGCCTATGAAATTCTCGACCATCTGCGCACCGAAGGCTTGGGCTCCCAACCTCCTGTCGCCTATCGTGCGCTTGATTTTCTGGTGTCCAATGGCTTTGCCCATAAGATCGAACGCCTAAACGCCTTTGCCGCCTGTATGCATCCCGGAGAGCATCATGCGCCCGCCTTTCTAATCTGCAAAAAATGCGATGGTGTCGTCGAAACCTTCTGCGCCCCTCTGCTAAATGAACAGGCAAGCGACCTCGGTTTCAAAATTGAACGCACCGTTGTTGAGGCGCTCGGTCTGTGCCCAAATTGCCAATCGGACACGGTATGAAACTGATCTCCACAGAAAAGCTCACGGTAAAATTTGGGTCAAAAACAACGCTGGATGCCGTCGATTTTCACATTGAAAAAGGCGAAATCGTCACTCTTGTGGGACCGAACGGTTCGGGCAAAACCACCCTTCTGCGGGCGCTTATTGGCGCGATCCCGAGCGACGGAAAAATCACGCGGGCGGGAAACCTCAAGATCGGCTACGTCCCGCAAAAACTCCAACTTGATCCCAGCCTGCCGCTCTCTGTGAAACGCTTCCTCAGCTTGCCAACACGCCACCCCCTTGCGGAGGTCACTGCGGCGTTGGACGCTGGCGGCGCTGGACATATCGCCGACACCGCGATGGCCGACCTCTCGGGGGGGCAACTTCAACGCGTGCTGCTTGCGCGGGCATTGCTCCATAAACCCAACTTGCTTATTCTCGACGAAGCCACACAGGGTCTCGATCAACCCGGAGCGGCTTCCTTTTACCAACAGATCGAAGACGTGCGCTCGCAACTCGGATGTGCCGTTTTAATGGTCAGCCACGACCTGCATGTTGTGATGGCCGCCTCCGATCGCGTCGTCTGTCTCAACGGTCATGTGTGCTGCCACGGAACACCCGATATCGTGGCCTCGGCACCTGAATACCGTGCGCTCTTTGGCACCGGAACGGGGGGCGCACTTGCGCTGTACCGCCACGAACATAGCCACAGCCACGACGACCATGAACACGGCCCAAACTGTGGCCACGAGAATCAAAATGCTGGATGATTTCATGCTCCGCGCCACATTGGCCGGCCTCGGTCTTGTGCTTGCGGCCGCACCACTTGGGTGTTTCGTTGTCTGGCGGCGGATGGCCTATATTGGCGACGCAACTGCACATGCCTCGATCCTCGGCGTCGCAATCGCGCTCGGGTTTTCCATCTCGGTCTTCGCAAGCGTCCTTGCCGTCGCTCTCCTGATGGCAATCCTCGTCTCAACCCTCAGTGGCCGCAACCATTCAACGGACTCCCTCCTCGGGGTTTTGTCCCACTCCGCGCTCGCTTTTGGCCTCGTCGCGATCTCATTTATCGATGGTGTGCGGGTCGATCTTATGGCCTATCTTTTTGGGGAAATCCTTGCTGTAACGACCATGGATTTAGCCGCAATTTGGGGCGGCGCAGCCGTTATCCTCGCGCTTTTGGTCTGGCGTTGGTCTCTATTTCTCACCTCGACTTTAAGCCCAGGCTTGGCCTATGCCAGCGGAATCAACCCCAAACGCGAACAACTAATCCTCACTATCGCGCTGGCACTAGTTGTGGCTGTTGCGATCAAGGTTGTCGGAGTTTTACTGGTCACAGCGATGCTCATCATGCCCGCCGCCGCCGCGCGCCCCTTTGCCAAAACACCCGAAAGCATGGCATTTATTGCCATAGCAATTGGCGCGGCATCCGTCGTGTTGGGACTACAAGCGGCCTTGATTTACGACACGCCGGCAGGCCCCACTATCGTTTGTGTGGTCGCGATTTTTTTTGCGGTTGCCTCGCTCGTCCGGCTGCCCCTCCGGTCTGGCTAACCAGCTTAGCTTTGACGGGACGCCGCTATAGCAAGCCCGTCGACAACACCGGTAAAGGCCTCTGAATACATGAACTCAGCGGCGGGAAATACGGCCCGCATGCCGTCATCCACGATCGACATAAGACTTGAACCCCCAACAAAAACGACCTGTTCGATTTGGGCCTCCGACACGCCAGCCAACACGAGCGTTTCCTTGGCTGCATCGCGAATATCCGCGCCATATTCCGCAAGGGAGTCCGCCATGGATTGGTCTGACATGACGGCAAAGAGGCCCGCTTCAATCATTTTCATATCAATTCGCGCGTCGGAGCGGTCCTCTTGGTTCACCAGAATTTTAGCCCGCTCGACAGCAAAGGCGACCTCATGCCCCAACTCCTCGGTTAGTACCGTGAGCAGGCGTGAAAACAACACGGGTTCAAGTGCCAGCTTCCCAAGCTTCGCCATCGCCAACCGTGTCTGTTGCGTATAGAGAAACGGGATTTTCTCCCAAGTCGCCAAGTCTTGAAATATCGCGCTCGGGGCGGCCAATGCGCCCTCTCCGAATTCTTTGCCAATCAAGGAATCTTTGCCCAAAAGTGGCATCACATGGCGCACGCTGAGCCGTTTATCGAAATGGGTTCCTCCAAGTCGCACACCATGGCTCGCCAAAATTTCCTGCGTGCCAGCTTGCGTGCGAAACACCGTGAAATCCGAGGTCCCGCCGCCAATATCAACCACCAATCCAAGGCTACCATCTTGGCGCGCATGGCTGGCCAAGGCCGCGGCTTCGGGCTCCGGCATGAAGGATACTTCTTTGAAACCCGCCTTTAGGTAGCATTCCGTCAGATCGGCCAGCGCCTGCGTATTGCGCCCCTCATCCTTGGAGTGAAACCGCACGGGACGCCCCGAAAGCGCCCGCTCAAATGTCGTATAACATTGGGCCTCGGCCCGAGTTTTCAACACCTCAAGGAACCGCGCGATAATATCGCTGATCGTCATTTCGGCGCCCATTATCCGACGCTTTTCATGCATCAAAGACGTCCCAAGGACGCTCTTGAGGGCGCGCATATAACGCCCCTCTTCGCCTTGAATTAGGGCGCGGTTGGCTGCACTTCCGATCCGCATTTCCGCCGAATTCTGGGGAAAGAACACGGCTGTTGGCAATGTTTTCTCGCCCGCCTCAACCTCAATCAAGAAAGGTTTATCGTTGACCAAAACACCCGCCGCAGAGTTGGATGTCCCAAAATCAATTCCCAAAGCATTCATCGTCTGGCACCTTTATCGTCCGCAGGAACCGCGCTCTTTAGGCCCGTCATGCGAGAGATACAACCCTATCTGAATGCTAACTGTTGTCGTTTTGATTTGGACTGCGATCCCACTGCCGCGTCATGTTGCCGTTGATCCACGCAAGCGCCGCAAGTGACAACCCGAGGCCAAGGAAGGAAGCGACCCGAATGAGGCCCGCAAGCCCTGACATATCGATTAGAAAGACCTTCGCAATCGTGAGACCAATGCCGATCATAGCAAAACGCCGCAGCATCAAATTGCGACGGGAAAACGCATAGAATAAAAGCGCCGCCGAGGATAAAAGCATCGCGATGGTATAGCTATATAACTCCCCATCAAACACCCCTTGGTAGTCTTCCATATCGCCGCCCCACCAGATATGGCGGATTTCAAGCGCGGCGAAAATCACCGCATAGAGGGTCGCAAGCCCTGCATAGAATTTTCGCGTCCGCAGCTTCAGATGCGTCATACTCCATGCGATAAATCCAAAGAGGCAGGCCAAACCACCATAGCCAATGATCAAAGAGTTTAGGAGGATAGGGCCGATAACGGACTTAGCTTCTAAGCCCCAAACTGGATTGAAAATAATCAGTTCGACGAGCATCAACACTGTTCCCAAAATGCCAAAGATCCAAGCAAGTACAAGCCGCACGATCCGGAACATGCGCGCGCCATGCTTTGCGCGGTACAACTGATTGGCCGCCGAGACCCAAACCACCAAGGCCGCCAACGAAACCGTGATTTCATCGCCGCCGCCCAAATAATCCACCAAACGCGCGAGGCCGACACTGGCAAACATGGCCGCAAGACTCCAGAACGCAGATTCCACAACCAGAAGCGCGCCTTTCTGGTCTCGGGTTCTCAGGACGACAAACGTCGCCGCGATCAATCCAAGAATTGCAATCGCAACCAAAGAGAATTCCAGCGTCGAAACACGGTAAATCCACCAAAATCCAGGGTCGACAAAGGACCGGTAAGAGACAACGATCGTGCCGACCTGAACAAAATACGCCAACCGCCGCATGTCGAATTTACGCTCAAGAAGAGCGGCAAGTAGCACCATAACGCTCAAGGCCACCGTCAACGCCGCTTGTGACAACATTATCGTAAGCGCAAAGCTTATCAGGGAGAGGGCCGACATCGCAAAGATGGTCGCGCGGCGTTTATCAGGGCTGTCCAAGCGGGCGACCCGATGCGCCATGCCGACCATCAACGCGGCGACAAACATCGCGATACCGGCCCATAGGTTCGCGGTTAAAACATACACGGGTTGCCAAAACGCTTCGAGCGCAACAAGCGTGGCATTGGCCGTAACTGCGGCACCGACGCTCAAGGCAAAACGACCATTTTTGCGGTTGTTCCCCAGCCAAAAAAGCACGCAGCTCATCGCGATTCCGAGCGCGACGAGAACGTAAACGGTTGTTGGAAGGGAGGTCTCTGGAGCGCGCGTCAGACCCGCTTTAAATTCCGCGAGCAACGGCCCTCGATTGATCCCTTCAAGGGTGATCAAGGCCAGAAACACCACCACAGGCCCCATCGCCAATTCCCAAAGAGCGGGTGCTGCACGGAGCCAGAAATTAGTGGCCACAAACAGGAGCATAGCCGCGCCAATGGCCGCCCACGCGGTGGTCGCATTCGGAGCATCCGCCCCAACTGCTAGAATGACGACAAGGGCCGCAACAAACGTACCGAACGCCAGCCGCGTCGGGAACTCAACGGTCGGCAGCGTCTCCATTGACGACGAGAAATCCTTTCGGACAAGACGCCAAACCGCCTGCCCAACGGATGTGCCTTCGTGGTTGGGATATAGGGTTCGTACGGGGATGGCCGTGGCGCCCGCGGCAACAATCAGGGCAAACGCCAAGAAATAAACGCCTTCCGTAGTGCCCGATTGAAACAAAACCATTGCCGCAAAATAGGGCGCAACTATCGACAAAACCGAAACCAACGCACGGCGTTTCACCGTATCAATCGCCAATCCGACGAGGCAAATAAGGGCAAAATAGGCATATAAGAAATTCGGAGCCGTACTGGCCCCGCCGATAAGAAACGGGGCCAGCGAGGCTCCGAGCAAACCAACAATCGACAGAAACGGGCCATAGAACCAGCCAAGGACAAGCGCCACACAGGACACGGCCACAAGACCAATAAAAGCCATCTCCGCGCCAATGAGGCCATACATTTGCCGCGCCGCCAACACGCCGATGAACAATAGAACGATCCCAGCACCCGACAGCGTCGACGGAAGTGCTGCGGCGTGTCCCGTTTCATCACTGGCCCGTCTGTGCACCCATTCGCCCCCAGCTATCAAGGCGGCACCTAGGGTAAGGGTCCCTATGACGCGCCAAACAGGGGTCAGGATTCCGTTTTCCACACTGTATTGCACCAAGAATACGCCCGCCAATACGAACGAAAGCGCCGCAACTGCGAGGAACCATTTTTCTTTGAGCCAGTCTGAAACCGCCGCCGCATTTTCGGAGGTCAGAACGAAGGCTTTTGAGGGTTCTGGTGTCTGCACTTCTTTGAGGGAGGACGTGGGCCAGACTGTGGGTGCTACATCTTCGACAACTGCTGCCGACGCGGGAACAAAACCTTCCGGTGCCGGCAATGCCGCTTCACTGGGTGCGGTGTCCGTGGCCGCGTTTGACGCTTCCAGAACGTCCATACGCGCGCTGAGATCTTTAAGTTTTTTGCTTTGGCGGAAAAGGGTAAAGATCATCCACAGAAAGGCCAGCGGGATCAAAACACCGCCTAAGTCGAATAATCCCACGCCGCTCTCCCCTTGTTTTTATTCGGAGACTCCTAGGGCTGCCCCTTGCGCCTGTCAACTTTGCTCTAAAATCTCGTCCCACGGAATTTGAAAACTCTCGCCTTTGGCTGTCATTAGGGTCCGCGGAGACTGGTCGTTCAGCACCGAGAAAATCACTTCTTTAGGGCGGCAAAGAACGACCCCTTCAGAGGTACGCACGATTGGGCGCTCGACCAACATTGGGTCCGCAACCATCGCACGTAAAATCTCGCTGTCTGGTGTCGCAGGGTCCATGAGGCCAAGCTCTTTTGCGGGCGTATTGCGGGTGCGCAGTATATCGCGCGCCGAGAGTTTCGCGTCCGTCAAAATCGTGCGCAACAGATCTTCCGTCCACCCGACTTGCTGATACAACACAATCTCCGGAGTTTCGCCAGCGAGTTGCATAATCTCCAAAACAAACCGCGACGTGCTGCATTTTGGGTTGTGGTAGATGGTGCTGTTCATCCCTTTAGCCCTGTGCCGCCACGGCCGCCGCCCGAATTGCACGGATATTTTCGCCATAGGGCGCTGGGTTTTGCACACTACCACCAGAGAATACTGCCGATCCCGCGACCAAAACATCTGCACCTGCAGCCGTCACAAGAGGCGCTGTTTCGGGGGTCACGCCGCCATCAATTTCGATGTGAATGGGACGATCTCCAACCATGGCACGAAGTTTTTTAACCTTATCTATTTGGCTATGAATGAATTTCTGCCCACCGAATCCGGGGTTCACCGTCATCACACAAATGAGGTCAATCATATCCAGTAGATACTCGATGCTTTCAACGGGCGTAGCTGGATTGAGCGCAATACCCGCCTTGGCGCCCGCATTGCGGATCGCCTGTACTGTGCGGTGCGCGTGAGGGCCTGCTTCGACGTGGGCGGTAATAATATCGGCACCGGATTTGGCAAAGGCTTCGATGTAGGCGTCGACCGGAGTAATCATCAAATGCACGTCCATCACACCTTTGATATGGGGACGGATCGCTTTACAAGTCTCTGGACCGAACGTAATATTTGGCACAAAATGCCCGTCCATGACGTCAACATGAATCCAGTCCGCCCCCTGCTCCTGAACCGCCAAAATCTCGGCACCAAAGTTGGCGAAATCTGCGGCAAGAATGGACGGGGCGATTTTAATATTACGGTCAAAACTCATTGGGGTCTCCGTGGGCTAAGCGGGTTTTAGGCTCTCTTTCTTCTACCTACCTTGCTTTGCGAGCCTTGAAAACACTCTGATTTTGCCATTCCGACACACCAATCCTTGACCAAACGGTCAAACTTGCAATAACGAAGGAATAATGAGACCCTTTGTCCTGATCAATCCGGAGCCTCTTTGATGGAAAACCAAGCCAAGACGACGGTAAAAACCGCCGCTGTTGCCACCGCGCAATTGCCGCAAGTCCACGAGCCACGCAATCCTGGGATGGACCTTGATTTGGACTGGGTCCTTTCGGCGCAAGCGAACACCTCCGCGATTGAGCGCCGCGCTGCCTCGATTTCTGGACGGCGCTCCGTCAAAAAAGACTATCAAGCGGCGTGGATGCTCAAAGCGATTACGTTGATCGACCTTACAACACTCTCCGGCGACGACACTTGGGGTCGCGTGCGACGCCTGTGCGCCAAGGCCGCCCATCCCGTACGCGCGGATATTCTCGACGCGCTCGGTATGCCCCCGATCACCACCGGCGCGGTTTGCGTTTATCACGATATGGTCGAAACGGCGGTCGACGCCCTCAAAGGAACGGGTATCCCCGTTGCGGCCGTATCAACAGGTTTCCCTGCGGGTCTATCTCCCCTCCACCTACGCCTAGAAGAAATTCGTGAAAGTGTTAAAGCGGGTGCAAAAGAGATCGACATTGTAATCTCCCGCCGCCACGCACTCACGGGCAACTGGCAAGCAATCTACGACGAAATGCGGGCTATGCGCGAAGCTTGTGGCGATGCCCACGTCAAAGCAATTCTTGCAACGGGCGAGCTTGGAACCCTACGCAATGTCGCCCGCGCGAGCCTTGTTTGCATGATGGCAGGCGCGGATTTCATCAAAACATCAACGGGTAAAGAACCAGTAAACGCCACCCTCCCCGTCACCCTCGTGATGATCCGCGCCATCCGTGCCTATCACGCGCGCACGGGCTATCGCGTTGGCTATAAACCGGCAGGTGGCATCTCTAAGGCCAAAGACGCGGTCACCTACCTCGCCCTCATCAAGGATGAGTTGGGCGACCGTTGGCTGGAACCCGATTTATTCCGCTTTGGTGCCAGCTCGCTTTTGGGCGATCTTGAGCGCCAACTTGAACACCATGTTACCGGCCGCTATTCCGCCGCCCACCGTCACGCGATTGGATAAGACCATGACAGTAAAAGAGATATTCGACACAATGGAATACGGCCCCGCCCCCGAAAGCGCCTCCGAAGCCCTTGCATGGCTGGTAGATCGCGGCGACAGTTTTGGCCATTTCATCAACGGCGCCTTCACCAAGCCCGGCAAAGGCTTCCCGAGCAAAAACCCCGCCAATGGCGAGACCCTCGCGATCATCAGCCAAGGAACCCAAAGCGATGTTGACGCCGCCGTAAAAGCAGCCCGCGCGGCGCAAGGGCCATGGGCCAAAACATCGGGACATGCGCGGGCGAAATACCTCTATGCCATCGCGCGGTTGGTGCAAAAGCATTCGCGCCTCTTTGCGGTCCTTGAGACCCTCGACAACGGCAAGCCCATCCGTGAGAGCCGGGACATCGATATTCCTTTGGTCGCGCGGCACTTCTATTACCACGCGGGCATGGCGCAATTGATGGAAGCCGAACTTCCCGACGCCGAAGCCATTGGTGTTTGTGGTCAGGTCATTCCGTGGAACTTCCCGCTCCTGATGCTGGCTTGGAAAATCGCCCCTGCGATTGCTATGGGAAACACTGTCGTTCTGAAACCTGCGGAATACACGTCCCTTACGGCGCTGCTTTTTGCGGAAATCTGCCAAGAGGCGGGACTCCCACACGGGGTCGTCAATATCGTCACCGGCGACGGAGCAACGGGCGAAGCCATTGTTACCCACGAAGGGATCGACAAAGTGGCCTTCACCGGCTCAACCGCAGTTGGCCGCAAAATTCGCGCCGCGACGGCGGGGCAAAACAAGGTTCTGACCTTAGAGCTGGGCGGCAAATCCCCCTACATCGTTTTTGACGACGCGGATATCGATAGCGCCATCGAAGGGCTTGTCGACGCGATTTGGTTCAACCAAGGCCAAGTCTGTTGCGCAGGATCACGCCTGTTGGTTCAGGAAGGCATTGCCGAAGATTTCTACGCTCGTTTGCGCGCGCGCATGGCCAGCCTGCGTATCGGCGATCCGCTCGATAAATGTATCGACGTGGGCGCAATCGTGGACCCCGTACAACTCGCGACCATCAAGCGCCTTGTAGCGGACCACGGCAACGAGGGCACCGTTTACCAAGCGCCTAGCATAATGCCTGCCGACGGCTGTTTTTACCCACCAACATTGATCACCGACCTTCATACATCGTCGGTTTTGATGCAGGAAGAAATCTTTGGCCCTGTCCTCTGCGCGACCACCTTCCGCACCCCTGACGAAGCGGTCCAAATCGCCAACAACACGCGCTATGGCCTTGCGGCGACCCTCTGGACTGAGAACGTCAACCTCGCCCTTGACGTCGCCCCTAAACTTGTTGCGGGTGTTGTTTGGGTCAACGCCACCAACCTCTTTGATGCGGCCGCTGGCTTTGGCGGCGTGCGGGAAAGCGGCATGGGACGCGAAGGCGGTTGGGAAGGACTTTCGGCCTATACAAAATCCAAATCCAAATCCAAAAAACTCGCGCCTGTCGAGGCCATCCCCGAGCCAACCACGGTGAAGGTGAACGGCCTTGACCGCACCGCCAAACTCTATGTTGGCGGCAAGCAGGCACGTCCTGATAGTGGATACTCAAAAGCCGTTTACGGACATAAAGGGGCCTTGCTCGGACATGTTGGCGTCGGGAGTCGCAAGGACATACGCAATGCGGTCGAAGCGGCCCATAGCGCGTCAAAATGGGGAAAAACCACAGGACATTTGCGGGCGCAAATTCTCTATTACATCGCAGAAAACCTTTCGACCCGCGCCGAAGAATTTGCCAAGACCCTAGACGCCATGCAACCAAAATCCGCAAAACACAGCGGAAAGGCGGAGGTCGAAGCCACCATCAGCCGCCTGTTCACCTATGCCGCTTGGGCCGACAAATACGATGGGCTTGCCCATGGTGTTCCCATTCGCGGCGTCGCCTTAGCGATGAAAGAACCTGTGGGTGTGATCGGCGCGCTCTGTGCTGACGAAGCGCCATTGCTTGGCTTGATTTCGGTAATGGCACCGGCAATTGCGATGGGCAACACCTGCGTCCTTGTGGCAAGCCAGCCGTTCCCACTGGCGGCAACCGACTTCTATCAAGTGCTTGATACGTCTGACGTTCCTGCAGGTGTTGTGAATATCATCACTGGCGAACACAGCGGTCTTGGCGCAACTCTCGCCGACCATATGGACGTCGACGCGATTTGGAACTTCTCGTCCACCGATATCTCAGGAGATCTTGAACGCCGCTCCGCGAGCAACCTCAAACGCACATGGCTCAATCAGGGCCACGCGCGCGATTGGTATGGCACTCAAGGGGGGGGACGCGAATTCCTCATGCAGGCCACCGAAGTGAAAAACATCTGGATACCCTACGGCGAGTAAAAAAATGGGCGCTCGTCGAACCGTTCGATGCGCGCCCAATTCCAGTTAAGCCTATTTACGTGGCTTTGCGCGCCAAGATCCAAGCCACGCTTTGAACCGTCCCCAAACACCGCGCGCGCGGTCCTTAACGGCATCCGCGCGCTGGTCTGCGGCCTCAAAGGCTTCAGTCGCATCATCCAGCAAAGGGTCGATTTTGCGTTCGCGGAATTGCACCCACACCCGCCAAAGCCAGAAGATCAAACCAGCAAACGCGAGCAGGATGACGATGCTCATCCATGGGATAAGCCGCACGTCCGGCCCGTCGACAACTTTAAACTTGATAACATTTGGATAGATCGACAAAAACTCGCTGCGCCAGCCATAGTGGGTAACCGCGACCCAAATTGGGTCGTCGCGCAACGAAATCAAATCCGCAGCCTCCGCCTGGAGGTTTGAACTGTTTATCTTGAAGTAAGGCGGCCAGTTGAAAATTCCGGTGTCTTCATTGCGGTAGACAATGATTTTTCCGCCGTCATACGCCGCGTTCACGAGACGTAAATCGCGGTTGGTGGCCGCTTGGGCACCGCTGTCTGGTTCTGCATAAAAGAAACTGTTCGATCCTGAAAAATCGGCCCGAATAATCTCAGTCCCCGTGATGCGCACGATGTCGCGCTGCGGGAGATTATAGTGGAAAAAAGCAAAGATCGTCGTAACGAGCAAGACCCAGAAAGTTATTTTCACGTAGCGCATGACGACCTCAATAAAAATTGATTAAATAGAGAACGATGACATAAAGAACAAGGGGAATGACATAGATCAGAACAAGCGCTTTACGACGAAACGACTTGCGATACCGCTCCATCCCCTCCTCAATAAAGGCCTCTCGATCCCCATTTTTGATCTCTTCGTCGAACTCCTCCTCCAAGTCCTCACGACGCAGCGACGCTGCAAACCAGCGCGAAATCAAATAGATAACGGACAGTCCTACGAAGGCAAAAAAGAACTGCCGCACAAGAGTAAAGATCATGAACGCCTCCTCACGGCACCCCACGGGCCAACTCGATCGATAATATCCTCAACTATAGTTTCTGGTTCGGCCATCGAGTTCTCCCCCCCAAACAGCGCCTCGCGTGCCCCAACTTTATCCACTTGATACTCAGACACAAGAAAATCCGCGACATAGGTTTTCTTGCTATCAGCCCATGTGCTGTAGCGTTGGTAAAACTGTTCCTTGTGGCAAATAAAGAGCTGACGTATGTCTTTTGGCGATAATTCCGCAAGCAACATATTGACCAGATCAAAATTTGGACCCGACCGCGCCCGCAAAGTATAGAAATACGCCGCATCGTTGGAATTTAAGCGCGGCCACGGCCCATCGCCCTCGGACCAGCGCAATAGTTTCGCCAATTCGATGTATTCCTGCGGTAGGTTCTCAGCATATTTTCGTGTCAAATTGCGGATTTCTCGCCGATCCGCCTTCGCCAAATCCGCACCCATTTCCGCGGCGACATCTATGGCGATGAAATCCATTTTCTGCCGTAGGATCGAAGGAGCATCGACGGATTTTCCCTCCCAAATGGGTTCCACCAAATCATTCAACGAAAGAAACTGCGCAATTTTTGTGCGTTCCTTGATGCCGAAAACAAACTCCATTGGGAGGCCTTCGACTGCCTCGCGCCCATTGCTCGCGATTGCTGCGGGATGCTCCACATCTCGGAAAACATACAACCCGCCGAAATGCTTCGTCCAAAAATCATCTTGCTGAAATTTTGTAGCTTTAAGGGTGACAGGATTGCGTGTCACATCGCCGGTTTTCTTTGCTAACTCAATCATTTCTGCTATGAGGACATCATCCCACCACGCATCAGGGCGCGATTTGAAATCGGTAATCTTTTCTGACAGAACCTCTGCATTGGCAACGTGGGACTGGGTTGTATCCGCCCGCACAACGATTGTGCGGATGTCCAAAATATGCGCGGGATCACTCACCGAAAACACCGAGTTTTCCAATTCTCCGCCAACCGCATCACGGGCCGTCAGGGCAAAAAGCTCCGCCTCATTCTGCTCAATGAACTGTCGTAAAATCCGACGACTTGTGGAGAACTGTGCATTCAACAACGGCGCTCGTTTTTGTTCCGTCGTCAGAAGAATAAATTGACGGTTACAGCCCCCCTGATTGAGGTATAAATGATCGCCAAACTCATCGCCGATTTCGGGCGAGTATCCTGACAGATCAATGTGGAAATCCGTCAGCACTGTTTCTTTGCCAATGAGCAATTTCAACGCCGCGTTGTACCGCGCCACGAGCACGGTCGACCTCACAGGAACGAGATTTCCGAACATTAAACCGCGCTGGATCAGGCGTATCATGCGTGCCCCCCCAGATACCGCCGCTTCGCTTCTTCCATGCGTTCCATATCGCGAACGGCGTTTTCGATCGCCACTTCGTCGGATTTATCGGCATATCGGAATTCGGAATCCGCGTAACGGTTCACCTCTTGGATCACCATTTCGACGTTAATAGGTTTGCGCATATCTTCGATCATTGCGCGCTTCTCATCGTAGGGTTTGAACAAAAATAACTCCGGGTTTTCCATCCATTCATCGGGTAATTCAAAGTCCATCGCACGCACTTTGACAGCGTCCGTGATGTTCTTGATGGCCCGCCCCGTAAAACGTGGGTCCGCTTCCTGAATGGCCTTTAAATAGGTTCCGATCTTGGCAATCGTGTCGAGGTCTCCGAGGTCAGAATGCACCCGATCATAAACGTTGAGCAGGCCCAATTCGTGCGGTTTTGAATGCCCATCAAAGCTTGCGGCGACGGCTTTTTTGATTTCCTGCGCTTCAAATAAATTGTGCTTTCCTAGCGGGATATCGTGATTCCCCCCCATTAGAAGGCTCAGAATGTCGATATAATCGTCGCGTGTCTGCGGTCCATCCACAAGGAAGCGCGCGCCCGCACGTTGCCGCAACGCGTCATCGACATTCTCGGGATAATTGCTGAACATCCCAAAGGTACAATTCCCGCGCACGACGGTATTTGCGCCCGCGAAACTCTCCATCAATACTGCGGTAATTTCGAGTTGCCCCGCACTGGATTGTCGATCACCTCGCTTGCCTGCAAGTTGGTCGATATCATCAATAGTGCCAAAGCCAATGACGTTTGGATCGAGAATATTGTTGATAAACGCCTTGGCATTTTGTCCCGACTTGCCCTGATAACTATCGATATTATCCGTGCTCAGGTTTTGAAACCGGAAGGTATAGCCCGCAACATTGCAATACTCACTGATCAGGCCCGCCATCATCTGGATAAGCGTCGTTTTTCCGGTTCCGGGCGCGCCATCGCCCATGAACGTAAAGATGAACCCACCAAGCTCGGCAAAGGGATTAAGCTTGCGGTCAAAATCATAGGCCATCAACATCTTGGCCAGTTTCATCGATTGATATTTGGCGATGTGGTTCCCGACAACCTCGTTCGGTTTCTTGAACGACATGGTGAGTTTGGTGCTTTTCCCACGGCCAGCAGGTGTAAAACCCGCGATCGTCAAATCATCGGCTTCAACGTGATAAGTCGCACTCGAAAAGGCCCCCACAGTCGTAACATTTTGCGCACGCAGGGTAACTTTTTCCATCAATTGTTCGCAATACGCCAAGATCGTCGCGGCAAGCCGCGCGTCCTCCGTCGCGAAGGCCCCGATATCCTGATCCAACTCCCAAAGCGCGCCGTGCAAGGCGATTTGGCCGTTGTCCGTCAAAACCTCCTCAACCTCGCCGACCTCCACCGTGGTTTCCCCCACAAAGGATGCCAAAAGATAGGCACAGGAGTTCGCGAAAACATGGAGAGAAATAAGGGCTTCCGCCGTAAGTAGCTCTGTGAATTCCGTCCGACGCGCCTCCTGAAGGGCTCCCGCCAAATTATCGCGTTTCAATGCGGCAAGATGGGTTGTTTCGCCAAATTGTTCCGATACTGCGAGCGAAATCGCAAGCGCGCGCCGCAAGGCATGCATCGCGCTGGCCTGAAGCGGCGACGTCAACGGATCGGCCTCATCTGCCCCCTCTATGCGGGCAACAAGCTGGACCCCCTCTGGGCGAGCAGTGCTGCGCGTCACAAGGCCCGGTGTTGTGCTGCGAAACCGCCGCCGCGTTCCGAGGCCGGCCGATTTTTCAGCGCCCGACGTGTCCTTGCCTTTGCCAATACGTGGGGTGTGGTCAAAGCCCACCAAGAGCGCCGATGCCGCATCATAATGTTTGCGAATATCCTCTTCGCGCAGTTCCATTTGATCGCTCGACAGGCTCATATCGACATCCTATTTTCTAATGTAACGGGCATTTTAATTATAGCTGATGACACGCCCATTGGGCGCGACGACGAATTTCTGCACATTTGCAAAGCCTGGAATCTTTAAATCATCCAAAACTTGATAAGGCTTTTGGGGTAAAATGAGAGACCTCTGTGTCCGCGTCGCGCCTGATTCCACGCCCTGTGCGCCAAAGGGATCAAGGGCAAAAACTTCGCGCTCTACTTTACCAAACCAGCCAGATTTTTCCTCAACAACCCGTTCGCTTTCGAGGGTTTCAACTGTCCAAGCCAGCGCCCAATCTTCTCCCTGCGGGGAGTGCGCGTCTTCTAAAACCTGTCGAATGGGGCCGTTTTGCTGCGTGAAAGCGCTACTGTACATCGGCCCAACATACAGGCGGCGCAGACGTTTTGGGTGAAGGTCATCGAAATCAAGGTCGAACCCTTTTGCGATGGTCACCAATTTCAGGCCCGCCACGCTTTGGGACATCAACTTGGCTTGGGCCTGTGGCCAACGACGGGTGTCCTTGGGAAGCGCGGTTGCGCCCGTGTCCTCAACATCCATCAAGTAAATAACGGGCAAGTTGCTTTCGCTGTCGTAAACGGCCCAATGCACCAAAAAACTGCGCCGATTGTCGACGGTTCCTGCCCACAGAAGCTCTGGATCATTGCGATTCCAGAACATTTCGTTTGCCCGCAAAGCCTCGTAGTATTTACGCTGTGACATCGCGAATTGCAGCTTGGTCGGAATCTCAAGATCGCCAACAATCGTGCGCACCATATCGTCTTTTAGGGCCTCGATACTTGGCATATTGCGCAAATGACGCTCGGCTTGCTGCGCATCCGCGGCCATGTTCAGGATTTCATGGAAAACGGGAAAACCGCTCTCGGTGCTATCGATAGAAAGACTACCGAAAAACGTTCCAGTGTCGCGCCCAGTCAACAAATACTTATTGGCTAACGCGCGAAACGTGCGCCCTAAACGCTGCACATAATCCAGCACAACTTTGCGGTCCCGTTTAGACAGCCGTTGCTCATCTTTCATCATGTCGGCCACGGTTTCAAGATGGCCGGTGATCGTTTCAAATTTGGCAAAATAGCGGCGCGCAGCAAAGGTGTCGGTTAGTCCGACGTGGTCATTCATTAAGTCTTCTTTGATCGTCATTTTTGACCGTTCCAAATTGCCACTGCGCCACAAGATTACGTCCCTTTGGTGGCCCGATCAGCCTCCATAGAGGTTTTTATCGTGCTTCTCGACGATGGCTTCAAACCGGCGCGCAAAGCGCTCATCCGCTTTGGCCTTTTGCTCCAAAACTTTGCGAGCGAAAACCATGTGATCTTCGTGCGCTTCCATCATGTCCGCCATTTTCGCATTCGTGGCCGTGCCAATCGCCGCCATCGCGGTTTGCGCTTCCTTGTCGGTTTGCACACCAATCTCATTGATACGGTGCGCCACGTCTTGTTGCTGCGCCGTTTTGAGGGATTTTGTCAAAGCATCATACAAAACAACACGTTGCTTGGTGTCCGTCTGCAATTTATTGATCAAAACCATCTGGGTCGCTTCTTGATTTTGCAACGAGTCGATCCAGGTTTTGCCCTTTTCGATATAGCGCTCGAGTGTCTGGGAATTGGCCAGTTTTACCTGCTCCAGCTGCACTTTCTCGTTGAACGTCGTGTTCAACTTCGCGAGTTCTGTTTCAAGCTTTGTGCGGGCAGCGGCGTCTTGTTCAACGGAAATCTTGCCTTCCAGCGTGATAATTTTAGGGTCCATCGCAAGGATGTCCACTCGGAGCGTTTCAAGCTCGCCAACCACGGCTTCACGCTCGTCTAAAGTCTCAGTCAGGTTGGTTGAAACCTTCTCGCGTTGGGACACTAGCTCTGCGAGTTGGCCTTCGAGCAATGTCACAATAACATCCGATTTCGCGATCAAGTCTTGCAACTTGTCGTCAACGCTGGCCTCGCGCATCCGCTCTTGGCGCATGCTCTCGGACTTGCCGCGCGAGAAGATACCAATCAGTTTTTCGATACCCGATTTATTGCGTAACTCTTCGAAATCTTTCGAGAATCCAGCAGTTACATCGTCAAGTCCCATAATGAGTTCGGCGATATTTTCATTCATCAACTGCGTATGCGCATGAACATCGTCAAGCGTGGCATTCTCGATATCAATCGTAACATCGGCACCCGTTTTCATCTTGGCACGAGCAGACTCAATGCGCCCTGTAAGGTCAGCCATTTTTTGCTGTGTCTCGGCCGCTTGCTTTTGGGACTCAATAATTTGGGCTTCAAAATCTGCCATGGGGTTCCTCGTTATTTTGAATAGTGATCTAATATTTGGGGATTTATACTGCGTTTAACAGGTATTGGACATTGATATTTTTGTAAGAACACATTGGGGGTTCGGGCGGTTAAATCAGAAAAGGGCTCTCATCAACGAGCTCTCTGGATCTTTGAGGCCATCGATCACATTAAAATGGTGCTGTCCGGGTTCGATATGTAAACTTGCCCCCTCCCATGCTTGTGCGAGCCAACGGGCTTGATCCAAGAAAGCGGGACGTTCAGCGCCACCGACCCAAACGGTCACGGGAACGTCAACATGCTTTTGCAGGAGGAGCGGGCTTTCGGCCTCGGCCTCAGCCAAATCCAAGCGCAAATCCGCGTTCATTTTGGTCTCCATCAAGGGACGTAAATCAGAGAGCGGCGAGATGGGCACAACGGTTTTGATGCGCGCGGCGATTTCGGGGGCAAGCCCATCCTCACACAGCATCCGCGCCACCAAATGCCCGCCAGCGGAATGCCCCGCCAATACAATCGGGCCACGCACACGCTTGGCGGCTTCTTCGATCGCTTTTCGGATGCTCTGCGTGATTTCGGAAATCCGCGCTTCGGGGGCCAGCGGGTAGCTTGGAATTGCTACGGCCCAATCCCGCGCCGTAGCCCCCTCTGCAAAATGGGACCAGCGAAATTTATCAAACTGATACCAATAGCCACCATGCACAAAAACCATCAACCCCTCGGGACGACCAGACGGCAAAAACAGATCGAATTTCTCGCGCTCATGGGCGCCGTAAGAGAGGTTGACCTGAAGCCGCCCCGCCGCATTTTCCATCTCGCGCCATTCACGGGCGCTATCTTCCCATTGCTCCAAGAAATTTGACGCATTAGGAATGTATTTCGCGTTTGCGTAGGCGTCGTCCATGTCCATTCTCTGGCCTTCCAAATCGAGTTTTCTGCACCTTACGGTGAACAGATTTCAATGCAACCCGTGTTGCCTTTCCGTAAGCGTCAAACGTCTGAGGAACGCCATAAATACCGCGCGGCGGTGGCGATCAAACCCGACATTCCGGCAGCAATCGCAATCCAGCCTAAGAACCAAAACTGACCCGACAAGGCGTTTTCGGCATAAGATTCCGCGAATTTCATCTTGCCCATATATGCGGAAATCGCCCCGAAAACGAGCACCGTATCAAACAAGAATAGGGGGATCACCATACGAATATGGCTGCCAAAAACCGCGAAGGCAGATGCCCCAAAAATTCCGATAACGCCACCAATGAACAGCACTTTTCCAGACCAGTAGGGATGGGCACCGAAGGCCTCGGGCAAGTGAAGCCAATCCGAAATTACCAAAAGCAGCACCGCCGCACAGGCTCCTATCACATTTAGTCGCATAAATTCTCTCCTTATTTTCAAACAGCTTAGCGCATCACACCCGCCCCGAATAATTTATTTCAAACCTTCACCAAGGATTGACCTTTGGCGCGCGTCCTATTCATTGTGATGCTAATGGAAACAAATGACGAAACTTTGGCACTGGCTGCCGCAAATGGAGACGGCACAGCCTTTGGTGTGCTGTTGCAGCGGCATTACGACCGTCTTTTTGGACTGTGCTTTCGCCTTTTGGGAAGTCGTGCCGAAGCCGAAGATTTGACGCAAGACATCTGCGCCGCCCTCCCCGCCAAACTCGCGCGGTTTCGGGGCGAGGCGAAATTCACGACATGGCTCTATCGTGTCGCGATCAATGCCGCCCACGATCGTCGCCGACGCCACGCAACCCACGCCAAGGCCTCCGACGGCTGGGGAGGGTGGGAAATTGGCCGCCAAGCGGATAACGACGAAATGCGCGAGAAACAAGACTGGCTGGCCGCCGCGATCACGGCCTTGCCGGATGAGTTGCGCGACACCGTTTCCTTGATCCTTGGACAGGAATTGACCCATGCCCAAACGGGCGAAATCCTCGGCGTTTCCGAGGGCACAATTGCATGGCGCATGTCAGAAGTGAAAAAACATCTGCGCGCCTACCACCAAAAGGAGGGCTATCCATGAACGATGATCTCGACGCCCTAAAGGCCATGATGGCCGACATTCCCGCGCCTGATGACGCCAAAAAACGGGCCGATATCGCGCTGGCGGAAAAAAACTTTAAAAACTTCCAAGGATCAGTGGTTGAGCCCCGTCCTACTTCTGAAAGCACGCCACTTCGGGCGGGCTGGATTTCAGGAGTAAAAAATATGTTCACTGCAATGACGTCCCGCACAGGTCTTGCGATTACAACTTCAATTGCCGCCGTTGGTGTCGGTGTGATTTTCGTGGAGTTGCAAAACACGCCACTTGCCCCACAAGCCACCACGTCTGAAGGCGCTAAATCTTTGCTTGAAGAAAGCATGCTCGCTCAAGATGAGGTTGTTGACATGATGGTCGCTCCCGCAGACGAATTGGCGGGCCGCTCCATCGTACAAATGACGAGCCCGGCGCCTGCAACCTCCCTCTCGCGCCTCAGCAAGGAAGCGGTAAGTATCGAACCGCAGTTCTACTTCCCCGACGACATGTCCGAGTCTGAAACCTTTTCCAACGCAGCACCAAATCCGCTAAAAACCACCAAAGAAGATCCCGTTTCAACCTTCTCGATCGACGTAGACACGGCTTCCTACGCGATCTTGCGGTCCTCCATCACCAACGGGTATTTGCCCGATCCAGACTCTGTGCGCATTGAGGAAATGATCAACTACTTCCCCTATGCCTATAAGGCGCCACAGGGCGACCAGCCGTTTTTGCCAAGCGTGACAGTTATGGACACGCCATGGAACGCGGGTACGCAACTGGTTCATATCGGCATTCAAGGGGCACCCCCCGCGACGGATACTCGCCCACCGCTGAATTTGGTGTTCCTCATCGACACGTCTGGCTCCATGCAAGACCAAAACAAACTGCCCCTTCTGAAGCAAAGCTTCCGCTTAATGCTCAGCGAATTGCGCCCCGAAGATCAGGTCGCGATTGTGGCCTATGCGGGCTCCGCAGGACAGGTTTTGGAACCCACTGCGGCCAGCGAACGCAGCACCATCCTTGCCGCGCTTGATCGCCTCGAAGCGGGCGGTGGCACGGCGGGGCAAGAAGGGCTGCAGCAAGCTTATACGATTGCGAAATCCATGCAGTCAGAGGGCGAAGTTACCCGTGTATTGCTCGCGACGGACGGTGATTTCAATGTTGGCATTCACGATCCAGCGGCGCTCAAATCCTATATTGAAACAAAACGCGACGAAGGCACCTATCTTTCGGTTCTTGGATTTGGCCGTGGCAACCTCGACGATGCAACCATGCAAACGCTGGCCCAGAATGGTAACGGACAGGCCGCCTATATCGACACGCTGGCCGAGGCCCAAAAGGTACTTGTCGATCAACTGACGGGCGCACTTTTCCCCATCGCCAATGACGTGAAGATTCAGGTTGAGTTCAATCCGTCCCAAGTCGCCGAATATCGGCTGATTGGCTATGAAACCCGCGTACTCAACCGTGAGGATTTCAACAACGACAAAGTTGACGCAGGCGAAATCGGCGCGGGACATACCGTAACCGCGCTATATGAAATCACACCTGTTGGCTCTAGTGCCATTAAAAACGATGAGTTGCGTTATGGTTCAAAAGAGAGCGTACCGACGCCGAGTGACGAACTTGGCTTCCTCAAAATTCGCTACAAGACCCCAGGCGAAACACAAAGTGAACTCATCACCACTCCAATTAATGCAGCGATGGGCGAGACCTCAGAAGATACGCAATTTGCAGCATCAATGGCGGGCTTTGGTCAGCTATTGCGGGATGATACCTATCTGGGGGACTGGGGTTGGGACGAGGCGATTGCCCTGGCACAAGGCGCAAAAGGCGTGGACGCTTTTGGCTATCGCGCTGAGGCCGTCACCTTGATGCGTCTGGCAAAATCCATGGCGAACGGCAACTAATTCCCACAAAAAAACGGCGCGCAAATTCTGCGCGCCGTTCCATTCGTTTAGCGTCGATTAACTGACGGGTTTGGCTTCAATCTTCTTATTGTCCGCCAAATCACCGCTGGAAATCTCGATGCGCCGTGGCTTAAGCGCCTCCGGAACTTCCCGCTTCAAATCAATCGAAAGCATACCGTTTTCATGGGTGGCGCCCGTTACATGCACGTGGTCCGCCAGCTGGAACCGGCGTTCAAAGGCACGGGTCGCAATTCCGCGATGGAGATAGCTTGTTGTGGTGTCGTCGCTTTCTTTTTTCGCCGCGACAATCAGCTCGCTTTCACGCAGTTCGACCGAAAGTTCGCTGTCAGCAAAACCAGCAACGGCGATAGAGATACGCCATCCTTCTGCAGAGGTTTTTTCAATATTATAGGGGGGATAGCTTGGGCGTGCTTGGTCGGTCGAGCGGACACGATCCATAAGATCGGCAATCTGATCAAAGCCAACAGTGGCACGGTATAGGGGGGCTAAATCAAAGTTTCGCATGGTCATTCTCCTGATGAGCAACAACGTTAAAAAGGAGCCTTCCCGAGGGGACAGGCACGAACCAAGACCCAACATTGGCGCCTCGGTACACTTTAAGTTGGGAACGTTTTTGGGGCTTTCAAGAGGGGCGTCGGAAAAACCTAAGGGCGTAAAAACTTCGCGCCAGAGCGAACAATACCCGTATGACTGTTGCCGTTTAGGAACTTGGGCGAGCCTTTTTCAAAAACCGTCGGCTCTGCGGCCATTTCCGCCAACAAAACCGCGAGCGGTTCCGCAAGAGAGGTTCCAAGCGCAACCTGCCGCCCGCCCGCTTCGGCCTTTGCGGAAATTACCGACACAATTTCTGGATACCCGTTTCGCATGGAAAAAATCGGCGCACCCGACGAGCCGAAGTCGATATCACAAGACAAAACCAAAGTGCCCTTTTGCCGCGCCAAAACCTTGCACTCTTCTTGCAGACTCGCGCTGGCTTCCCGATCATGCGCATAAGAAACCACGCCCACAGTTGCCCCTTTGCGAGGAGAAGCGCCCGTTTCATAGGGGATGATCGACGTGCTGTTGATGGGTTGTGAGAGGCGCAGAAGTGCGACGTCATTCTCTACTTTTTGCGACACATTTTCGGTATCAAAGATATAGTCGGGATGCGTAACGGCATGCGCAACCCAGCGATAGGCAGACGCGCGACCATTGCGCCATCCAGCCAAAAATTCGATACCTTCTGGATCAACCCGCTCTTTGGTCGTTTTGTCAAAAAGGCAATGCGCCGCCGTCAGGACCAAATCGGGCGCAATCAGAGCGCCCGTACACATGGTTTTGCGGTCGATATTGAGGCGACCAACCGCCTCCCATCCGCGACTATCGTTGCCAGTTGAAAGCCTGCGCAACGTATCCGCCTGCGCGTGACCAAGGCCAACCAAAACCACAATTATTGCCAACAGTCCGCGCATATTTCCTCCGTCGCTTCCCCGGTAGTATTTCCGAGATAAGGCAGCAATATGGCCGAACTCAGTTCATTGCAGGCGGTTTTGGCCCACCAGTCGCCCAGTCCAAAAGTTCTACCGTGTGAACAATTGGGGCGCCGGCGGCCCGTCCAATTTGCATCATACACCCGATATTGCCTGCGGCAATAACGTCCGGTTTTTTCGCTGCGAGCGTTGCAACTTTACGCTCCTTCAGTTTTGCGCTGATCTCGGGTTGCATCAAGTTATACGTTCCTGCGGACCCACAACAGAGGTGCGCATCGGCAGGCTCTACAACCTCAAAACCAGCTTGCTTCAAAAGCGTTTTGGGATGGGTTTTGATTTGCTGCCCATGCTGCAAGGAACAGGCGGAATGATAGGCAACCCGCAGGCCTTGATCCTCACCTTTTGGCATGTCGAGTTGCATCAAAACTTCGCTCACATCCATCGCCAAGTCCGACACTTTTGCGGCATCTTGCGCCAAAGGATCATTGCGAAACATATGTCCGTAGTCCTTGACGGTCGTTCCGCAGCCAGACGTGTTGATGACAATCGCATCAAGCCCGTCAGCGCGGAACTCATCCATCCAAACTTTGATGTTTTGCGCCGCACTTGCATGGCTTTTCTTTTCTTGCCCCATGTGGTGGGTCAATGCTCCACAACATCCCATCCCCTTGGCAATAACAACGTCACAGCCCAAACGCCGCAAAAGGCGGATGGTGGCATCGTTTATATCCGTATTCAGCGCTTTTTGTGCACAACCCGTCATCAAAGCCACCCGTTTTTTGCGCGGCCCAATCGCTGGAAACACTTGCGCGTCATCATTGCGACTCACAGGTGGGATTGTTTTAGGTGCCATTTCGAGCATCGCCTTAAGGCGTGCATCAGGCATCAGAAAGGCAAAGGGTCGTCCGATTTTTGCGCCCAAAAGCGCCAGCCGAAACCGTTTTGGATAGGGTAAAATCTGCGCCAGCATCCAGCGCAAACTGCGATCCATAAACGGGCGTTTGTAAGTTTTTTCAATATATGCACGCGCCTGATCGACCAAATGCATGTAGTGAACGCCCGAGGGGCACGTGGTCATACAGGCCAAACACGACAGGCATCTGTCCACGTGTTTCACGGTTTTCTCGTCAGCAGGTCGCCCGCTTTCGAGCATATCCTTGATGAGGTAAATGCGCCCGCGCGGACTGTCGAGTTCGTCGCCCAAAACTTGGTAGGTTGGGCAAGTCGCCGTGCAAAATCCGCAGTGGACACAGGCCCGCAGAATCTCGTTGGCGCGTTCAATCTCCGGATCTTTAAGCTGGTCAGGTGTGAAATTCGTTTGCATTTTCTATCCCATCAAACCTGGATTTAAGATCCCACGTGGATCAAACTTTTCGCGAAGCCCCACCGACAGCCGTTCAATCAAAGGATGCGCTGGGGCGAAGGTTGGGATATCGGCAACGGTGTCTTTCCCCGCGCGAATACGCGTGGCGTGCCCATCAAAAGCCCCCAGATCGACGCGAAGATCGTGCCCCTCGGTCGTAAGCGCCCAGATCAATCCGCCCGCCCAATCGAACAAGATTTTGCCGCCTGCGGCTTGCGCCAACCTTGGGGCATCGCTCGGAACACAGGAAATTTTCCAAACGTCACCCGCTTCATTGTGAAAGGGCGCGGCCTCGCTAATTCCTTGCCACGCAGCAGCGGTCCGTGTGGGGTCCGTTTGAACTGTGATGTCAGAACACCCTTTGAACATCTCGACCAAAGCTTGCGCCCGGCAAGCAACCGACGCGTGAAAACCTTCGACCCGTAGCGTTGTCGCAGCCTCGCCCTCCATACCCAAAGGCATGTGGGCCGCACCGGAGACCTCATAGGGTGATCCCATCGCGCGGGACATCACCGAAACCGCTTCGGAATTGGTTAGACCTTTGATCAGAACCGTCGCGACCGCTTCGACTTGTGGCAAAACTTTAAGGGAAACTTCGCTCAGGATTCCCAATGTCCCATAACTGCCCGCCATCAGTTTAACCAAATCATAGCCCGTCACATTCTTCATAACACGGCCCCCGTTCTTAATAACATCGCCGCGCCCATCGACAAACCGAACCCCCAAAAGGTGATCGCGACAGGCCCCCACCTGCACCCGCCGTGGGCCAGACACATTCGCGGCAACCACCCCGCCGATTGTCGAAGTCCCTTGCGTTCCAAGCAGGCTGCGATGGTCCATAGGTTCAAAGGCCAGCCTTTGATTTTCGGCGGCGAGTGCATTTTCGATTTCCAAAAGGGGCGTGCCTGATTTCGCGACCAAAGTGAGTGCGCCTGGATCATAGAGCGTAATGCCAGAAAGTGCAGAAGTACTCACCACATCCTCCGCCTGAGTGGAGCCAATTCTGCGCGTATCTCCGCCAGTGACACGCATCGCGCGGCTCGCATCCCGCACAAATTCGGCAAGCTCTTTTTCGGAACGCGGGCAATTGATTTGAGATTTAGTCATTGGGGATCAATTCCTTAGCAGCACGCCGCGTTTCTGTTGTTGAAAGGGGAAAAACTTTCGCCGCATTCAACAGCCACATTGGATCAAACACATCTTTGACTCGCAACTGTGCCTCCAAATCCGCTTCTGTGTATTGGTCCAACATCAAATCCCGCTTCTCTACGCCGACCCCGTGCTCGCCCGTCAAACAACCGCCAACCTCCACACAAAGCCGCAGAATATCCGCCCCCAAAGCCTCGCATTTTTCCAGATCCCCCGCTTTGTTTGCATCAAACAGGATCAGCGGGTGCATGTTGCCATCGCCTGCGTGAAAAACATTTGCCACATCAAGGCCGTAGCCAGCCGAGAGTTCGCGGATGCGCTTAAGAACGAGCGGCAACTCGGAAACAGGAATCGTGCCGTCCAAACACATATAGTCGTTGATTTGCCCCATTGCACCGAAGGCCGACTTACGGCCCAGCCAAATCGCGGCGCTTTCTTCGGCAGATTTGCTTTCACGAAATTCGACGGGATTGTGGCGCATGGCAATCGCTTTGATCAGGTCAAGCTGGTGCGCGATTTCGGCATCGCTTCCCTCAACCTCGACAATCAAAAGCGCTTCGCAATCGGGGTAGCCCGCATGAGCAAAGGCTTCGCAAGCGCGAATGCAAGGGCGGTCCATAAACTCAATCGCGACGGGTAAGACCCCCGCCTTGATGATGTCGCTCACACAAGCGCCTGCGACCTCATTACTGTCGTAGCCGATCAACACGGGCCGCGCGCCTTCGGGTTTGGGAAGAATGCGCAGGGTGGCTTCGGTGACAACTCCAAGCTGCCCTTCGCTACCACAAATCACGCCCAATAAATCAAGCCCTGCGGCCCCCATATGGGCCCCACCAATATCGACAATTTCGCCCTCCATCGTCACCATTCGAACACCGAGCAGGTTGTTCGTCGTAACCCCATATTTCAGGCAATGCGCACCGCCAGAATTCATCGCAATATTGCCCGCAATCGCACAGGCAAGCTGGCTACTTGGATCGGGCGCATAAAAAAAATCGTTCTCCTCAACCGCACCGGATACGCTTAAATTGGTACGACCCGTTTGCACGCGGATAAAGCGATTGTCGTAGTCGGTTTCGAGTACTTCGTTCATGCGGGCCACGCCCAAAACAACGCAATCGGCGGTCGGAAGCGCACCTCCGGCAAGCGACGTCCCTGCCCCGCGCGGCACAACGGGAACGTTCTCTTGCGCGCATATCCTCAAAACGGCGGCGACTTCTTCGGTTGTCGTTGGCAAAACCACACACATCGGCGGACAACGGTAGGCCGTCAGCGCATCACACTCATAGGCGCGGGTTTCGATTTCATCGTGAATTACCGTGCCTGTGTGAAGAACGGCCTGCAGGAGCGAAACGATCTGCGATTTGCGATCTAGTACCTTTACATCGGGGGTTGGCATTTCCATAATTTCACCTTGCAGTTTTGAATTGGTAAGAAATTATAACCAATTTTTTGATCTAGCAACCCCCAATCGCGCGCGCTAATGTAACCACCATGGAACTCCTTGCTAGATTTACATATTTTGACGTGATTGATGCCGTTGCCATGGCATTTCTTCTGCTCAGCTGGACGTTTCTTGGTTGGAGGATTGAAAACCCGACCCCCAATAATCCGTCCACGTCTTCGCTTATGGCGAACTACCGCCGTGAATGGATGGTCCAATATGTAACGCGACAGCCACGGATTTTTGACGCGACAATCCTTGCAACCCTACGCACAGGCACCACATTTTTTGCGTCGGCGTGTATGATTAGCATTGGTGGCGGGTTGGCGCTCATTGGAAATCAAGAGCATCTTCGTGGTCTCGCCAGCGATTTCTCCATCGAAAGTGCGCCCGCCATTGTATGGGAAATAAAAATCCTGCTTGTTTTGGTGATGCTCGCCAGCGCATTTCTCAATTTCGTCTGGTCCCATCGATTGTTCGGATATGCGGCCGTGGTCATGGCCGCCGCGCCAAACGAAATTGAAGACCCAATGGCCCTCATTCGCGCGAAACAATCCGGTGAAATCAATATAACCGCTGCGCGAAGCTATAACCGTGGATTACGAACAGTTTACTACGCCTTAGCATGTTTGGCATGGATGTTGGGTGCATGGCCCCTTATTATATCCACAATTGTGACGAGTCTTGTCCTATGGCGGCGCGAATTTGCGTCCCATTCTCGGGCCGTCCTTCTTGAGGGTAAAACACCATGAAACGCCTTGTAGCCTTACTAGTATTCTTCGCGGCCCCTGCCTTCGCCGATCCGGCCGTTGTCAAACATGTGGTCGCGTCCCAGTCAGGCACAAAATGGCGATTTGACGTTTCAATTCTGCATCCGGATTCGGGGTGGGACCACTATGCGGACGGTTGGAAGATCATCGCTCCGGACGGCTCTATCCTAGGCCAACGTTCCCTCGCACATCCGCATGAAAACGAGCAGCCGTTTACCCGATCCGTTACGGGAATCTCCATTCCTGATGGGGTCACCCATGTCTTCATTCAGGCCAATTGCCTTACAGATGGCGAGACATCCGAGCCGTACCGCGTTGATCTAAAATAGCTATCTGCGACCCTCGCGCAGCCATGCGGCTATGGACATCATAGTGATCAAGACCAGCAAAATCCACGCGGGAACCAATGGGCTCACCGAAATTCCCGTGGTGACAAAAGCGCCGCGTGGGACGAATCCGATCCATCCAGCTCCCGACGCATTCCGGCCAGAACGCACAGTGCGAACGTCTGGCGTTCCGTCTTCCATGTTCAGTATCCCTCCCTGTGTCGGTGTGATCAAGGGTGCAAGCACACGCGAGGTGGCCACGGTTTCCACAAACTCTCGCGGGGCGGCAGGCCCCATGCCGATCACAAACGAAAGCGCGCCTTGGGACAAGCGATAGAGTCCAAATTCTGTCCCGAAATAGGTTGTTTCAAAAAGCCCAGGGCGGGATTGAACAAGGGGGACTTCGACCAGACTGCCATCTGGAGCCGTGATCGTCACGAGATCTGGCGCAGGCGCGTCATCGCCACCCAAAGTCCTCCGAACGATCTTCATTTCCAAACCCACAGCGGAGGCCGATAGCGCCTCTTCCTCAAGCTCAGGCTCTTTCATCATCCAATGCGCCAAGCGGCGAAGGAGTTCCAGCTGGGGTCCACCACCGTCAAAGCCACGATGCCAAAGCCAAGCATGGTCGCTCGCCAAAAGCGCGACGCGCCCTTCGCCAACCCGATCCAATTGCAGGAGGGGAGCGCCGCTTTTGCCAGACATCACCGTATGTCCGGATTTGGCTTCAAGCTCCACCATCCGCAACCACCGGCCCCATTCAGGCTCAGGTCCCGCTTGCAAACCTTCAGTCACAGGGTGCTTTTGCCCCGTTTCTGTTACCTTCGGGCGGAACTCTTCGTCAAGAACACGCGCCGTGGGTTCGGCGGGCAAAATTTCGGACAAGGCCGAGAAATACAGGCTCTCGACCGATGCGAAATCTGGCCCAGCCGCAAGCAGAACTGCACCGCCGCGACGCACATAATTGGCTACATTCTCCAGATAACTCGCAGGCAAAATACCGCGCCGCTTGTAGCGATCAAAAATAATTAGATCGAAATCATCAATTTTTTCAAGGAACAATTCGCGTGTCGGGAAAGCAATCAATGATAGCTCCGAGACGGGTACGCCATCCTGTTTCTCAGGCGGGCGCAGGATGGTAAAATGGACCAAATCGACAGAACTGTCTGATTTCAAAAGGTTTCGCCATGTACGCTCCCCCGGATGCGGCTCGCCAGAGACTAGCAAAACACGCAAGCGATCCCGCACGCCATTGATTTGAAGTACAGCGGTATTATTGCGATCCGTGAGTTCCGTGTCAGCCATAGGAACGACAAATTGCACGACATTCAGGCCACCATGCGCAAGCGTAAGCGGCAATTCAAGTTCCTGCCCAATGGGAACCTCAAAACTTTGCGTCGGGCCGCCATCAATGGAGATCAAGAGCGGAGCATTTGGCCCCACATCCGGCGGAACGGCCCCTTGATCCTCTACCAAAACGGTAAGCATTACAGGCTCGCCAATGATGCCAAATCCGGGAGCTTTGGAGAGAACGAGGCGTCGGTCCCAATCGCCTTTTCGGCCGCTCAAAAGTGTATGAATCGGCGCCGGCCATGTCAGCTCATTCAGCGCGTCTTCCGTTGGAATATCATGCGCTTGACCGTCACTCAGGATAACGATTCCCGCGACACGCGCCTCTGGGATTTCCGCAAGGGCCGCCGACAGCGCGCCAAAAAGCGTGGTGCCAGAATCCGCCTCACCATCGCCAAAAGACACTTCGTGGATATCCGTATTAGGCAACGCCGCAAGTTTTTGGCGCAAGGCGGCAAGCGCCGAAGCGTTTTGGGCCTCCCGATCTGAGAGGGACTGGCTGGAAGACTTATCCTGCAAAATAAGAACGATGTCCGACATTGCGTCTCGATCTTCGCTTTGCAGCGCGGGATTGAGGAGTGTGAGGAAGAGAACGGTCAGTGCAAACGACCGTAGAGGCCAGCCAAACAAACCGCGCCAATAGGAAAACCCGACGACGAAAACCGACGTCACAATCCCAAACAAAATGAGCGGCAGGGGCAGCAGGGGGTCAAAAAGAATGGTTTGCGTCATTTACTGCCCCAGTCGTTCGAGCAATTCAGGCACGTGGACCTGATCACTTTTGTAATTTCCGGTCAGGACGTGCATCATCAAATTCACCCCAAAACGATAGGCCATTTCGCGTTGCTCATCCCCCGCACGCCCGCGCCCAACGGTAAAGAGACGATTGCCATTAGGCGCAATCGCCCATGCCGCGGCCCAGTCATTGGCACCGATCACAACCGGCGTCACCCCGTCGTTTAAATTGCGAAACGGCATCCCCTCGGCGAGTTCCACGTCCGCAGGGGCGGCCTCGACCCAAACCGGCGGACCGACATATCGTCCCGCGGCTTCCTCCAACAGATAAAAGCTGCGATTCAAAACATGGTCAGATGGCACCTCTTCAAGGGGCGGGATATCGAGTTGGCGGGCAAACATACGCAGCTTTCGGGTATTTTCGGTGACCCTTTTGTACCTTTGCTCGTCGGCATCGCGGGTATCAAACAGGATGAGGCCACCCTTTTGCAAATACCTGTTTAGACGGGCATAGGCGGCAGGTGATGGCAGGGTTTGGGTCGTGGTAATTGGCCAGTAAATCATCGGATAGAAGGACAATTCATCCTTTTCCAAATCAATAGCTATGGGATCAGCGGGTTCGATAGATGTGCGTTGAAAAAGCACCCTTCCAAGTCCCCATAGGCCCGCACGTGACACCTCGTCCACAGCTTCGTCGCCCGTAATAACATAAGCCATGACCGTTTCACTTGTCGCAGCAAAGGCCTTTTCATCAATGGTTAGTGTTTCAGTTTGAGAGGCTGTCTGGGCCCAGCTTTCGGCCCCAATACCCTGCACACAAAAGAGCGTCGCAAAAACCGCAATTGTGCTTGAAGTCCGCGTGCCGTGAAAGCGCCCAGACACCCAAAGCGATGCAATGACGTCAAGAAGCAATGCAACCAAAGACAGCCCCAAAAGCACGCCTTTCAAGGAGCGCTCTTCCACCGATCCGCCACGATCAACGGGAACTGCGGAGGGCCAAACTTGCGGCTGAAGGGTTTGATCTTGTGCGATAGTATTGCGCGCGATTTGACGCTTATCACTAACATATAGCCCCGGTGGAAGGGCGGCAGAAACCAGCGCGGATGCCAGTATTTCGCCCTTAATTCCAGCAAGCGTACTTGGAGGCGGGATTAGTTGCCCAAAACCATCCAGCACCTTGACGGGGGACCAAATTGTACCCGCCAAGTCTTCCTCGGTAGGGCGCGAAGCCTGTGACGAAATCGCCAGTCGCTCCATCATTTGGACAAACAAACCTGAAATTGGCAAGCTGGACCATTGCGCGCTGGCGGTCACATGGAACAACACAACTTGCCCATCACCCAATTCCTTGCGTGTTACCAACGGTGTGCCATCTTCAAGGCTGGCTAAAACGCGCGAGGCAAGAGAAGGGTCGGGTTCTGCGACCACCTGTGAATTGACCACAACATCACTTGGTATTTTTAGGCCAAAGAAAGGGGAAGCCGTGGGAAATTCCTTGAGACCACGCGGCTCGCCCCAACTCATGGCACCACCGATACTACGCCCACCAACCCGTAAACGCACAGGCATAAGCGGGTCTTCGGAACTGCGGCTAACGTCGCTCGCAGCAAGGCGCGGCCCCGCAAAACGCACGAGCAATCCGCCGTCTTTCACCCAGTCTTCAAGGGCCGCGCTATCGCCTTCGGAAAGCTGGGCCACATCGGCCAAAATCACCACATCGGGTCGCGCTAAAAGGGTTTCGGCGATCAGGCCGTCGACCAGATCGGCCGTGGGCACCAAAGCCTGTCGCAAATAATGGAGCGGATCAAGGAGCGCGAGGGCTTCATCTTCGCTTCCAGACGAAAACAGCGCAACCTCGCGTCGCTTCAACGCTTCATCAGTTAAAACAACCGCTCCCGCCGAAACATGGCCAGCGATGCTAAACTCAGTGATCCGATTGCGTATTTCTGGCGGCATATCAAAACGCGCTTCGCTCGTGGTTTGTCCCGCCTCAAAATACGCCAACGACTGAGCCAAAACACGCGTCGTTCCCGACGGATCAGGGCCAATTGCATTCACTTGAACTTCCAAGTCAGAAGCGCTGATTTTACGCAAAACAGGCACCAAAACTTCACCCGTTTCAAAGCTTACAGGCCCAAGCGCCAAGGTTTGATGCGCCCCCTCATAAACGCGCACGGGTCCAACATCTTCAAGGCTTGCAAGAAGCGCCTCGCGCCCTGCCCGTTCCAATCCATCCGACATCCAAAGAACAGACAACGGCGTCGATTGTTGCGACGCGAATTCATCAACCAAAGCGACAGCTGCGTCATCATCCGGCAACCATGGGCGCGGAGCCATGGACGGCAATTGGGTCAAAACATTCTCGGCGGATTCAAGCAAAAGCGGAGTGGTGGGCACATCCGTTAGGGGCAAAAATGCCACCAAATTTCCGTTCCTTGCGGCGTCTTTTAGGACCAACTGCAAACGATCTTGTTGCGATGACCATCCGGGAGCCGACGCCCAACTTGCATCCGCGACAATCAACAGATTGCGGTTTTCTCCCGGCTCGGAGGATTGAGGGTTGAGCAATGGACCTGCAAAGGCAACGATCGCAGCCGCCAGAGCAAAAATGCGCAGTACGAGCAACCACCAAGGAGTTCTATCCGTTTGATTTTCCTCATCTTTCAAACCGAGCAACAGACCTACTGCTGGGAACTTCCGGATCACAGGAGCAGGCGGTACAGCGCGCAAAAGCCACCATAAAATGGGCAAGAAAACCAGCGCGAGCAAAAAGGCGGGCTGTGCAAAGCCAAGAGGACCAAGCGTAAACATCAACGCCCCACACTTAGCGCAGAATAGAGCCACAAAAGGGCGGGAAGCGGCGCGCTATCGCTTTGATGAACGGTGAATTGCCACCCCGAGCTTCGCGCCAAATCTCGCAACACCGCCTGCCGCTCAGCGAGCCGATCATGGTAGCGCGCCTTAAGCCCCCGCGCTTTCAGAGTTTCATGTCGAATCGCGCCCGTCGGACTTTCAAAAACATTGCGCCCTTCAAACGGGAACGCGATTTCCTGCGGATCAAGAACCTGCACAATCGCACCGCGCACGCCTTGCCCTTGCGCCGAATTCAACAGCTCCCGAAGGGCTTTCGTGTCGCCAAGAAAATCTGAAATCAGCACGACTTGCGTGTTCTTTGGCAGAGTGCTTCGCATGGGAGCGCCGAATTCGGCGTCGTCCACCATTTTCTCAAGTTCCTGCGCCAAATGCGTTAGGCCGCCGCGACTTGCGCTAGCGGGGGTTGGGTCGCCAAGAAGGGCAGTTTTCTCTCCGCCTCGGTGCAAAAGAACCGCAATTGCGAGCGTAAGGAGCTGCGCGCGAAAGGCTTTGGTCGCGTGTTGTGGTGAGGACGAAAACCGCATGCTTTGCGACGTATCGGCCCATAATGTGACCGTTTGCATCGCCTGCCATTCCTTTTGTCGGATGAAATGTACATCCGAACGTGCCGAGCGACGCCAATCAATATCCCGCAGGGAATCCCCTGCAACCGCTTGGCGGTATTGCCAAAATTCGTCACCCACCCCACTACGCCGCCGCCCGTGTTCGCCTGTTTGCACTGATGCCGCCAATTGATTGGCAGCCGCTAGCAATCCAGGAAGCGCTGAGGCAAGTCCTTCGGCCCGTTCGCGTAAGGGGGCGGACGTAGAAATCATGCAGCAGCCTTAACGCGCGTAATTTCTGCGCAAGCTTTGGCAATGATGTCGGGAAGCGTTTCGCCCTGTGCGCGCGCCGCAAAGCTTAACGCCATGCGATGCGACAATACGGGTTCCGCCAATTGCATCACATCATCGATATTGGGTGCAAGACGCCCCGCCAAAAGGGCTTTTGCACGCACGGTCATCATGAGCGCTTGCGCCGCACGCGGACCTGGCCCCCACGCCACGGTTTCGCGGATAAAGTCTGGGGAGGTTTCGTCCTCTGGACGGCAGGTACGCACCAAATCAAGGATCATATCCACGACCTGTTCGCCGACAGGCATGCGCCGAAGCACCTGTTGAGCGGCGAGCAATTCGGCAGCAGTAAAGACTTCATGCACCTGTGCATCCTGCGTGCCGGTTGTCGCCAAAACGATCGCTCGTTCCGTGGCACGGTCGGGATAACTCACGTTGATTTGCACCAAAAACCGGTCGAGCTGCGCCTCTGGAAGCGGATATGTTCCTTCCTGCTCAATCGGGTTCTGAGTAGCCAAAACATGGAACGGCTCGCCAAGGCTGCGCTCCTCGCCCGCGATGGTTACAACATGTTCCTGCATGGCCTGAAGCAACGCGGATTGCGTGCGTGGGCTGGCGCGGTTGATCTCGTCGGCCATCAAAAGCTGGCAAAAAATTGGACCGGGAACAAACTTAAACGCCCGCTTCCCGTCCGTGTCCGTATCCAAAATCTCAGACCCTAAAATGTCCGCAGGCATCAAATCCGGCGTAAACTGAATCCGGTTCCCCGAAAGGCCCATAACCGTCGATAACGTGTCCACCAATCGGGTTTTTCCCAGGCCTGGCAAACCAACGAGCAACGCATGCCCGCCGCACAGGAGGGCAGACAACGCGAGGTCGACAACACCTTCCTGCCCGATGAACTTCTGGGTTAGACTGGCCTTGGCCGCGGCCAGTTTTTCGCTCAAGAGTTCGATCTCTGCGACCAGATTTTCCGTTTCGGGCATGGATTACCTCCGTTTTCAAATATAAGCTGCATTAAAGTCGTTAATCCTGCGAGGTACAAATGACAAAAGCGAATTCAGATGAAAAGATCGTGAAAATGCCGTCAAATCCAGCGGATTCTAGCCCAGAAAAATCTGAGCTGCCAACGAGCATCATCAGCGCGGCAAAACAGGCCACCAAAAGGGGGCCAGCGCCCGTTCATTTGTGGAACCCGCCGTTCTGTGGTGACCTAGATATGCGGATCGCGCGCGATGGGACTTGGTTTTATCTCGGTTCCCCCATCGGGCGTAAGGGTTTGGTCAAACTTTTCTCCTCCATCTTGCGCAAGGACGGTGAGGATTATTTCCTTGTGACGCCCGTTGAAAAAGTGGGCATCAAAGTGGACGACGCGCCTTTTGTTGCGATCGATTTCAACGCCGAGGGAACAGGCGCAGAGCAATCCCTCACGTTCACAACCCATGTTGGCGACGACGTGACCGCAGGACCCGATCATCCGATTCGCGTCACCATTGATCCTGACAGCGGCGAACCCGCGCCTTATGTTTTGGTGCGCGCCAATCTTGAAGCCCTGATCGATAGAAAAAGTTTTTACCGACTCGTCGATATTGGCGACACACAAGATATTGAAGGCACGCCGTTTTTCGGCATTTGGTCGGGAGGGGTGTTTTTCCCAATCCTCGCCCAAAGCAAATTAGTTTGAACATCGCGCAAGGCTCCTGACATAATGCTGTCAGGAGGGGTATGTAAAAAGGGTCCTACGAACACTTACTCAAAGGAACATATTCATGTCTAGTTCTCCTAAACACTCGGTCGTCTGGGCCGAAATTCCCGTTACCGACCTTGAAGCGGGGCGCAAATTTTACAGTGCTGTCCTCGACACTCCGCTGAAAATCGAAGAATTCGGTGGCGGGGAAATCATCTTCTTTCCTATGCAAGACCAAGCCGCCATTGCGGGCCATATTTATGCAGGCACTCCCGCGCCAACAGGCACCGGTCCAACAGTACATTTGGCAATATACGGCAACCTTGAAGCCGCGATCACACGGGCCAAAGACGCGGGCGCGACCGTGGTGCGCGAGCCTGTGACCATCCCTTCAGGGCGCTTCCAATATATCGCGGACCCAGATGGAAATTCCATCGGCCTCTTTGAAGTGGCGACCTAATTGCGAAGAGCCGACCGCCTCTTTCAGATCGTGCAATATCTGCGCGGCGGTCGGCTCCTTACGGCCCGCATTTTGGCGGATCGGCTGGAGGTAAGCGAACGGACAATCTATCGCGACATCGCGGATTTGATCGGCTCGGGGGTTCCGATTGATGGCGAGGCTGGCGTTGGGTATTTGATGCGGGAAGGCTATGATCTGCCGCCGCTGATGTTCAACCGCAAGGAAATCACCGCACTGGTTGCGGGCGCGCGCATGTTACGCGCTTGGGGTGGGTCAGATATGGCTCTTGCCGCCCAAGAAGCCCTTGTAAAAATCGAAGCCGTTCTCCCTGAGGAAGCCCGAAAAAATGTAGCCAAGGTTCAGATTTTCGCACCCAACCGTCATTGGTTTTCCGATGCAGAACGCAAAGTCATCGACCAAATTGAATCCGCCGTGGATCGCCAACAAATGCTGCTCATTCACTACGAAAAGGGCGACGGCACCAAAAGCGAACGCCACGTCCGCCCGCTTGGACTTTGGTTTTGGGGCAAGGTTTGGACCTTGGTCGGATGGTGTGAATTACGGAATGATTTCCGTATGTTCCGCCTTGATCGTATGAAATCCCTCACCGAGACAGGCCCGTTTGAACATAGCGTGGGCAAGCGACTCGTGGATTTTTACGCCATCGAAAATCATCGCCCGACCCTTTAGTGCGCCCGTGCCCAATTCGCGCCGCGCCCCGCATCCACAGTCAATGGTACATCCAGTTTTACAACTGGCATTGCCGCGTTTTCCATGATGTTACGGACAACTTCGATCGTTTCGTCAACGGCACTATCTTCGACCTCGAAGATCAGTTCATCATGCACCTGAAGGAGCATTTTGGCGGGCAGGTCCTTGATCGCCGCCGGCATCCGGATCATCGCCCGACGAATAATATCCGCAGCCGTCCCTTGAATGGGCGCATTGATCGCGGCGCGTTTGGCAAACCCCGCCTGTGGCCCTTTGGCGTTGATTTCAGGCGTGTTGATTTTGCGGCCAAAGAGGGTCGCGACATAACCGTGATCGCGCGCGAATTGCACGGTATCGTCCATATAGGTCCGAATTCCGGGAAAGCGCTCAAAATAGCGGTCAATAAAGCCCTGCGCTTCTTTGCGCGGAATTCGCAGATTTCGCGCAAGTCCAAAGCCTGAAATGCCGTAGATCACCCCAAAGTTAATGCCCTTCGCTTGGCGGCGAATTTCGGGTGTCATTTCGTCGAGCGGCACGTCAAACATCTCGCTCGCGGTCATAGCGTGAATGTCATGCCCGTCACGGAACGCCTGTTTGAGGCTCTCGATATTTGCCACATGCGCCAGAATTCGCAGCTCTATTTGACTGTAATCGAGGCTGACGAGGGTTTTGCCTTCTTCGGCAATAAAGGCCTCGCGAATGCGCCGCCCTTCCTCGCTTCGAACAGGAATATTTTGCAAGTTTGGATCGGTCGATGCCAAGCGCCCTGTGATGGCACCGGCGATGGAATAGGACGTGTGCACACGCCCCGTATCTGGATTGATATGGGTCTGAAGGGCGTCCGTATAGGTGGATTTAAGTTTGCTTAACTGCCGCCAATCCAAAACGCGGGCGGGTAGATCATGCCCTTCGGCAGCGAGGTCCTCAAGGATATCTGCGCCCGTCGCATAGGCGCCGGTTTTGCCCTTTTTTCCACCCTCAAGGGCCATCTTGTCGAACAGGATTTCCCCAAGCTGTTTGGGGGAGCCGATGTTGAAACTTTGGCCTGCAATCTCGTGAATTTCGGCCTCTAGGCCCGCCATTTTCTGGGCAAAGGCGTTGGACATCCGCGACAGGGTATCCCGATCTACTTTGATCCCGTACATTTCCATTTCTGCCAGCACAGGAACGAGCGGACGTTCAAGCGTTTCGTAAACCGTTGTCACCTGTTTCTGGTGCAACTGTGGCTTGAATATTTGCCACAAACGCAGAGTAATATCAGCATCTTCGGCGGCGTATTTTACGGCTTCGTCTACGGGCACTTGATCAAAGGTGATCGCGGATTTTCCGCTTCCAAGCAAAGATTTAATCGGAATCGGCGTGTGATCAAGATAGCGTTCGCTCAACGTATCCATGCCGTGATTATGCAAGCCCGCGTTCATTGCATAGGACATCAACATCGTGTCATCGATCGGCGCGACCGAAACGCCATAGCGTTTGAAAATCTTGGCGTCGTATTTCATATTCTGGCCGATTTTTAGAATCGACGGGTCTTCGAGCATCGGTTTGAGCATATCAAGCGCCGCCTGAAGCGCCATTTGTCCATCGGCCAACGTGTTGGTTGCAAAAAGGTCTTCGCCAGCATCTGCGCGATGCGCGAGCGGAATATAACAGGCCTCGCCTGCCTCAATGCACAGCGATATGCCGACCAAATCAACGATCATATCATTCAGACCCGTGGTCTCGGTATCCACCGCAACCCAGCCCCGCCGATACGCAGCATCAATCCATTTTTGCAGTTCCGTGCCGTCGCGCACACATTCGTATTTTTCGGGATCAATCGCCACGGTCGGCAAGGCCATGGGCGCACTAGCCCCGCTGATTTCCACAATGATTGGGGCCGCGACACCCATTTTATCGGCTACCCGCTTCGTGAGGGTGCGGAATTCCATCTCATTGAGGAAAGCCAATAGTCTTTCGGCTTCAGGCTCGCGAATCTCAAGGCTTTCGAGCGTGAAGTCCAAATCCATATGCGTGTCGAGCTTCACAAGGGAGCGCGAAACGCGGATGAGTGCTTCGTTGTTGAGAAGACTTTCGCGGCGCTTGGGTTGTTTGATTTCACCAGCCCGCGCCAAAAGACTTTCCAGATCGCCATATTCGTTGATCAAAAGCGCCGCCGTTTTGAGGCCAATTCCGGGCGCGCCGGGCACGTTATCAACGCTATCTCCCGCCAAAGCCTGAACATCGACAACGCGCTCGGGACCAACGCCGAATTTGTCGAAAACACCTTCACGATCGATGCGCTTGCCTTTCATGACGTCGAGCATTTCGACCCCGCCACCGACGAGTTGCATCATGTCTTTGTCGCTCGAAATAATCGTGCAGCGCCCCCCTGCCTCATCCGCTTGGCGGGCAAGGGTCGCGATTATATCGTCCGCTTCAAAGCCCTCAACCTCGATACAGGCAATGTTAAACGCGCGGGTTGCATCGCGGGTTAGAGGAAACTGCGGGCGGAGATCTTCGGGCGCCGGAGGGCGGTTGGCTTTGTATAAATCATAGAGATCATTACGAAAAGTCTTGCCCGAGTGATCAAAAATGACAGCAACATGCGTCGGCGCGTCTGATCCTTTATTGTCCTCAACTTGCTTATACAACATGTTGCAAAATCCGGCGACGGCCCCGATGGGCAATCCGTCAGACTTGCGCGTAAGTGGCGGCAACGCATGATACGCGCGGAAAATGAACGCCGAGCCATCGATCAAATGTAGATGACAGCCTTTGCCAAATGAGGTTTCCATAGCGCGCCCTTTTCGATTTTTATGTGCGACAACCTTCGCATATCACTCAGGTCTTCACCACCCAAATGCTGCGCAATTTGGGGCTTCCTGAAGGAATTTTAATCTACCTGCAAAGAATTTAGGTGTCGGCCGAGCCGCCCTTGAGGATGATCTTTTTGTCGCAATAGCCACACTCAACAAACCCTGTTTCTTCGGGGATAAAAAGCCATACGCGGGGGTGTCCCAGCGCGCCTTCGCCTCCATCACAGGCCACACGGCTTTGCTCTACAATAACGATTTCAGGGGCTTCTATGGTCATGATGGCTCCGTTTAGCTTGTCGAAGACGGTCTTCGGGCTTAAGTCTGCTGCATGATAGCGATCCACACCCTCGGGGCAAGATCGAAAACCGATGCGGGATGATGGAAATGGTTGAGAACGCTTTAGAAATTACTGGCCTGAAAAAGACCTATGCTGCGCAGCGCAATCAAGCGCCCAAAGTCGCCTTGAAAGGGATTGATCTCGCGATCCCTAAAGGCAGTATTTTTGGACTGTTGGGGCCAAATGGTGCGGGAAAATCAACGCTCATTAATATTCTGGCGGGGCTTGTGGTGAAATCCGCGGGGAACGTCAAGATTTGGGGGTTTGATCAGAACATCAACCCCCGTCAATCGCGCGCCTCTATTGGGGTGATGCCGCAAGAACTCAACATGGACCCGTTTTTTTCGCCGCGCGAAGCCCTTGAGGTACAGGCTGGATTATATGGTGTTCCGAAATCCAAACGCAAAAGCGACGAAATCCTTGAAATGATTGGCCTTACTGACAAGGCAGACGCCTATGCGCGGTCGCTTTCGGGCGGTATGAAGCGGCGTCTTTTGCTGGGCAAAGCCCTCGTACATCATCCCGACATTTTGGTTTTGGACGAGCCGACCGCTGGCGTAGATATCGAAATCCGCCAGATGCTATGGGACAACGTGCGCAAGTTGAACCAGCAGGGCATGACGATCATCTTGACGACCCACTACCTCGAAGAAGCCGAGGAAATGTGCGACGAGATCGGCATTATTAACCATGGCGAGTTAATCGTCCGCGAAGATACAAAAACTATGGTGGGCCGTTTGGATACCAAAACACTGGTCATTGTACCAGATCGTTCAGCCGCAGAATACACGCCTCCCAAAGACACGACACTAACACGCCGCGCCGATGGCTCGCTCGCGATCAGTTACAAAAGCACCACTACTTCGGCGAGTGAAATCCTCGACTCGCTCCGCGACGCAAACATCACCATTCGTGATGTCCGCACCGAAGAGCCTGATCTTGAGGACGCATTTTTGGCCTTAACGGCAAAATAACTGTAACTTTAAGCAGGATTTAGCATGCGACCAAGGGGACGGCCGGCGAGGATATGCATGTGCATATGCGGCACCTCTTGGATTGCGGCTTCGCCTGAATTGGCGATCAAGCGATACCCATTGCCACCCTCGCCTGGCTGCACCTTGAGCATTTCGCAAAGAGTGCCGATTGTGCGGTTAAAATCCAAAATCTCAGCATCACTCGCATTCATTGCGAAGTGATCAAAATTCACATACGGCCCCTTAGGTATTACCAAAACATGGTCGGGGGCTTGGGGCGTAATATCGCGAAATGCCAACGTGTGGTCAGTTTCCAAAACAGTAGCATTCGGAATTTCCCCTCGGAGGATCTTGGCGAAAATGTTTTCGGAATCATAGAGATAGGCCATAGGGGCATCCTTTTGCGACAGCGTTTAATCAGAGAATAAGTGGTCAATTTCGGCGAGTCTTAGCGCGTCTTCAGGTGTGGCATCAAGGAACTCTGCGAGAGGAATCGCATTTTTCGCAGGCGAATTCTTTTGCAGGATGCGAAAGTGCATGGGGAAATTCGCGTCGCGGATCGCATCCGATTCATACACCAAATCTTGTTGAATTGTTGGCATCAAGGAGTTGATGGTTTCCTCTGACGGGCTTTCCCCCGCAAGGCCAACCCGAATGGCATGCCCAACCAGATAATCGCCAGAAAAGTCACAATTGATCTCCAGCAGTTTCGTTTTACTGCGATCTGCGTAAAAATCCTGTATGAGGTCCAGATTGCTAGAGTCCAGACATATAACCATTTTGTCGGTTTCATAGTAGTCAAACAACATCCGCACCAACGCGCGCCGATGCCGCGTGCGTTTGCCAATCGTGGACTGAATACCGCCCAAATCGGGCAACGGCGTATTTTCTTCGTTAAAAAGATATTCGATGACGGGAAAATCAGAGGAGCGGCGAATGCCGTCGACCAGGCGCTTGGCGACATGCCATTTCTTACAGGCAACAATCAAAAGTTCACGATTGCGCCCCATGGTTGCTTCTGCCTCCCAGAACCTCGGCGCAAACCGGCGCCCTTCGCGCCCTCGCCCTGTCAGGAACTTAAACAGGCTTCGACCCTCGCTTGAAATTGGGAAATCCGCGTTCTCACTTGCATAAAGCTTCCCCAAGCGAAGTTTGAGTTCTTCGGCCTCGGGGCTCACTTTGCGTGCGAAAAGAAAGTCTTGGCTCACAAGCATATCATAGTGGTCGTTGTAAAACGTCACCGGCATTCCATATTCCGAAAACATTAAAAACGTCAGTGTCCGCGCTTCAATTTCAACTACTGGCACCAGATGGCGCACGACCGTTTGGAAAAACGTTTCATCCGGAATCCACGTGGTGCGGAAAAAACGCATGACGTCTTTACGCTCTTTGGTAAACCGAAGAATTGCTTCTATCGTCCGGCGACGTAGACACCACCATTGGCTGCCGATCTGCACCTGAATATCGGACGGAATTTCGCGCGAGAATCCCAGTTTGCGCTGGAGATTGAAACTTTGATAAAAAAGCCATTTTTGGGTGCGTTCGTTGAAATAGTGGCGATAAATAAGCCGCTCTTCCTTCATCCCCGTTTTAATCCAATCACTTTCGAAATAGTCGAAACTTTCAATATAATCGATATCGGTATTGTCTAAAAACTTGTGTGCATAAACCGCCGATTTAATCGGCATACAGTCGCCAGACAGCATGTAAAAATGCGTCGCCCGCGGGAAAGCCTTTTCAGCGGCCTCAACAGCATAAAGCGTGGCTTGCACCAGGCTCCACGCCCCCCATCCACAATTGATCCGCTTTTTTGAAAAAACAACATTTGAATTGCCCTTCAGGGCTGCGCCAATTTCGGCGAAATGCGCTGGACTGGCGCTTGCGTCAAAATGAATCGCCATATAGTCACCAGTAGCGGTCAGACGCTTGGCTTGCAAAATAATGGCTTCTGGATCCTTGTGGCACAGAAGAATGTAGGCGATTTTTGCCATTTACGAAACAAAACCCTTATTATCCCAGATTGTTTACACAAATAACGCTAACAGGCGTTGAATAAACAGCGTTTCTTTGCTTTTTTGTGCAAAAACAAGTCAGCACCGCGTATTTCTGTTCGGGCACACTATTGGAGACGATAAAAATATGGGCTTTCCCGGCACTTGGATGACCGAGAGTGAAAGCGTGGTATACCGCGTTGTTCCGAAATGCGCCTGCTCGACCATCGGGCAGATCATGTATTACTCCGATCACGGCACGTTTTTTGACGGCGACATTCACGACTCAAAAGCGGGGCTGCATAAATGGGCCATTGAAGCCAGCCAGCCCATTATAGAGCGCAACGTGACAGGCCACGAAAGTTACGCTTTCACCTGTGTCCGCAACCCCTACACCCGTATTCTAAGCTCCTTTTTCGATAAAATCTGCGGCATTCAACGCAATGGAAAACGGTATCGTGGCAATCTGGTACCTTTGTTGGTTCAGAAATACGGGATCGAAGTTGGCGATCCGGAAACAGGATTCGAATTTGATCAAGTAAAGAGCTTTCGCCGATTCCTTTTGTTTGCCCGCGACAGCATTCGTTGGCGCCGCCCGATGGATCCAGACATCCATTGGTCCGCGATGTCGGGGCATGTTTCGACGTTTATTAACAACGGCGGGAAGTATAATAAAATCATATTCACCGAACGTTTTAACGAAGGAATGCAAGAGGTTTTAAACGCGATTGAAACGCCTCATGCGGTGGATCTCGCCCAAATTCCGCGTTTCAATGAAAGTGAAGGCCATGGGCCAAAGCGCCTGCACCCCGTTGAAGACTATTTCGACGATCTATCCATGCATCTCGTTTATGAAATTTACAAACGTGATTTCCGCCTTTTTCAATATGATTTTGAGAATCCGGCCAACAAGATGCCGCTACAGCCTGTCGATCTTGATGAAGTCCACGCGAAACTTGGTGAGAAATGAGCTATCCAGACCTTCGCGATATAAAAATCGCCGCCGAGTCCTTGCGCGGAAAAATTATTCGCACGCCTTCGGTAAGGTTGAGTTCTGACCGTATTGTAGGTCTTCCTGCCGATGCTCAAGTGACTATGAAAATGGAGCTGTTTCAAGAAACAGGCACGTTCAAAGCGCGCGGTGTTCTGTTGGCGATTGCTGCAATGGACCCAACCGCGCGCGCGGCAGGCGTTGTTGCGGTTAGTGGTGGCAATCACGCGTTGGCCGTTGCTTGGGGGGCGAAAAAATCCGATATTTCGGCTAAGGTCATCATGCCCAAGACAACGGATTCGGCGCGAATTGAAGGCTGTATTGCGCTTGGGGCCGAAGTTGAGTTGGCCGAAGACATCACCGCAGCCTTCGCACGGATGGACATTCTTTCAGCCGCGGGCGCAACGCCCCTCCACCCATTCGAAAGTCCCTATATGACTCTGGGTGCGGCAACCATTGGCCTTGAGATATTAACGGACACGCCCGATTTGGACGCGCTGATTATTCCCGTCGGAGGCGGCGGTTTGATAAGTGGGCTTGCTCTGGCGGCGAAACTTATTCATCCAAACATTCGCATCTACGGCGTCGAACCCGTTGGGGCAAACAGCATGTCTCGGTCGCTCAAAATAGGCAGTCCCCAGCGATTGGACAAGGTTAACACCATCGCGGACAGTTTGGGCTCCCCCCTCGCCATGCCCTATTCCTTTGGTCTTGCGCAACGATATGTGGATCAAATGGTCGAGGTCGAAGACGACGAGATGACACGGGCGATGACTGTGCTTTTCGACGGCCTCAAGATCGTCGCGGAACCAGCATGTGCCGCGACGACGGCTGCGATCACCGGGCCGCTCAAGAGCGAACTTGCCGGTAAAAATATCGGAATTATTGCTTGTGGATCCAACATAGGAGCGAAACGTTTTTACGAATTGCTCTCGTCCGGCGCTCCCAAAAGGTAACCACAAACGGCGTCGGTGAGGCGCCGGATCACCGGTTCACAATCTTTGCACCCGATCTGGGCCTGCGCGCCAATAACCCCTTTGCACATTGCGCTTAAATCAAAGGCAGCAGTCGGCGCATCTATGATGTCGTAACGATTGAGAACAAAAAGAACCGCAGCAAGGGAACGACGTTTTAAAGCCTCGATTTCTGTAGTCATCGGTAACTCGCATTCCGCATATTCCAAAACCTCCACGCGTCTTGGAGCGCGGATATGGTGCGCAGCGCTGGCCCGCACCATCTTTTCGACCGCTTCCCGCAAGCCAAGCCCTCTAATCGAGTCTCTTGCTTCCTCAAGGTCTTCACACAGATCTTGGCGCATTCGTCGCACCAATTCGATCAATATCGCCTCCTTGGAGGGGAAATACTGATAGACCGACCCCACACTCACCCCCGCCCTCTCGGCAATCAAATTCGTGGTAAGAACCGCCAGGCCACCGCTTTCCAGAATATGAGCCGTCGCTTGCAAAATCACTTCAACAGTCGCTTTAGAGCGCGTTTGAATCGGTATTTTCTTGGGGGTCAGCTGCAGTGATGTTTTAGCCATAGAACGCGAGTTTCCAATGTGAGCTTTTCCTTACATTATCACGGAAACGTCCTTTTCACAGTTAAACTTGGTGCCTAATGTCTCACAAATTTTCTTTTCAAAACAAAACGATCCTTGTAACAGGCGCGACGCGTGGTATCGGGCGCGCATTGACGGACCTGCTGATTGCGCGGGGCGCGACTGTACTTGCTGTTGCGCGCGATGAGCCCGAACTCGAACGTTTGGCCCAAGAGCATCTCGATAGAGTTTTCGTCCTTGCCGCTGACCTCCAAGACCCAGAAATGGTGCGAGCCGTAGCAAATTGGGTCACGGCTGAACACCCAGATTGCGCAGGCCTCATCAATAACGCCGCAATCATGGAACACACCGATTTATTTGCCACAGAGCGCACTTCCCTTGCCACATTTCAACGTGAAATCGCCATCAATCTCACCGCACCCATCGGGTTATGCAACGCCCTTCTGCCGCTCTTAAGCGCGCAGCCAAACGCCTGTATCGTCAATGCGACATCGGGTTTGGCAATTTCTCCCAAAGCCCCTGCACCAGTCTATTGTGCAACGAAAGCGGGCTTGGGTAGTTTTACCAAAACCCTTCGATATCAATGCGAAGATGCGAAAACCCGTATTCTTGTCAGCGAAGCCGTCATGGCCCTTGTCGACACGGCTCTCTCTCGCGGTGACCCACTCAAAAAAATGCGACCTATTGATGCTGCCGAGGAGGTTTTAATCGGGGTCGAAAACCTTAAGAAACGCATTTGGGTCGAACGCACCAAAATGCTCCGGATCCTCCACCGCCTTGCACCAAGTGTTGCAGACCGAATTTTGCGCAATGGTTAAGGCAGGGTGCCTCCCAATTCGTCTTCGATATGAACCTGTATGATTTCGTCAAAAGTTTTCTCAGATTGAAACCCGAGGGAAATAGCCCTTTGGGGCGCAAAGGTCCGAGGCCATCCTTGCACAATTTGAATGATTTTTTCGTCGGGCACAGATTTTATTAACTTGACCGATGACGCTCCTGCCACGCGGTCAAGCGCTGCAATTTGGTCGCCAACACTTGCTGCCAATCCCGGCATGGACATCGAACGACGCGCCCCAAGCAGGCGCGTGTCCATTTGTGCGGCATGAATTAAGAAGCCAACGGCCGAGCGCGGACTTGCATGCCAATGCACCACGTCTTTGGAAACGGGCAAAACAGCCTCTAACCCGATCAACGGCTCACGCATAATATTGGAAAAGAAACCTGAGGCTGCGAGGTTGGGTTTTCCGGGGCGAATACAGACCGTAGGGAGGCGGATACCCACGCCATCGACAAAACCCTTGCGGGAATAGTCATTAACCAGAAGTTCGCAAATGGCCTTTTGCGTGCCGTAACTTGTAAGCGGGGTCGAGTGAAATTCGTCATCGATGATATCTGGAAAAGGCGCGCCAAATACGGCGATGGAGGAGGTGAACACCAGGCGGGGGACGTAGGGGGCGTTCGGTGTGCTTTGCGCGCGGATAGCCTCAAGGAGGGTTTGAAACGCTGCGAGATTGATGGCGTATCCCTTGTCGAACTTCTCTTCCGCTTCGCCCGAAACGATGGCCGCAAGATGAAAAATCACGTCGGGACGCTCCGCGACAAGGGAAAGCGCGGTTTCGGGCGCCGTAATATCGGCCGCCCGCAGAGTGACCGCGCCGCCAAAACCTTCGGGTGCCGCGGGCGCCACCACATCCGCGAGGGTTAACTGCGTTATCTCGCGGCCAGAAAGGCCCGCCAAATGCGCCAATCGATTGGTGAGTTTTTGCCCGACCATACCGGCCGCGCCAATTATCAATACGTGCATTTTTCCCTCCTCGGATTTCCAGCAGTTTAGGTGGAAATCCGAGGAGGGAAAGGATTGATTATCCTAAGAGGTTTGCCGCTCGGAAAAGGGCTTTTACGTCTTCGTTCGGACGTGGCCCCACATGGCGAATAACTTCAGCAGCAGCAACACAGCCCATTTTACCTGAAACTTCAAGGCTTTGCCCCGTTGCAACCCCATAAAGGAACCCAGCCGCGAATTGATCACCAGCACCTGTCGCATCAACCGGAACAATCCGTTTTACCGGAATAGTCACGCGTTCACCATCGTGTAGGATAACAACTTCTGATCCGGAGCGCGTACAGGCTACAAGCCCGCAATCAACCGCCGCATGTCCGAGCGCCACATCTAGGTCGTCGGTTTCATACAAGCCGCACCATTCTTGTTCATTCCCAAGGACGAAATCAAGGTCGCGTGACAGGCGTCGAAAATCATCGCGATGACGATCCACACAGAAGGGATCCGACAGCGCAATTCCCGCTTTTCCGCCTGTCGACTGGCAGGATTTCGCGGCCAGTTCAAAGGCTTCCTTGCCCTTAGGTTTGTCAAAAAGATACCCTTCAAGGAACAAAATCTCCGCCTGACTCGTCACCTCTATCGAGACATCCTCAGGTCCCAAATCCGCAGAAACGCCGAGGTAGGTATTCATCGAGCGCTCCCCGTCAGGAGAGACAAAAACCATTGAGCGCGATGTCGGCAAATCACCGCCCGCAACTGGCGGATTGACAAACACTGTGCCGCCCGCAGCCATTTTATCGGCATAAAACCGGCCGAGCGCATCATCGTGAACGCGCCCGATAAACGCCGTTGAAAGCCCAAGCCCCCCGAGCCCTGCCAAGGCGTTTGCCACCGATCCACCCGGCGTTTGAACGCGATCTTTCATCGATCCATAAAGTACTTCAGCGCGCTCGCGTTCGACAAGTTGCATGATACCTTTTTCGATCCCCATCATTTCGAGGAAATTGTCATCCGCTTGCGTAATCACATCAACAATCGCATTCCCGATCCCGACGGTTTGGTACTTCTTAGTCATATTCTTTATCCTCAAATTCACAGAGATCACGGATGAGACAGGTGCCACACATCGGCTTGCGTGCCTTGCATGTATACCGCCCGTGCAAAATCATCCAGTGATGCGCGTGGCGTTGAAATTCAGCGGGGATGTTATCCTCAATTGCGCGTTCAACGACCACTACATCCTTGCCCGGAGCGACGCCAGAGCGGTTCCCGAACCGGAAAATATGGGTGTCCACGGCCTGTGCGGGAATATCCCACCACATGTTCAAAACAACATTCGCCGTTTTGCGCCCCACACCAGGTAGGCTCTCAAGAGCCGCGCGCGAAGACGGCACTTCTCCACCATATTCTTCCACCAAAATCTGGCTCATTTTCATCACGTTTTTGGCTTTTTGGCGAAACAAACCGATGGTCTTGATATGGTCGGTCAGCCCCTCAAGTCCGAGGTCGAGCATTTTTTGCGGGGTGTCGGCAATTTCAAACAGCGCCTTGGTGGCCTTATTAACGCCAACGTCCGTGGCCTGCGCCGAAAGGGCAACGGCCACCACCAATGTATAGACATTGGTATGGTCCAACTCGCCTTTGGGTTCAGGCTCGGCTTCTTGAAAGCGCGAAAAAATCTGGTGGATCGTATGATAGCTCATCTGTTTTGCCATGCGAACCATATGCCCTTTTGTGACCAATGCGGCAAGTATTCAAAATCGGCGAATTGCGCAAGAAATGGATCGACCCACATCAGCGGTAGATTATGATAGATGCAAAGGAGTTTCCCATGTCGGACAATACATTCGAAAAAAAGTACCATTACGGTGTTGTCAAACGGGCGATCGAAGCCGTTGACGCGGCGGGCGGCGTCCCCCTAGCGCTCGAAGATTTGGCACGCGAAGTACAAATGAGCCCCGCGCATCTCCAGCGCCTCTTCTCGGGTTGGGTCGGCGTGTCGCCCAAGCGGTATCAACAATACCTCACCCTTGATCACGCCAAAACTCTACTAAAAAACAATTTCACGACCCTCGCTGTTGCCCACGAAACGGGCCTTTCAGGGAGCGGCCGACTGCACGATCTCTTCTTGCGCTGGGAGGCCATGAGCCCCGGCGAATTTGCCAAGAAAGGCGCGGACCTCACTATTTTTACGGGTTGGTTTGAAAGCCCCTTTGGCCCATGTTTGGCGATGGGAACCGACAAAGGCCTTTGCGGTATGGGGTTTTCCGACGAAATGGGCACCCAAGCCACCTATGACGACTTACATCGCCGCTGGCCCTTTGCGAATTTCATCGAAGAGCCTGCCAGAATCCAAACATGGGTCACCGCAGCTTTGGAGCAATCGGGCCAAGCCAGTTTGCATCTGATTGGCGCGCCGTTTCAAATCAAAGTCTGGGAAGCCCTGCTGAATGTTCCGAGCGGCCAAGTGACCACCTATTCCGAGATTGCTGGGCGCATCGGCAGTCCACGCGCAGTTCGAGCGGTGGGCACAGCCGTGGGGCGAAATCCGGTTAGTTGGCTCATTCCATGCCACCGCGCATTGCGCAAATCCGGCGGGTTGGGTGGGTATCATTGGGGCCTCCCGGTCAAGCGGGCCATGCTTGCTTATGAAACAGCACAGTCCGAACGCGCCGCCTCTTAGGAAAACATTCAGGCAACAAATCGCGCAGTGGTGTGTGTTTGTGCTATCACTTGCTGCAATTTCCGTTGTAAAAAGGGCAAAATCGAGCAACAGAAAGAGGTCCTAGATGATCCTTACAAAGTCCAAACTCCTCCTTGCAAGCGCCGCTGTTCTGGCACTAGCCAGCTGTACGGACCCTGGGTACGTCACAGGCGAAAGCCAGTCCAAAACAAAAGACGGTGCCATTATTGGGGGCCTTTTGGGTGGCTTCATTGGCGCGACATCGGGCAGCCCCAAAAACGCCGCCCTCGGAGCCGCAGCAGGCGCCATCGTTGGCACCGCAATTGGCAGCGCGCTTGACCAACAGAAAAAAGACCTTGATGCCAGCTTTACTAACAGCGCCATCGATGTCGTCAATACGGGTACGGAATTGATCGTCGTTATGCCACAGGGCATTTTGTTTGATTCCGACAGCTCCACGGTCAAATCGAGCCTTGATGGAGAAATCCGCGCCCTTGCGACCAACCTTCAGAACTACCCTAAATCCACCGTCACGATTTATGGCCACACGGACAACACGGGAACCGCCGAGCACAACCTCCTCCTCTCGCAACGTCGTGCGGACGCTGTCATGGCGAAAATATTGTCGGCGGGCGTGTCAGGCGGACGGGTATCTGCTGTTGGTAAAGGCGAAGACAGCCCCGTTGCCAGCAACCTCACAGAAGAGGGCAAGGCAGCAAACCGTCGGGTCGAGATCGTCATTCACCCAACCAACTAAGGGTTATCATTCAAAGCGGGCGCGGAATTTTCCAGCGCCCGCTTTGAATTTAGGGTTTGGCACACGCGGGATTACAGTTGTTATTTCCCCCTATCGGTCATATATTCTTACCAATTCTGACGCCGCAATCCACCGGACCTTTCATGCCGTTTCAAAAAATCCAATCGGAAAAACTTGCTCAATCCGTCGTTTCCCAAATCGAACGGTTGATTTTGCGAGGCATTTTGCGTCCCGGGGAGCGCCTTCCGTCGGAGCGCGAATTATCCGATCGCATGGGCGTGTCACGTCCCAGTTTGCGCGAAGCCATTTCCGAACTGCAAAATGCAGGATTGCTCACCAGCAAGGCGGGGGCTGGAATCTATGTTTCTGAAGCTTTGGGGTCTGCATTTTCTTCCGCCTTGGTCAGTCTTTTCGGGCGGCATGATGATGCATTTTTTGACTACGTGTCCTTTCGAAGGGACATGGAAGGACTTGCGGCAGAGCGCGCGGCGCAAACGGGTTCGGACATAGATCTAGAGGTGATTGATCAGCTTTTTGCCAAAATGGAAGCGGCCCACGCGAAGCGAAATCCCACCGAAGAGGCGGCGCTTGACGCCGAATTTCACCTTTCAATTATTGAGGCGAGCCATAACACGGTGATGCTCCATATGATGCGCGCGATGTACGAGCTCCTGCGCGAGGGCGTATTTTACAACCGCCAGATCATGTTTAAACAACGCACCACCCGCGACACGCTCCTTGAGCAGCATCGCGATATCAACACCGCCATTCAGACGCGTGATCCCGTTGCTGCAAAAGCTGCGACGCTGGCGCATCTGGATTTCGTGGAGCGATCGTTGTTTGAAAAAGAAAAGGCAGACAAGAACGAGGCGATTGCAAAACAACGTCTCGAACAGGAATTGCGACGTTAGGCGTTTTTTGGGCTCGCTTCCAGAATCAACCGCAGCACCCATTTCCCTGCCATCCAGCTTAAAACGGGTCCGGTAATCACCCCAAACCAAAGCGCCGTAACAGGCGAAATTGCCGGCACGCCCAGCGCTTGTAACAGTAGGAAAACCATGAATAAATTAATGGCCGCCGCTGTCGCACAGAACGGATAAAACACAAGGGTCAAAGTTCGAAGGGACCAAACTTTGGGTTCTGTTGACGGGGTACTCTTGGCTGATTGCATCATAATTTCCTGCGGTTTTGATGCTGAAAGCTATGCCAAAAATTCTGGCGAAACCTTGATCTTAGTCAAATTGGTGACGCAGCCTACCCCCTGTAAACCTGCGTCACCCACAACCCTAATGTCTGTTTCTAATGCATTTCTCGGTCTAAATCTGGCCCACAGTGCCCCAATCACACGTCACTCAGAATTAAGTGGCATTTGTAATGCTTATTCGCGTTCAACTTGACCTTGATCAAGGCGCGCATGTTTTTGAACCCTCATTGCCGTTCTATCCGTAACCCTTCGACGAAGGAGAGCGCAATGCGCGACGTCCTGACCAAAAGCATGGCCCGAAATATCTTCTATGGCGGGTCCCTGTTTTTTATTGCCATCTTTATCGGCCTTTCTATTCACTCGCATCGTTACATCGTGACGACCTCAACGAACGCGGAAACGCTGACCGAGAGTGTCGCCCACGGTAAACGCATTTGGGAGAACAAGGCCTGTATCAACTGCCACTCGATCCTCGGCGAGGGAGCGTATTTTGCCCCCGAAGTGGGTAATGTAATGATCCGCTGGGGGGTTGATGACGACCCAGACGACGCTTTTGACGCGTTAAAAGGCTGGATGGAGGCACAGCCCTCCGGCATCGAAGGCCGCCGTCAAATGCCCAACTTCAATCTGACTGACGAAGAAATGCGCGCTCTAAGCGACTTCCTCCTTTGGACAGGCACAATCGACACTCAAGGCTGGCCGCCCACCGAGGCAGGCTAGGAAAGGAGCGCAGAAATGAAATATAAAACTCAGAAAATTGCCTACGCGTACTTTATTTGCGCCCTCGGGCTTTTTGCGATCCAAATCCTTGGCGGTTTACTCGCAGGCTGGATCTATGTCTCTCCGAACACACTTTCGGAGGTACTTCCCTTCAACATCGTGCGCATGCTCCACACCAACAGCCTGATTGTCTGGCTTTTGCTTGGGTTCTTTGGCGCCGCATACTTCCTCATTCCCGAGGAAGCCGAACGCGAAATCCACTCCACAAAACTTGCCTATATCCAGCTTGCCATTTTGGTAATTGGGACATTGGGCGTTGTGGTGACTTATGTGTTCAACCTTTTTGAGGGGAACTTTTTCCTTGGAAAAGAGGGGCGCGAATTCCTTGAGCAACCCAAGTGGGTAAAAGCTGGGATCGTCATTGCCGCGTTGATTTTCTTGTATAACGTCTCGATGACTGTCCTTAAGGGCAAGAAAACCGTGATCACGAATACTCTTCTGCTCGGCCTTTGGGGTCTAGCGTTGTTGTTCCTGTTCTCGTTCTACAACCCTGACAACCTATCGCTGGATAAAATGTACTGGTGGTATGTGGTTCACCTTTGGGTTGAGGGCGTTTGGGAACTGATCATGGCTTCGATCTTGGCCTATCTGATGCTCAAACTCACCGGTGTTGATCGTGAAATCGTCGAAAAATGGCTCTATGTCATCGTCGCGACCGCGCTTTTCTCTGGTATTCTGGGAACTGGCCACCACTACTTCTGGATTGGTGCCCCGGGATACTGGCAGTGGGTTGGCTCGATCTTCTCGGCCTTCGAAGTTGTTCCCTTCTTTGGCATGATGGCCTTTGCCTTTGTCATGGTTTGGAAAGGGCGCCGCGACCACCCAAACAAGGCGGCCCTTCTTTGGTCGCTCGGTTGTGCAACCTTGGCGTTCTTTGGCGCGGGTGTTTGGGGTTTCCTCCACACATTGCACGGGGTGAACTTCTATACCCACGGCACCCAAATCACCGCCGCGCACGGTCACTTGGCCTTCTATGGTGCGTATGTCGCGCTCAACTTGGCAATCATGACCTACGCTATGCCAATCCTGAAAAACCGTGATCCATACAACCAAGTTCTCAACATGATTTCCTTCTGGTTGATGTCGGGTGGGATGGTGTTCATGACTTTCGTTCTAACATTTGCAGGGACAATTCAAACCCATATGCAACGTGTTGTTGGCGACTATTACATGGACGTACAGGATGCTTTGGCCCTGTTCTACTGGATGCGTTTTGGGGCTGGACTGGTATTCTTTATCGGAATGCTCCTCTTCCTTTACTCGGTGTTCGTGCCACGTCGCGAAATCATCACTGCAGCAGTAGCAGAGGCGGCTGAATAATGGCTAAGGATAATCTCATCAACGAGGGGGGGGCGGCAAACGCCCCCTTCTACCTCCCCCAAGGGGACGAATGTGCGGTTTTTGAAGCCGCCGCCGCCCATGATCTGCCGCTCCTTCTTAAGGGGCCGACAGGGTGCGGAAAAACACGCTTTGTGACCCACATGGCCGCTAAGCTCGGTCGCCACCTCTATACTGTGGCGTGCCACGATGATCTCTCTGCGGCCGACCTTATCGGGCGCTACCTCCTCAAAGGCGGCGAAACCGTTTGGGTCGATGGCCCCCTCACACGGGCCGTACGCGAAGGCGCGATTTGCTATCTCGACGAAGTTGTCGAGGCGCGCAAAGACGTCACGGTTGTTCTCCACCCTCTCACCGATGACCGGCGTATCCTGCCGATTGATCGTACGGGCGAAGAGCTTGTGGCCGCTCCTGGCTTTATGCTCGTGGCTTCCTTTAACCCCGGCTACCAAAACATCCTCAAAACGCTTAAGCCTTCTACCCGCCAAAGGTTCCTCTCGCTCAGCTTCGACTTCCCCGAAGCCACGCAGGAAATCGCCGTCGTCACGCGCGAAACTGGTCTCGATGCGGATCGCGCCAAGGGTCTTGTGCGCTTGGCCAACAAGCTTCGCGCACTCAAGGGCCAAGACATCGAAGAAGGCGTTTCAACCCGTTTGATCGTCTATACGGCAACCTTGATCCAAGGCGGCATGAGCGTCGAACGCGCGATTGAAGCCGCTATGATTGAGCCCCTTACCGATGACGCAGTCGTTAAAACCGGATTGATGGATCTGGTCACAGCGGTATTTGGATAGATCATGCCAAAACTAGATTTTGAACCTTGGGAACCCGAAGAGACCATCGGAAAACTCTGGCACAGCCTTGCCAGCAGAATAGAAACGCCCCAACGTTATCCCGAGGCCGCCGTAACCCTTGGCGAAGTCTCGGGCCGCTTGGCCGTGTTTTTTCGTGCGCTCGGCGGTACCCCCTCGGTTGAAATTCGACCCACAGAAGATGAGCGCAGCCACCATCGGCTATCGCTTTTACGCCGCTTGGGGACAGAGACTGAAGAGCTGCCGCGCACAAGCTTTGACGGGGAGGCCCTGCGCCTTCCCGCACGCCTCGCCCTGTTTCCCGCCCGCGAAGCCAACGCCGCACTTTACCTTTGGCTCACCGCCGCCACGGCCCATGCCGTTCCATTTCTTGAGGTCGAAGACGCCCTACGCGCCGACCTTGCCGCCCTCACTGCGGCTTATAATATGACCCAAGCCACGCAGGAAAACTGCCCCGGCCTCGTGGGTCTGTATACTGACCTTACAACAGCCAGCCTCTCTGCGCGGCGCGTGCAAAAACTTCCCAAACACGAAGCCGCCGTTGAGGCCGTTTTACGTCACCTTCTTGGTGGCCCTGCCCCCACAGATTCATTGGCCTCGGACTTTTTGGCACATGTGCTTTCTGGCCAACTGCCAGAGGACCTTACAGCCCCACGTGGCTATCGACCCTTCCTTCCTGTCCCGATTTGGCCCGAATTGCGCACTGTTCAATTTTCCGCCCCAAGCGGCGTCGAAAATCGCGAAACAGAAGGCACACCCGAAGAGAACACCTCCGAGAAAACACACCGCGCCCGTCGTCGTAAATCCGACCTCGCAGAGCGCCAAGACAGCTTGATCCTCCACAAATTTGAAGCCATCCTAAGCTGGGCGGAGTTCCTGAACCTCAACCGTCGCATCGATGATGACGACAACGAAGATGCAAAAAAGGCCGCCGACGATCAAGACGAGATTGGCCTTGGACAAACCAGTAAAGCCCCCGCCACAAAACTCAAGCTCCACCTCGACCTTGCCCCCGAGGACGTGGACCGTGAAGCTGTTTCCGGAAAATTTACCTACCCAGAATGGGACACCCGCACGGGAGTCTATATGCCCGACCACGTACGCGTATTGGACGCCGAAGCCCCCACTACCGATATCGCTGCAACCTTTCAAACCGACCCAAAAGCCAAGCGTCGCATCCTCGCCGTGCGCCGTCAGTTTGAGGCTTTGCGTCCGGGCCGCGTCATCATCTCGGGCCAACCCGACGGCGAAGACCTTGATCTGGAAGCCGCCGTCCGCGCCCATGTAGACCTCGCGGCAACCGGCCTTTCCAATGACCGGATTTGGCGACAGTCCCGCCCCCAAGCGCGCGACTTGGCTGTCTCGATTTTGCTCGACACCTCACGTTCAACCCAAAGCAGCGTGCACAACCGCCAAGTCATCGACATCGAACGCGAAGCCATGGCCGCGCTCGCATGGGGCCTTGACGCCTGTGGCGACACTTTCGCGATCAACTCGTTTTCATCCCTCAAACGCAACCGCGTTTACGTGAATCGCTGCAAGAGTTTTGATGCGCCCATGAGTCGTGACGTCGAATCTTGTATCGCCGCAATGGCACCCGGGTTTTATACACGCCTTGGTGCCGCAATTCGTCACGTCAGTGTCGATCTCATGGCCCAAAGCCAACAACGCAAACTGTTGCTGGTGATCACCGATGGCAAACCCAACGACCTTGACCACTACGAAGGCCGCCACGGAATCGAAGACACTCGGATGGCAATCCGCGAAGCAAAACGCGCGGGGGCAGCGGTATTTGGTATCACTATCGACGCGAAGTCAAAGGCTTGGTTTGCACGCATGTTTGGCGCTGGAAGGTATTGCGTCATTCCGAATCCAGACCACCTGACGACGGCTTTGCCCCAGATATACCAGCAACTTATCGGCGCGTAAGAGCGCGCGCCGTAGCCAACCACCCTTCCCTTAAAAATTCACCGAACCTTCCCAAAAAGTGTAAATTTTCTTTGTTTCTCTTGATCTCCATCAAGGCGCAGACTCGGTAGCACAGTCAAAAAGTCCCCAACGGCGCACACATACAAACCGCGCCAACCGAACGTGTTATCCCGCCCCAACGAAGGGCCGAGACACTTAATTGAAGTTGCGCAAATGTGCGTGACATTGAATTGGAAGGACTAAAAAATGACTGCCTCAACAAAAAAAGAATTCCAACCATCGCGCCGAACAATCTTGACTGGTACCGCAATGGCGGGTGCTGCAATGATGACAGGCGCAGCCCCATCCTTCGCCACAACCCGCCGCAGCGCACCCCATGTACCTTCGATGGGCAAAGGCCTCGTTCTTCCCGTCGCTGAGAAAACAACAGTGTCCGCGGCAGCCGTCGACCTGTCACACCTGCCTCGCGTAAAGCAAGAAATGGTGATGCCACCAATGGCTCCAAAACACGAGCAAGTCGCTACAGGTGGCCCAAAAATCGTCGAAGTCAGCTTTGTTACCGAAGAAAGATTAATGGTTGTCGACGAAGATACAGACGCCAAAATCTGGGCGTTGACTTATAACGGTTCCGTCCCTGGTCCGATGATTATCGTGCACGAAGGCGACTATGTTGAGTTGACAATTTCCAACCCAGAAAACTCCGTGTTTGAACACAATATCGACTTTCACGCCTCAACTGGCGCGCTTGGTGGCGGTGGCTTGACCCACGTTCTTCCGGGTGAAGAAGCGGTTCTACGCTGGAAGGCAACCAAACCCGGTGTGTTCGTATATCACTGTGCCCCCGGCGGTGCGATGATCCCGTACCACGTATGTCACGGCATGAATGGCGCGGTGATGGTTCTGCCACGCGACGGCCTAAAAGACGGCGACGGCAATGCGCTGACTTACGACCAAATCGCCTATATCGGTGAGCAAGACTACTACCTGCCAATGGACGAAGATGGTGAATACATCCAGTATGAATCCGCGGGCGAAGACTATTCCGATAGCCTCGACGCCATGCGCACTCTTATCCCAACACACTCCGTATTCAACGGTGCGGTTGGTGCTTTGACTGGAGAAAACGCACTTAAATCCAAGGTCGGCGACACCGTTCTAATGATCCACGCCCAAGCCAACCGTGACACCCGCCCACACCTTATTGGTGGTCATGGGAACTTTGTCTGGGAAGGCGGCTCATTCACTGACTCGCCACAAACCGGCATGGAAACATGGTTCATCCGCGGCGGTTCCGCAGGGGCAGCGATGTACACCTTTGAGCAGCCGGGCGTCTACGCCTATGTCAATCACAACCTCATCGAGGCCGTGCTTTTGGGCGCGTCGGCACACTTCGTTGTCGAAGGTGAATGGGACAATGACCTGATGGAACAAGTTGTCGCGCCACGTCCAATGGGCGTTTAAAACTTAGCGGAGAAAACCAATGACCAAACTCAGAGCAAAAATCATCATCGGCGCAACTGCCCTTGTTGGGCTGGGTTTGGGCATTGCCGCCATAACTTTGAGGCCTCTCAGGGGCCCCGATATGCAATACATTCCTCAAATGGAAGCATTTGAATTTTCCGATGGACGCAGTGTGTTGGTGCAAAAGTTCGAAGTCACGGCAGCCGAGTGGAACCGCTGTTTTGATGCGGATGCCTGCTCTCAGAAAATGAAAATCCGCAAAACGGGCGAAGATTTCCCTGCGACGAACCTCAATTGGATGGACGTGAACGAATACCTGACATGGGTTAATGCGGCTTCGCGGCATGCATTTCGCCTCCCCACCCAAAACGAGTGGAACGAAATGGCCCATGAGGTTTTGCCCGAAGAAAAAGACCCCATTTTCACCGATCCGGAATTATCCTGGGCTTCAACATACTTAATGGAGCCTGAAATCAATCGCTCCTTGCGCCCATCGGGCAGCTTTGAAACCACCGCAGAGGGTATTGTCGACTTGAACGGCAACGTGTGGGAATGGACCGCCGATTGTTACTCGGGAGACTCGGGTAATTTGGATTTGGCCAAATGCCCCGCCTATTTTGTAGCTGGTGAACACATCGCAGCCATCCCGATTTTCACTCGCGATCCCGCGCGCGGCGGATGCGCCGTCGGGTCGCCCCCAGCGCACCTTGGCCTGCGCCTCATGACAGACACCCCTGTTCCCGGAGTTTAAGCTCCGATTCTGGCACCCAACTGGCTAACAAAGCGTGCCGCAGCGATCGGCAACGGGCGGCCCTCGATCTGGCATAGGGCAATGTTGCAACGTGGCATGCTTTGCATGATCCCCACCTGTCCACCCATTTGCTGCACAATGTCTGCATCCAGTGCAAGCGTTGGCCAGAATTGCAAACTTGGCAGCGGGGACACATGCGGGGGAACCAATGTGTCCATCTCCAGAATCTGATGAATATTTAATCGCGCTTGTGCAAAATGCGTATCCAAAAGGTTCCGCATCCCCGTGCCATTTGTGGGCAAAATAACGTCGTGATCTTCGAGTTCGTGGGGATAGAGGACCGTTTTGCTGCCCTTCCCCAAAACGAGTGAAATCGACCCATGTTCCTGCAAGATCGTTTCGACGCCTGACCGTGGTTTGGGTTCGAGGATGAGGCCCAAATCCGCCTGCCCGTCCAGGAGCATTTCGTTGATGCTGTCGCTGTCCCCGGTCACTACCGAAAAACTAACGCGCGGATGGCGTTCACGAAAGGCGGCTATCTCTTTTGGCAGGAACCCCAATAAAAACGGTGCGCTAACGGCAAGGTTTACTTGCCCGATTCGCACGCCCTTCATATCTGCCACGATTCCATTTGCGCGATCTAATTCAGCAAGGTGCCCAATAAAGTGGCGGTGGTATATTTCTCCGACGGTCGACAGTCGAACGCCCACAGAAAGGCGGTCAAAAATTTCCGCGCCAAGTTCCTCCTCCACGACCTTCACTTGCCGAACAAGTGCAGATGGCGAAATCCCCAATAATTCCGATGCCTTACGGAAAGATCCCTGCTCTGCGACTGTCTTGATTGCACGATAGATTTGGAGGTGGCGCACGGTGTTGCCTTTTTCAAGCGTTGCATTATTTGCAACACATAAGGCTATATTTTGCTACAGACAGCAACACAATAGCTTTTTAAGCCTATTTCCTAGGCGCGGACCGAACTGCGCCACAGAGACAATAGGGAACCTGACACGATGAAGAAACTTCTCTCCACAGCAGCAGCCGTTGCAACCCTCGCAACCGCAGCCCACGCCGACATTAAAGTTGGCATCCTCCACTCTCTTTCCGGCACGATGGCGATCTCGGAAACAACCCTCAAAGATACGATGTTGATGCTCATCGATGAGCAAAATGCCAAAGGCGGCGTGAATGGCGAAATGCTTGTTCCCGTTGTTGTTGACCCAGCATCCGACTGGCCATTGTTCGCGGAAAAAGCGCGCGAATTGCTCACCGTTCATGATGTCGACGTTATTTTTGGCAACTGGACTTCGGTTTCGCGCAAATCAGTTCTTCCAGTGATCGAAGAGCTTAATGGTCTGCTATTCTACCCCGTTCAATACGAAGGCGAAGAGAGCTCCAAAAACGTATTTTACACAGGTGCGGCGCCCAACCAGCAAGCCATCCCTGCAACCGACTACCTCCTTGATGAGCTTGGCGTTGAAAAATTCGCCCTCCTTGGCACTGACTATGTTTATCCGCGCACAACCAACAAAATCCTTGAGCAATACCTCAAAGACAAAGGCATTCCGGCTGAAGATATCTTCGTAAACTACACACCGTTCGGTCACTCTGACTGGTCCAAAATCGTGGCAGACGTTGTTGCCCTAGGGGCCGACGGTAAAAAAGTTGGCGTTATTTCTACAATCAACGGCGACGCAAACATCGGCTTCTACAAAGAGCTTGCCGCTGCTGGAATCTCGGCGGATGACATCCCCGTCGTTGCCTTCTCTGTGGGCGAAGAAGAGCTTTCGGGACTTGATACCGCAAACCTTGTTGGTCACCTCGCCGCTTGGAACTACTTCCAATCCGCAGAATCCGATGCGAACGCCGAATTTATCGCCGCTTGGAAAGAAAGAATGGGCGACGAGCGCGTCACAAACGACCCAATGGAAGCGCATTACATCGGTTTCAACATGTGGGTAAACGCCGTTGAAGAAGCGGGCACTACAGACGTCGACGCCGTTCGCGCCGCAATGTATGGCCAAGAATTCCCGAACCTCACGGGCGGTATGGCCGTTATGTTGCCAAACCACCACTTGGCAAAACCCGTCTTGATCGGTGAAATCCAAGCAGACGGTCAATTCGATATCGTCAGCCAAACAACTGAAGTTCCGGGCGATGCGTGGACTGACTTCTTGCCAGAATCCGCGGTTCTCACATCCGATTGGAAAGACCTTGGTTGTGGCATGTACAACACCGAAACAAAGACCTGCGTTCAGATAAAATCCAACTACTAAGCGCTTGAAAATTCTCAAAGGGGGCGTTCGCGCCCTCTTTTTTCACGAATAACCCCGACAGGCTCCCATGAAAACTCTCCTCCTAGCGCTGTTTACCGCGTTTGTGCTCTCTGTCTCCCCTGTTGACGCAAATGCCCAACCTGCCGATATCCAAGACATTCTGGCAACGCATGAAGCCACCATTGTCAAAAGCTCCCGTCTGACGGTTGAGCCCGCGATTGTCGCCCTGCGCGACAGTGGTCTCCCTGAAGCTCAAATGGTACTAGAAGCATGGCAGGGGAAAAACCTTTGGCAACTTGAAGCGGACAAGCGTTTTGTGACCGCCAAAATTACACCGACCAAAACCTATGCAATTTTCGACGTCATCTCTGGCGAAGCCTTGGGCGAAGTTGAGAAAGACGCGATCAATCAGATCAAACCAAATTCAGGCGTTCGTGGGCTGATTGGTGCTGCACTTGTGCGGTTCCAACTCATGGACCCAGACATCGAAAAACGCCGTGACGCCCTCGTCGCGATTGGCCGCGATTCAACGGCCTACCACCTGCCCGCCATTCGGGGGGCTATTGACGGTGAAACCGACCCCGCGCTTAAAGTTGAGAAAATTCGTCTAGAGCGCCTTTTGGCTGTCCAATATGAAACCGATATTCAACTGCGCGTCGCTGCGATCAAATCCCTCAAAGGCGACCTTGGCGTTGACGCCCGTGCAGCCCTCAATCCGATCCTGCAAACGTCGCCCCTTGCAGACTTGGGCAAGCCAACGGGCAACGTCGCTCGCACTCTTAAAGTCGACACAGACATCAGTCCGGACGAGGCCTACGCCCTCCTGATTGAGGAGAACCTTGCGCTTCCGATCCCTACCCACAAAGAAATTCGCGCGGCTCTTGAAGAAAACATTGTCGACGGTTTCGTCGCAGGAGTACCCACCTATACCCTCGATACGGACGTAGCCCGTGAAGCCGCCTATACAACACTGGTAGAGCAAGAGCTTGTGGCTCCGCTTATTTCCGCCGCCGCCCAGCGCGCAAGCATCGCAGCCCACAGTTACTACGAAATCTATGCCGAGCCGAACGCCGAAGTGACAACCGCCGCGCGTGAAACGCTGGATGCGATTGAGGTCAAAGTCGGGATTAGCCAAGCTGTCGATCTGACCCTAGATGGCCTTTCACTTGCGTCAATTTACTTCCTCGCGGCCATTGGCCTTGCCATCACGTTTGGGGTGATGGGCGTTATTAATATGGCCCATGGCGAGTTTATCATGATGGGGGCCTATACAGGATATGTGGTTCAGCAAATCGTTCCGAACTATACGCTCTCGCTCATTATCGCGCTTCCTGCGGCCTTTTTGGTGACCTTCGCAGCCGGTGTTGCGATGGAACGGCTGGTCATTCGCTGGCTTTACAATCGCCCGCTGGAAACCCTGCTGGCGACATTCGGCATCTCGGTCGCCCTCCAGCAACTGGCCAAAAATATCTTCGGCACGCAAGCTCGCCCCCTCACCTCCCCCGCTTGGCTCGATGGTGCATTGTCCATCAACGACGTGGTGTCCATTAGCTATATTCGCATCGCGATCTTTGTTTTGGCACTGATCTTCTTGATGCTGTTTCTTTTCATCATGAAGAAAACGCGGGTCGGCCTTGAAGTGCGCGCTGTAACTCAAAATCCCCGTATGGCCTCCTCAATGGGGATCAATCCCGACCGCATCAATATGCTCACTTTCGGACTGGGTTCAGGTATTGCGGGGATCGCGGGCGTCGCGATTGGCCTCTTCGCCAAGGTAACCTCGGAGATCGGCAACGACTATATCGTGCAAAGTTTTATGACGGTTGTTGTTGGGGGTGTCGGCAATATTTGGGGTACCCTCGCAGGGGCCCTGATGATTGGTGGACTGCAAAAATCGATCGAATGGTTCAACCCCTCAAACACGCTGGCAGCCCAAACCTATATGATCATCTTTATCATTATTTTCATCCAGTTCCGCCCCAAAGGCATCATCGCCCTCAAGGGCCGTGCGGCAGGAGATTGATCCCATGAAAAACACCTTTTTTGCGCGCAACCCGTCCGTCCTCATATTCATAGCCTGCCTCGCGCTCCTGACACTCGTGGTCTCAGTTCTCTCTGAAGGCTTTGGTGTGGGCATTATTTCTACAAGCTTCATTAAGACCTTAGGCAAAACGCTCTGCCTCTGCTTGATCGCCCTCGCGATGGACCTTGTTTGGGGGTATTGCGGGATTTTGTCCCTTGGGCATTTCGCATTTTTCGGGATTGGCGGCTATATGATCGGCATGTGGCTGATGTATGCTCGGACCGAACTCATCCTCGCAAGCTCCCTCTCGGACGCCAGCATTCCGCCCACCGTTCAAGAAGTGTCCGACGCCATCGGCAACCAAATATTCGGCGTTGTGGGGGGCTCAGATATTCCCCTCATCTGGAGTTTTGCCGACAGTCTGACGATCCAATTAGCGCTCGTGATTTTGGTGCCGGGCCTCCTTGCTGCAATCTTTGGCTGGCTTGCCTTTCGCAGTCGCGTCACAGGGGTTTACCTCTCCATCCTGACCCAAGCCATGACCCTCGCGCTCTCGCTGTACCTCTTTCAAAACGAAAGCGGCTTGCGCGGCAACAATGGTCTTTCCGGATTGCAGAACCTTCCCGGCCTAGACGCCGTGCCACAATCGGCAATTTCACTTTGGTTTTTCTGGGCGTCCGCCCTTGCGCTTGGGCTTGGCTATATCCTTTCTGCATGGGTTGTTTCTGGAAAGTTCGGCAGCGTCATTCGCGGCATTCGCGACGATGAAGCTCGCGTTCGGTTCCTCGGCTATTCGGTCGAAAGCTACAAACTCTTTATATTCACGCTGACGGCGATCATCGCTGCGATTGCTGGCGCGCTGTACTACCCACAGGCAGGGATCATCAATCCCGGAGAAATGGCGCCCATCGCCTCAATCTACCTCGCAGTTTGGGTTGCAATCGGCGGACGCGGACGCCTCTATGGAGCGGTTCTCGGCGCGGCCCTCGTGTCGCTTCTCTCCACATGGTTCACAGGCGGCCAAGCCCCCGATATCCCCCTTGGTTTCTATACAGTTCAATGGGTTGACTGGTGGCTCGTCCTTCTTGGCCTCTCGTTTGTATTGGTCACACTTTACGCGCCAAGTGGACTAGGGGGCTTGTTTGACTACTTCTCTGGTCGACTGGCGCCAAATCGCCACGGTGCAGATCTCGGCCCTGATGCGGGCTCTCTTCGGGAACAGGAGGCCAAAGAATGAGCACACTTTTAGAAGTATCCGGCGTTTCAGTATCCTTTGACGGCTTCAAGGCCATTAACAATCTGAGCTTTCAAATCGCTGATGCGGAATTACGGGCAGTCATTGGGCCAAACGGAGCGGGAAAAACAACGTTTATGGACATCGTAACTGGCAAAACACGTCCAGACGAAGGGCGGGTCCTGTTTGGCGAGAAATCCCTGTCGCTTTTGCGCATGTCCGAAGCCAAAATTGCCCAAGCGGGTGTGGGTCGAAAATTCCAGCGCCCCACCGTATTTGAAGACCAAAGCGTTTTTGATAACCTGCTTCTGGCCCTCAAGAAGAACCGTTCACCGTTTTTCGTTTTGTTCTATAAAAAGTCAGAACAAGATGCCGAAAAAGTACGTGCCCTCGCGGCGCAAATCGGCCTTTCGGAGCAACTTGAGCGCCACTCAGGCGAACTGTCGCATGGACAAAAACAGTGGCTCGAAATTGGCATGCTACTGGCGCAGGAACCGCGTTTGCTTCTCGTCGACGAACCCGCCGCAGGCATGACATTGGCCGAACGCGAACAAACAACCGATATCCTCGTCGAAGCCGCAAAAACCCGCGCGGTTGTGGTCGTTGAACATGACATGGAGTTTGTTCGCCGCCTTAATTGCAAAGTGACCGTCCTTCATGAAGGCTCAGTCCTTGCAGAAGGTAGTCTCGATCACGTGACCTCAAACCAAGACGTCATCGACGTATATTTAGGACGATAGATATGTTGGAAATCAAAGGGTTGACCCTGCACTATTCCGGTTCTCAAATATTGAACGGCATCGATTTGACAGCAGAAAGCGGTCAGGTGACCTGTGTTATGGGAACGAATGGCGTGGGCAAAACGAGCCTTCTGAAAGCCATTTCAGGCACCCATCATCGCACGGATGGAAGTTATACCTTAAATGGCGAAGCGCTGGAAAAACCACCAGCGCACGCCTTGGCGCTCAAAGGGGTTGGATATGTGCCACAGGGGCGCGATGTCTTTCCGTTGATGACAGTACGGGAGAATTTGGAAACGGGTTTTGCCTGCCTACCCAAATCGGAACACATGGTGCCCGATCAAATCTTCGAACTTTTTCCCGTTTTGAAGGAAATGGAGGCGCGGCGTGGCGGCGATCTTTCTGGCGGCCAGCAGCAGCAACTTGCGATTGGCCGAGCCCTCATCACCAAGCCCAAATTGCTTCTGTTGGATGAACCCACAGAGGGCATTCAACCGAACATCATTCAACAAATTGGCCGCGTCATTGAGTATTTGCGCGATCAAGGAGATATGGCAATCATTCTGGTTGAGCAGTATTTTAGCTTTGCCTACGACCTCGCCGATGCATTTTGTGTACTGACACGCGGTTCGGTATCGCTTGCCGGCACAAAAGCCGAGCTTAAAAAAGCTGAACTTGTTAAATCAGTTTCCGTTTAGGCTAAATCAACTCGCGGTCACGAGCGATCATCGCGGCATGCGTCCGATTGCGCGCGTCAAGCTTGCGGCTTAGGGTTTTGACATGCAGTTTGACAGTCACTTCCTGAAGGTCGTAGTCGCGGGCGATTTCTTTATTGGATTTACCTTCCGCGATTCCACGCAAAACTTGTTGCTCACGCTGTGTCAGCCCCGTTTTAACGTCCTCTGGCTGGCCCATTTTCTGCATGAAATTAAAGGGGGCAAATATTTCTCCTTGCGCCATAAATTTAGCGGCCATCACCATCGACTTAGACCCCAATGTTTTGGGCACAAACCCAGCGGCACCTGCCCTTATGGCCTCCTCGGCCGTGCTGCGCGATGCCGATCCTGAAAGGATAGCTACAGGCTTCCCTCCGTTTTGAGCAATCGCTTTACCGAGCCCCTCAAGACCATTCATTCCTGGCATATTGTAATCCAGCAACACGAGATCAAAGGCACCTTGCTCGTCGATGGCTTTTAGTGCCTCGTAAAGATCAGCCGCTAGAAAAACGTCCACGGCGCCCTCGGTTTCTATGAAAGAACCAATCGCTTCGCGTACCAAGTCATGATCGTCTGCCACCAAGAACTTCAATGTATCACCCCTCAAGGACGGTCCAACGTTTATCTGCTCTGACGGCGCTGGCTCCCGATTGAATGGTACCACGTTTCCAAATGCCGCCATTGCTATCTCCTATGTTGAAGCCCCGACCTTAACAGAACTCTAACATACTCCCCCGGGGGGGTGGGCACCCCTGCAATGGTATAGCGCCCTGTGCATTAGGTGCTATCAGACTATCCTTTCGCCTTAGCTAATATCCTTCCAAAACTTCTGAAAATTTTAGAAAAAGCTTAGATAATTATTCACTTTTCTTAAAGCTTGGCTGCATAGAAATGGATCTTGAACACGGACGCCAAAGGTTTCTAACCACAACTGTTTGCACAATTTCAGAAGGATACAGTATCCGATGTCCCAATCCCGACTGTCTCGAACGAATGCACAGGCCGTTATCGTGCCAATTGGGGTCTGGAGTCTCATACTCGTCTGTTTGGGAGCAGTATATGTCTTAATGACAACGCGTTTTGAGACTACCCTCAATGCGAACTCATCCGAAATAGGCGGTGCGGTTGAGGTCCTTTCTTCACTCGGAGATACAGCCATCCTCCTTGGGAAAAGCGCGGAAATAGTCTCAAAGTCGGAAGACATGACACAGGTTCCCATCAACGATTTGCGCAATGGCTACGAAAAGATGGTTCACCAGTTTAACGATTTAAACACAGGTCCAAAGTTTAAGGCACTTCGCAGTATTCCAGAAGTTCGGGCCGCGCTTTCACGCTATTTGAAGACTATTGAGGAAATTAAATTCATACCCCTGTCCACGCCGGAGACGATTTTTGACCGTGCGGAACAAATTGAATCCACCGCGCAACGGATGTCAGTAGAAATTCGCCTTATGGGTTTGGAGACGCTGCGTTTTTTTGATAATGAGTTGGAAAATAAATTGAGTGCGGCCGCAAAAATATCCCAAAACCTGACCTACTTAGCAGCAGCTATGGCCGCCCTCATCGCAACACTCACAACCATACTATCGCTCAGAATAAGAACAAATGCTCGAAATAGAAAGGTAATTTTGGAACTGAGCGCCCTCCTTACATCAACGACTGCGGCATCCCTCGATGCTATTTTAGTCGTTAACGAACACGGAATTGTATTAGATTTCAACAAGTCTGCTGAGAACTTATTTGGCCACACCAAGGCACAGGCGTTAGGGGGGAATATGATTGATCTTTTTTTCCCCGAAGATCGGGTAGAGCCGTCCATGCGCTCGATACGTCGCTATTTGGCAACGGGCGATGATCGCCTATTTGGAGAAGGACGTGTTCAACTTGTTGCGCGTCGCAAAAATGGAAAAACATTTCCCGTTGAACTTTCCATCGGAACGACGCATTCCCCGGACGGACGCCTTTTCATTGCATATTTGCGCGATATCTCGGCTCAATTAGCCGCAGAGAACGAACTCATGCAGGCTCGTGACAAAGCTCTCGAAGGGGAAAAAGCTAAATCCCGTTTTCTCGCAGTTATGAGCCATGAAATGCGCACGCCCCTAAATGGCCTTCTCGGGACCTTGGATCTCCTAGCCCGAACCTCGCTGACGACCAAACAAATCCAGTACCTGACAATTGCCGTGAAATCAGGCAACCATCTGCTTGAGCACGTGAACGATGTTCTGGATATCTCCAAGATTGAGGCTGGGCATGCAAAATCTGAAAAACGGCCATTCAACCTGTTCGGCATCTTAACCGAGGTTTGCGACGGTCAGCGTTCTCTGGCAAGCTCGCGGGGAAATAATCTCTCAATCGGGACCTCAGAATTCGAGTTGGGAACCGTGGTTGGTGATCCGGGAGCGGTACGGCAAATACTTCTGAACCTCGTCAGCAATGCCAACAAATTCACATCTCGAGGGAGCATTTTAATTGAAGCCGAAGACCTCGAAAACGACCTTGGAACAATTGAGTTTCGCGTAGCAGACACGGGATTGGGGATTGCAGAGAAAAGCATTGGCGAAATCTTTACTGATTTTGTGACGCTCGACCCCAATTTTGACCGCGAAGCCGAGGGTACAGGACTTGGCCTCCCGATTGCGAAGCGTCTTGTGGAAGCAATGGGCGGAGAAATAGGGGTGGAAAGCGAAGAGGGAGAAGGCAGTCTGTTCTGGTTTAGAGTTCCGTTCGCAAGACATATGGATGCGCCTGAGCAAGGAGTACATTTGCCAAAAGTTGCGGCAGAAGACTCGCCACCCATTTTGCTCCAAAAGCCTTTGAAAATACTATTGGTGGAAGACAACCAAATAAATCGATTTGTAGCACGCGAAATGCTAGAAGCAGATGGGCATATAGTGACGGAAGCTCAGGACGGAGAAGAGGGCGCGCAGTATGCAATCGAATGCGCTTTTGACGTGGTCCTCATGGATATATCCATGCCACGTTTGGACGGTGTCTCTGCAACCGAGCGTATTCGAGAGTCTAATTCCGACTATTCCGGTGTCCCGATTATTGCCCTCACGGCCCATGCACTCCCTGACGATATTAAACGTTTTCAAGCCGCCGGAATGGACTATTGCCTTGCCAAACCTGTCGTCCGCGACAAACTTCGCGAGATTTTGGCGAAGTCTGTTGCACAGATTTTGGAGCCACACAGAAAGGTAAAAGGTGACACCGAAACCCGAGCCGGCAACGTTGCTCTTGTCAACCAAGACATCCTCTTGCAACTCCTCGAAATACTTGGGCAAACTCGTGTTGACGATCTGTTCAAAAGGTTTGTCGTTGAAGCAGAAACCACAATCGCCGAGCTCACTCGCATAAACGACCCGCTTCGTGTCCAAAACTCGATACCCCAAGTTCACCGTCTAGCTGGCTCTGCGTCCACTTTTGGGGCACAGCGCCTGCAGACAACCCTCGCAAATCTCGAGTCGATGGGAAAAGCCGGGCAAAATGACGGTTTCATCAACGAACTACCTTTCCTCCCCGCCATCCTAAACGCGTCGAAAGCCGCCCTAAACTCAGCGATAAACCCATAAATTTCTTACAATTTTGTCAAAAATGTTTGGCACGCCTAAAGGACAGATAGGCGAAACTTTTTAAGAATTTCCAATAACTCGGAGGACGCGCGTTTGCGATGCTCGCGAAAGAGTTCTGCAACCCCCGCCTCATCTCCAGCGGCAATCCCTTCCAGTATTTCCCGATGAACGCGCGTGGAATCCTCTGGAATCGCTCGCATGCGCAATGTCACCATTCGGGCACGGTGCGCCTGATCGAACAAAACCGAAACCATCGCCAATAACCGCTTGTTCCCGTGCAATTCTAGGAGCAACCGATGGAAGCGATCATCGGCATCGGCCCATGCATCCAGATCATTTGCCGTCAAAGCTTTTTCCATCTCCAATGTGGCCTGCTCCATGCCACTTAATTCTTCCTTACTCGGACGTCGGCGCGCCAAAGCTGCCGCAGCTTCAGGCTCAAGGGCAGTAAGTATCTCGTAAATTTCGGCCATGTCTTCTAGCGAAACAGGTAACACGCGCGCGCCTCTTCGAGGAATCAACTCAACCAACCCCTCAGCTTCCAGCTTAATCAGGGCTTCGCGTACAGGCGTCCGACTCATCCCCAAGAGCGTAGCAATTTCCGGCTCTGGCGCCTGAAACCCTGAGGGCATCCGGTTTGAAAGAATCTCTTCTTTCAAACGCAAATAGGCATCTGCCACTCGTGTCGTCTTAACTTCTGGCACTCTCGAATTCCCCCACAGACACAACTTTCTGAATCAAACGACTATGCAGGTGTTTCAAAAAAAATGCCAGTCGTCGGAAAGCTTTCCATACCGAATTGTTCACTGGCACTTCCTGCCATTTTGCGAGACAATCACATTCAAAATTGGGAATTTTAATGAACATTATTGCGGAACTTTCTAATCTACTTGGCGAAAAGCACGTTCTGACAGGAGCAGACGTCTTAGCTTATTCAACAGATTGGACGGGAAAATACACGTCTAATCCGCTCGCTGTTGTCCGGCCCCTAGACACTCAGCAAGTCAGTGAAATCGTCAAACTGGCAGCTGCGAATCGCATCTCGATCGTTCCAATCGGTGGAAACACCGGACTTACTGGCGCAACTATGGCCGATGGAGCCATCTTACTCTCTCTTGGTCGGCTTAATACAATACGCGAAATACGACCAGAAGCGCGCATCGCCATTGTCGAAGCGGGTGTCATTCTCTCAAACCTTCATACAGCAGCCGCAGAATTCGGTTTAAGCTTCCCCCTCACATTTGGCGCGCGTGGGTCAGCAATGATTGGCGGAAATTTGGCCACCAATGCTGGCGGCTCAAACGTACTGCGCTATGGAAATACACGTGCGCTGTGTTTGGGGCTAGAAGTGGTGCTTCCGTCCGGTGAAATCATGGACCTGATGAGAGAGCTTCATAAGGACAACGCCGGTTATGATTTGCGCGATCTCTTTATTGGAGCCGAAGGGACGCTTGGAATCATCACTGCCGCAGTTTTGAAACTCGTGCCAAAACCAGCGGCATATGGCACAGCAATGGTCGCACTCGCATCCCTTTCTCCCGCGTTGGACTTGCTCAACAAGCTGCAAATATCCACTGGTGGCGCGGTTGAAGCGTTTGAATTTATGCCGGCAAGCTATATGGAACTCCACGCCAAACTTTTCCCCAACGCGCGCGCACCGTTCGAGAAAATCCACCCCGTTAACATTTTGGTCGAAATCGGCGCGACCGCACCACGCGACACAGTGCCAAATGAAATCGGCGAAATCCCGATTGTGGACCTGCTGGAAACTGCGCTAGCTAAGATGATTGAGACTGGCGAAATTCTTGATGCCACGGTTGCACAGAATGAAACACAGCGCATAGAAATGTGGCACCGTCGCGAACAAGCAGCCGACCTCGCGTTTCACAAAAAGCCGTTTGTGAACTGCGATATTTCCGTTCCGCTGGACAAAGTCGAAGTTTTTATTTTGGAATTTGAAAACCGACTAGCGCTCATCGATCCCACAGCGACGACCCTTTATGTCAGTCATCTCGGCGACGGAAACGTCCATCCTACAATTTGGCCAAGCTCTGCGTCACCCGAACTAGAAGAACGCATTATTGAAATCCTCGAAGATGTGGTTTCTGACTTGCGCGGCAGTTTTTCTGCTGAACATGGGATCGGCGTTTCAAAGCTCGGGTCAATGGCGCGCAAGAAAGACGCGACGGCCCTTACGACCATGCGGGCGATTAAATCTGCGCTGGACCCCCTCGGGATTATGAACCCTGGGAAAATTTTGCCCTAGTGCATCCAGTCAAAAAAATCTTCTGGCGCGCGGGCGCGTAAACGGTTCGCGAGCGTCAAACCCATTTCGGCACCGGTTGAAATGGGGCCAGAAATTTCATCTGCGAGGCTCTCGCTTCCGTCTGGGCGGATAATTTCGCCCCTTAGACGCAACGTATCACCGGAGATTTCCGCCAATCCCGCAATCGGAGTCTCGCAGGATCCATCGAGTGCCGCCAAAAATGCACGCTCGGCGGCCAAGCGCTGGCCGGTCGGGATGTCGTGAATGGCTGCGAGCATCTCGCTTGACCGCGCGTCGTCGGCCCTTTGCTCAATGCCGATCGCACCTTGCGCCACGGCCGGAAGCATCTCGGACACCTCAATCGCGCTCGCGACAACATGTGTCATACCCAGCCGATTAAGACCCGCCATCGCCAAAAACGTACAGGAGGCCACCCCTTCGGAAAGCTTTTTCAGCCGCGTTTGCACATTGCCACGGAATTCGATTACGTCCAAATCAGGCCGTACTTTTTTGAGTTGTGCATGTCGGCGCATACTCGATGTCCCCACGACCGCGCCAAGGGGCAAATCGGCCAATCGCGCGACCGTCGGCGAAATAAACGCGTCACGCACATCTTCACGCGGTAAATATGTCGAAAGAACCAACCCTTCGGGCTGCTCCACGGGCATGTCCTTCATGGAATGCACTGCAATATCGATGGATTTGTCGAGCAAGGCCTCTTCAATTTCCTTGGTAAACAGGCCCTTACCGCCAATTTCCCGCAAAGCGCGATCCTGCACACGGTCGCCGGTGGTTTTGATGGCCACAATATTAAATGCCGCCTCAGGCAAATCAAATGCTGCCATCAAACGCGCCCGCGTTTCATAGGCTTGAGCAAGTGCAAGCGGAGAGCCACGGGTGCCGATATTCAGCGGTGCGTCGGGAGTGGGTAAAGTTGTTTTCATGCCCCGTGTTTACGCGCGGCAAATGCGCCTGACAATGCGTCAGTTGGCCTCTCTACCTTGACAACGCGGCCACGACACGAAAAGTGTTGCGTGAAAATCTATAGGGGCACGAAATGGCTGAACAGAAAAAACTATTGCGCGCATTAGCGGGTGAAACACTCGATGTGCCCCCCGTTTGGATGATGCGTCAGGCGGGGCGATATTTGCCTGAATATCGCGCCACTCGCGCTCAAGCAGGAGACTTTTTGTCGCTCTGTTACAATCCAGAACTAGCCGCGGAAGTTACCCTACAGCCCATCCGTCGCTATGGCTTTGATGCCGCCATCGTTTTTGCTGATATCCTGTTATTGCCGCAAGCCTTAGGCGCAGATGTTTGGTTCGTTACGGGCGAAGGACCGCGCCTTTCAACGGTCACATCCGCAAGCGACTTCAATAAGTTGACCGGTATTGATGGCATTCACGAGACGCTCAACCCAATCTATGAAACGTTGAAAATCCTCAAATCCGAACTTCCCAAAGAGACCGCCCTCATTGGTTTCGCCGGAGCCCCTTGGACCGTCGCGACCTATATGATCGCAGGGCGCGGCACCCCCGATCAAGGCCCCGCACACGCGCTAAAATCTACCGATCGTGAGACTTTTCAAAACCTGATCGACCTCATCACTGAAGGCACGATTTCCTACCTTTCGGCCCAAATCGAAGCGGGCGCCGAAGTCGTCAAACTGTTCGACAGCTGGGCCGGTTCGCTCAAAGGGGCCGACTTCAATGATTTCGCCCTCGCACCAACCAAACGCATTATTTCGCAACTCAAGGCACGCTTTCCACACATCCCCGTCATTGCCTTCCCACGGGAAGCGGGCGACGCCTACGTGGGATTCGCCAAAGCGACGGGCGCGGACTGCCTTGCAATCGACACCAAAGTTGACCTTGCTTGGGCCGCGAAAGAATTGCAAAAAGATGGGTGCGTTCAAGGCAACCTTGATCCAAAACTCATGGTTGAAGGCGGGGATCGCTTGATTTCAGAAACTAAGCGGATCAAGGAAGCCCTGTCCAACGGGCCCCATATCTTCAACCTCGGTCATGGCATCACGCCCGATGCGGACCCCGCAAATGTGGACGTTATGCTCAAAGCCCTACGCGGCTAAATCCATTTCGCCAGCGGTGGAAGACTCATCAACACGGCCTCGGGATCATGACCACTCTCGAGGCCGAATTTCGTTCCGCGATCATAAACTAAATTATATTCCGCATAGAGGCCGCGATGTACGAGCTGCGCGTCTTTGTCGGCTTCCGACCATGGCGTATTGCGACGCCGTTCGGTGATCGGAAGGAAAGCCGCTAGGAATGCGCGTCCAACATCCTGAATGAAGGCAAAATCAACGGCCCAGTCACCCGTGTTGTGATCATCAAGGAAAATGCCACCCACGCCACGCGCGCGCTTGCGGTGTGGAATATAGAAATACTCGTCAGCCCACTCTTTGAATTTCGGGTAGTATTGCGCGTCGTGGCGATCGCAATGTGTTTTTTGCACCGCGTGAAAATCGGCCGTGTCCTGTTCGTATTCAAGGCAAGGGTTGAGGTCGGAACCGCCGCCAAACCACCAGCCGTGTGGCGTCCAGAACATGCGGGTATTCATATGAACGGCTGGCGCGTGTGGGTTTTGCATATGCGCAACAAGGCTTATTCCAGAGGCCCAAAACCGTGGGTCATCTGCCATTCCAGCAAGCCCCTTACGCGCGGCCATCGCCCTTTGGGCACCCTCGCCAAGCTCGCCGTAAACCGTTGAAATATTGACACCCACTTTTTCAAATACGCGGCCACCGCGCATCACACTCATCAGTCCACCACCCGCATCACTGCCATCTGCGGACGTGCGTGAAGTCTCGCGCAACTCAAACCGACCTGCGGGAAACGGCGAAGTGGGCCCTTCAGTTTGGCTATCTTCGAGCGCTTCAAAAGCGGCACAAATCTCGTTTCGCAACGTCCCAAACCAGTTCGAAGCTTGAGCCTTCTGGGTGTCCATCTTATCTGTCATTTTAAGTCTTTCTAGTGAGCGAGCGCCGCGACGGGGTCGAGCAACGTACGTCCACCATCGATTGTCACGATCTGACCGGTCATAAAGCCACTCGCATCACTGGCTAAAAACTGCACGGACTCGGCAACTTCACTTGCACTTGCGATCCGCCCCAGAGGCGTATGGCGCGTGATGTTTTCGCGTAAACTCGCATCCTCTTTGAGGGCATGCTTCAAACTCGCGCTCATTACGCTCCCAAAAGCCACCGAGTTCACGCGAATACGGCTCGGGGCCATTGCAACGGCAAAGGATCGGGTCATTTGATCCAAGGCTGCTGTGCTCACAGAAAGCGCCATTAAATTGGGGTTGGAGCGTTGTGCCGCAATGGACGATAGGTTCACAATCGACCCGATGCATCCCTCGCTTTGGCCGTCGTCCTCGGCCTGTTTGATCATCCGTTTGGCGACCGCTTGGCTTACCCGCAAAGGCGTCATCAGGTTCTGATCAAGCAGCTTGCTCACCCCATCCGAGAGAGGGTTGAGCGGATCGGAGACAACAACTTGCCGGCTGCAATTCACAAGGATATCGACGCGATCAAAGGCGGATATCGTCGCGGAAAGAAGGTTGGCAATTGTGAGGCGTTTGCGCAAATCCCCTGCGAAGTAACGCACGGGACCGTCATCAAGGGGGCCATCTAGTTCATTTTGCAGGCGTTTTTCGTCCATGTCTGCAAACATGACATTGGCGCCTTTTGCCACGAAATGGCGCCCGATTGCCAATCCGACCCCGTTTGCTGCCCCAGTGATGATCGCCGTCTTGCCTGATATCGAAAAAGACATTCCCTAACCTCATTTTTATCGCCAAACGGAAGTTTAGATCACGAAGGCGCGCGAGTTTTTTGTACCGGTTGCGTTGCGTGGAACACTTTAAATTTATTGTCCCCAGAAACTTCAGTCACAACACGAAAGACCTCTTTTAAATGTGCTTCATAGGGCAAATGCCGGTTCGCGACGACCCAGAGATCACCACGCGGCTTTAAGAAGCGGCCAGCCGCCGATAGGAACGCCTTCCCGATATTGGGGTCGCCGACCCGCGAGGTATGAAACGGGGGGTTCATCACAATCGAGTCAAATGCGGGCAACGCCTTATAGCGCGTCACGTCCGCCCAATGAAATTCCGCGCGGGGGTCGGTAATATTCTCACGTGCACACGTAATTGCGGCAAAATCCGCTTCAACCAGATGCACGGTTTTTACAGTTTCGCGCTTGAGGATTTCACCCGTTAGCCAGCCCCAACCGGCTCCGAAATCACCCACGACTTCACCGAGTTTCGGCGGAAGTGCTGCGGCCAAAATCGCGGACCCAGGATCAATGCCATCCGCCGAGAATACACCCGGGCGCGTCACAAACCCTGGAGCGGCAAGTTGCGCCTCTTTTGGGGCAGCCCAATCTTCAAAACTAGTTCCTGCTGGGAACCAGAAGATTTTTCCATGCGATTTTGAGATAGCAGCAGAGCAATCGGCCCTTTGGCGACACGCTTTAAACATGCCGTCGATGCCGTCGGTTTTCTGGCCATCAACCACAACAATCCCATCCGGACAAAACGCATTTGCCATAGCAATTGCGTCTCGTGCCTCGGCTTTCGCGCGCGGCAAGAAAACAACCGCCATCGAGAATGTGCCCTCTGCTTCTGTTAGGACTGTGAAGCCCGCGTTTGCAAGCGCATCAAAATCGGGTTTAAACCCTTGGACCGCAATAACACGTTCACGGGGCAGCGCGGAAAGATCACTGTCGGGGCCCGCGTTGAGAACAAGAATTCTACCGTCTTCGGGAAGGGTAAGAGCGGCACCAGAAAGCGCAAGAGAGAGGCGAAGATTTTGCATAATTCGGGCCGCGGCCCTATTCCTTTTCCATCGTGCACTGCAACGGGTGTTGCTTTTGACGTGCGGCATCCATGACCTGAGACACTTTTGTTTCCGCCACTTCATGCGAGAAAACACCGACAACGGCAATGCCCTTTTTATGGACCGTCAGCATCAGATCAAACGCCTGTTGATGCGACACGCCAAAAAACCGCTCCAATACAAAAATTACGAACTCCATGGGCGTATAGTCATCGTTAAGGATCAACACCTTATACATAGGAGGCTTCGCCGTCTTGGTGACGGTTTTTGTGATAACACCCGCTTCGTTGTCTGGCGGATCATCTTTGTCAGACATCCTAGCGGGGGAGGTATTTTCGATTGACGTCACACAAGTATCCACTTCTTTTGTGACAGGAACATATAAGTTCGTTGGAGCTTATGTAAGGGGGGGCGAAGGGTTAGGTGGAGAGATTTATGCGAAAAATATCAACAATTGGGTTTGATGCGGATGACACGCTTTGGCAAAACGAGGCCTTTTTTCGCCTAACTCAAGACAAATTCGCCGTATTGTTGCAAGATTTCACACAGGCGGATCACCTCGCAGAGCGCCTTCTTGCAGCGGAACGCCGCAATCTTGGCCATTATGGATTTGGGGTGAAAGGGTTTATCCTTTCGATGATTGAAACCGCCATTGAAGTGACCGACGCGCGGGTTTCAGCAACTGTTATTCAAGAATTGTTAGACGCTGGTCAGGACATGCTTAAGCACCCCATTCACTTGTTGCCCCATGTCGAATCCACACTCGAGATGCTGGCGCCGGATCACAAAATTCTTCTGATTACCAAAGGAGACCTTCTGGATCAGGAACGTAAATTGGCCCAATCCGGTTTGGGAGAGTTTTTTGATGGAGTGGAAGTTCTATCAGACAAAAATGAAACCTCTTACCGTGGTGTTTTCGCGCGACACAATCTTAATCCAAATGAAGTGTTGATGGTCGGAAACTCCCTAAAGTCCGATATTATACCCGTCCTCGCCACAGGGGCGCGTGCCGTGTATGTACCGCACGGAATGACTTGGGAATTAGAGCACGCCACCATGCCCGTGGCCAGTGAGCGACTGGCTGAAATCCCCGACTTGTCACATCTTGGCGCTGCATTGAGCGCGTTCAACAATTCCTAACCAGACGTACCAACTCCTACATGTAGAGGAAGTCGCCGACGTAGGTACAAAATATTGAATGCAACACTTTCAAACTTAACGACTTTTTCCCAAAATTGGGTGTTTTCTGAATGAATCGGCTGTGCTAACGTTCCTGTAACAAAACAATGTCAGTCGGAAAATCGACGGCACGAGGCAGTTATAAAAAGGCGGGCGACGTGAAAACACGTCTAGGGCGGTACGTCCAATATAGATCGATTCTGATCGCGTTTATTTGCGCCACCATGTTTGGTGCGACCATGGCGCGTGCAGCCCCTTATGCCGCATATGTGATGGATGCGCGAACGGGTGAAGTCCTGCATTCCAGCAATGCTGATACGCGACTACATCCCGCTTCTTTGACAAAAATGATGACCCTATACGTGGTGTTTGAGGCGGTAGAGAACGGCGAAATTTCCCTCGACACCAAAGTTTTGATCTCAAAGAAAGCGGCAAGTGAACAGCCATCAAAGCTCGGCTTAAAATCAGGGCAACGTATTGAACTTAGATATCTGATTCGAGCCGCGGCGGTCAAATCAGCCAACGATGCCGCAACGGCCCTTGGCGAAGCCATTTCAGGAAGTGAAGCCGCCTTTGCCCGCAGGATGAACCGCACAGCAAAAGCCATGGGGATGACCAAAACAACCTTTAAAAACGCACATGGCCTCACCGAATCTGGACATCTTTCGACAGCCAGCGATATGTCCAAGCTTGGGCGGCACGTCTTTTACGACTATCCAGCATATTACAACCTATTTTCGCGTATTTCGGCGGATGCGGGTGTTGCAACCGTCAACCATACAAACCGCCGCTTTTTGAAAGCCTACAAAGGGGCCGACGGAATCAAAACGGGGTACACGAACGCGGCCGGTTTCAATTTGGTCGCCTCTGCTGAACGTGGTAACGTTCGCATTATTACCACTGTTTTCGGCGGGCGCTCCACGGCATCTCGCAACGCAAAAGTTGCGGAACTCATGGACCTAGGCTTTCGACGCGCCCCCAAGACAGCCTCTATACGTAAGCCAAAACGCCCAGCATATGTTGGCAATGACGGCAGTGGTGCCGCCATGGCCGCAGCAACAAACACTGGTTCCAAAACAATCCGCATAGTGACCGCCGTAAACACAAGCCTACGCCCCATACCGCGTCCGACGGTTGTCATGACCGAGCAAGTGCCAATGGATGCAATTGCGGCCTCTCTCCAAGACACGATTGAAGATGCGTTACGTGAGGCACAAGACGTAAAGTTTGATGAAGTTTCGCGTGCACCGCAAGCGCGACCAGAAGCTTTTGACACGCCTTCCGAGACCATCGTTTTGGCCGCAGTAACGCCAGAAGTCCACATCGCGCAAGAAACTCCCATCGTGGTGACACGTGTTTCAAATTCCACAGACCGATACTGGGGTGTCACGGTTGGGACATTCAATACCCGCTACCAAGCGGAGCGTGCGTTGCTCAAGACTGCACTCCGCGAAATGGCGACTTTAGATGGCACCGTGCGTAAGGCGCAGAGTTCCAGCCAAGGTTTCAAAGCAAATTTCACGGGAATGTCTAAGGATGCCGCAGAACTCGCCTGCCGCCGCTTATCCGCCCGTAGCACCCCCTGTGAAGTCATTACACCGGCATCTTAGGGGCGAGGTTCATCGTCCCAATCGTCGCTTAATATCCGTGCGCTGTCACCTTTAGGGTCTTCAAATTGCCCCCGCCGCAGCGCCCAAAAAAACGCACCCAGACCCAAGGCTCCAAGGCCAAGCGAAATCGGGATGAGGTAGGCGATAATCTGCATGTTTTACCTTAGGCGCAATGCGTTGAGGGATACGGTAATCGAACTTGCCGACATGGCGAGGGCTGCAGCAAGGGGGGTCGCCAATCCTGCAACGGCGATCGGCACGGCGATCACATTATACAGTGTCGCAATGCGGAAGTTTTCGCGAATGCGTTTGGTCGCGTTTTGGGCTGTTTTAAGCGCGTCAGGAAGCACGGAAAGATCATTCCCCAGCAGCACAACATCCGACGCAACACGCGCGGCATCAAGGGCGGTCGCGGGCGACATCGACACATGAGCGGCGGCAAGCGCGGCCGTGTCATTGAGGCCATCTCCGACCATCAAAACGTGATGGGATTCGGACAGTGCGTTCACGTAATCCGCTTTTTGCGCAGGCAGCACCCCTGCACTATAGGTCGGAATGTTCAGCGTTTGCGCGAGCGTGCGCACAGAGGCTTCGGTGTCCCCCGACAGAAGATGAACTTCGATTCCCCTCGATAAAAGCTCCCGCACAGCTTCTTCAGCACCCATTCGAAGGGTATCTTCGAAACCAAACGACACTGCGGCAGAAGCGCCAACTTTGAGGTAAGTAGATGGGCCAGTGGCCCCCGACGTATCAGCCCCGAGCCAATCGCCGCGCCCAAGACGAACCGGCAAGTCGTTCCACATCCCCTCAAGCCCATAACCCGGCTTTTCGACAATATCTATGACAAGCTGCGCGTTTGGAACATCCGATCCCGCTCCCATCTGCGCCAAGGCCCGTGCGAGGGGATGGCTTGATCCCTTCGCGAGGGCGCCGGCAATCTCCAAATCCAACTCCGAGTGTTCAGTGCTCGCCAAAATCGGGGTGCCTGTCGTTAGCGTGCCTGTTTTGTCAAAGACAACGCAATCCACTTGAGCGAGGCGTTCTAGGGCGGTCTCGTGCTTGATGAGCATTCCGCGCTTAAAAAGCCGCCCCGAGGCTGCCGTTGTGACCGCAGGGACCGCGAGTCCAAGGGCGCAGGGGCATGTGATAATCAAAACGGCAGCAGCCACATTGATCGCTTGGCGCATGTCGCGTGTAAAGAAATACCAGCCGATAAAAGAGGCCAATGCAAGGATATGCACACCAGGCGCATAGAGCTTGGCCGCCTGATCGGCGAGGGATGTATAGCGACTACGACCACTTTCGGCGATGGCCACAAGGTCGGCCATTTGATGGAGCGAACTATCGCGGCCAATGGCCGTGGCCCGAATGACTAACGGCCCTGTGAGGTTCACTTCGCCCGCACTAATCTGATACCCGGGGGCGGCAAATATCGGCAAAGTTTCCCCCGTCAGAAGCGAGCGATCAATCTCGCTTTCGCCCGTTAGGATCACCCCGTCCACCGGCATCCGCGATCCTGGGCGCACCAAAACATGATCCCCGACGGCTAGGGCTGCCAACGGCACCACCTCCTCTGTCGGCCCCCCGGTGCTTCCATCGCTCAAGCGGATCGCGCGAGGGACCTCCAGCGCGGCAAGCTCTTCGGCCGCCGAGCGCGCCACCGCACGTGTGCGGTGGTCAAGGTAACGTCCCGCGAGTAGGAAGCAGGTTAGCGTGAGGGCCGCGTCAAAATAGGCGTATTCCCCCGAATGCATCGTCTCATACAGGGATGTGCCTAGCGCCAGCGCAATAGCGAGGGCAATCGGCACATCCATATTCATCCGCCCCTTTGACAGCGCCGAAAAGGCACTCGCAAAGAAAGGCTGTGCCGCGAAACCAACCGCAGGAAACGCAATGGCCGCGGAAATCCAGTGGAACATATCGCGCGTGGGCCCCTCGGCCCCCGACCAAACGGCAACCGACAAGAGCATCACATTCATCGACGCAAAAAACGCAACCGCGAGGCGCATCAAAAGTGCGCGGCCCGCCGTGTCGGTTTGCGTCGCGGCAATGGTATCGGCATCTAGCTCATGCGCTTCAAAGCCGATTCCGTCCAAGACAGAAATCAACGCCTCGGCATCAACCTCCGGCTCAGCTTCAACTCGCACACGTTTGAGCGTCAGGTTGACCCGCGCATTTGTCACGCCTTTGGTTGCCAAAAGTCCCCGCTCAACAGCCGAAATACAAGCGGCGCAATGGACCGTCGGAAGCGAGAGCATAATTGGTTCATGCTGGCCTGTCGCGGCCTGAACCCGCGCAGCAAGAGCTTCGGCCGCTGGCGCCGCCGCACATGCAGGACAGGCAGCCATAGAGCTCATTACTTCGTTTTCACATGGATGACGACACGTTGTTCAAACGGTGTTCCATCCACAGAAACGGCCTGCATGCGGAAATTCCAGTTGCCGACATCAAGCTCAGCAGGCGTGCTAAAAACACCGTTGGCATAGGTGAAACTGGGCAGAGTATCCGCGCGATCATGGGTCGCACGTCCTAAGATGCCCGAGATCTGTTGTGCCTCAACGGGTGTGCCCGCTTCGTCCGTTATGGCAATCTCCAAAACGCCATCGGCGTACGTCGGTACAACGGTCCATCCAAGTGCAAGTTGCGTCTTGAGTTTGTCGTTGAACTGTTGGCTGGCCACATAGGAGTTTTTCACCTCAAGCCCCGGGAAGGTACTCACCGCATAATAGGCCATCGTGAGATTCACCCCGATAACAATTGCAAACGCCCCTGAGACAAAGAAAAAGACTTGCCGACCTGTGATTGGTTTACTGCTCATTTTCCGTTCCCATTAAAAATCGTGTCCTTGTAGGCGCGATCGAGTGTTTCGGTATCTTCAATCCAAATCCTTACCGGCGTGCTATCGGTTTTTGCGGCGGCCGAGCCGGATGGGGCGACGATGTGAACCCGCTGCATGAAGGTCTCGTCGGGGTTCACCATGACCACATTATTTTCGCGATCGTCAACTTGCACAGTTAAGTCGGCGTCGGAGGTGATAGACACCTGAAAGCCGCGCTCATCGCCAAGTTTATTGCGCAACCTTACTTCGTATGTGTTGCGAATAGAACCGTCCGAAAGCGTTACATACGTCGGATTGCGCACGGGCGAGATCACGAAATCGATATCACTGCGAATAAAGAGCGCAAACATAAGGCCGAACCCAACCAGCGACCAAAGCACGGAATAAAGGATCGTGCGCGGACGCAGGATATGCTTCCAGAGCGAACGCGGCGGTTTGCCCGCCATTTCTGCGATTTCATCCGTGAGGGCCATATAATCGATCAACCCACGCGGCTTGCCGATCCGGTCCATAACCTCGTCGCAGGCATCAATGCACAACGCACAGGTGATACATTCAAGCTGTTGTCCGTCGCGAATATCGATGCCAACGGGGCACACATTCACGCAGGCCATACAGTCGATACAGTCGCCCTGCGGCGCCACATCAACGTCCGGTTCGAGCGCAGCTTTTTGCAATTTGCCACGAGGTTCGCCGCGCCAGTGACGATAAGCCACCATGAGCGTGTCTTCGTCGGTCATCGCTGCCTGAATACGTGGCCATGGGCACATATAAATGCAAATCTGTTCACGCATAAATCCGCCAAAAACGAAGGTCGTGAGCGTCAGGATAGCGATTGTTGTATAGGCAATCGGATGCGCGGTGCCATGCAATAAATTCACGGCCAACGTGGGTGCATCCGTGAAGTAGAAGACCCAAGCGCCCCCTGTCGCGACCGCGATGAGGAGCCAAACGGCCCATTTCGTCAACCGAAGACGTACCTTGCGCGCATCCCACTTAGCATTCCAGAGGCGCACACGGGCGTTTCGGTCACCGTCAATCCAACGTTCCACCAGAATGAACAAATCCGTCCAAACCGTTTGGGGACAAGCATATCCACACCAGACACGGCCCAGCGCGGACGTAAACAAAAACAACCCAAGCCCGGCCATAATCAACAGACCCGCGATGAAATAAAACTCATGCGGCCAGATTTCGATCCAGAAGAAAAAGAAGCGGCGATGGGCCAAATCAATCAGCACGGCTTGGTCAGAAAGACTCGCTCCGCGGTCCCAACGCACCCAAGGGAGCAAATAGTAAATCCCAAGCGTAACCGCCATAATCCACCACTTCAGGTTCCGAAAGACACCCGAAACGCGGCGTGGAAAAATTGGCTCATGGGCCGCATAGAGTTTTGGTGGTGTGTCTGACGCGCTCATTTACGCCTCCTTGGGCCTATAGTGAACTGCACTAATGGTGGAAATCACCGCGCGGTTCTTTGATGTGTATCAAAGTTTCACACAAACGCGAAATTGTCCCTGCGACCAATTCGAAATCAGGCAGGCTGTGCGCCTTGGTCGCAGTGCAAAACGCAAAAACGGCAAGACCCCGAAGGAGCTTGCCGCCTTTGTTTTGGTACTGCGCCCTAAGAAACGCGCGAACAGGACAGGACGTCAGCACCATACTAAGGACTCGCGCCCTCAGAACTTGTTATTCGCCACCGCCAAGACCGTGGACATAGATCGCAACGGCGCGAATATCTGATTCGCTCAAACGTACATTCCATGCCGGCATCACGCCAAAGCGGCTGTAGGTAACGGTTTCCATGATCGTTTCGCGATCACCTCCGTAGAGCCAGATTGCATCCGCAAGATTCGGCGCGCCTTGACTTTTGTCACCTAGAGCCTCGTCACCGTGACAGGCAGCGCAATTATCTGCAAAAATGGTCGCCCCAGCGAGCGCCATCGTTTGATCGGCGGCATCATCTGAAAGCGAGAGAACGAATTCCGTAACTTGTGCGATTTCTTCTTCTTCAAGAATGTCGCCAAAAGCTGGCATCTCTGAGTAACGCGCATCGTCGTTGGTTTCGTTGCGAACACCGACGGTGATTGTTTCATTGATCGCTTCGATCTCGCCCCCCCAAAGCCAGTCATTGTCGAGCAAGTTGGGGAAGCCAACAGCCCCCGCAGCACCCGACCCGTGACATTGCGAACACCACGTTGCAAAAACCGCCCGTCCATTTGCATTGGCAAAATGGAGAAGTTCGGGATTATTGGCCACTTCGCTCAAATCCGCAGCCACCAACTCTTCGCGCAGATCAGCATTGGCAGCCTTGAAATACGCAATATCTTCGGCCACTTCGGCGCGGGTTGAGTATCCAAGCACCCCCCGTGTCGCCCCGTTGATCAAGGGCCACGCGGGATAGGCGATGGAGTAGCCAATACCCCATATGATGCAGGCATAAAGCGTCCAGAGCCACCAACGCGGCAAAGGATTGTTGAATTCTTCAATCCCATCCCAACTGTGGCCTGTTGTTTCCGGATCTTGTTTTTTCACAGGTTTCTTTGACATGGCTACGCCTCCTCACTTTCGTCTCTGGGCGCCTTTGAGGCCTTTGGGGCCACATCGGGTGCGGGGTGGTCTTCATGTTCAAATGGGATATTTGCCGTCTCTTTATAAATCTTTTTGCTTCCCGGCCGGAAAACCCAAAGGAACACCCCCAAGAAGAAAGCGAACATAAGGAGCAATACCCAGCTGTCGGCAAGCTGACGCAAGAATGTATACATGATGCGCCCTCCTAGCGGTCTGGGTCGGGCGTGAAGGTTGAAAAATCAACCAATGTCCCGAGCATTTGAAGATACGCCACCAGCGCATCGGTTTCCGAAATACCCTCTTGGCCATCGAAGTTGCGCACCTGCGCTTTTGGATAGCGTTCGAGCATATCGTCATAGTCGCTGTCTGGATCCGCTTGCGCCATAAAGTCAGCTTGGGCGTTGTCCAACATTTCTTCCGTATAAGGGACGCCGACCATTTTATGCGCCTGAAGCAAATCGCCGATGTATTTACCATCGATCAAATTATCCTCAAGGAAGCCGTATTTTGGCATGATTGACTCGGGCACCACGGATTGTGGATTGTTGAGGTGCGCGATGTGCCACTCGTCCGAATAGCGGCCACCAACACGCGCAAGGTCTGGACCCGTGCGTTTTGAACCCCATTGGAACGGGTGGTCATACATGCTTTCGGCCGCCAGACTATAGTGACCATAACGCTCGACCTCGTCGCGCATCGGGCGGATCATCTGGCTGTGACAGACGTAACACCCTTCGCGCACATAGATTTCGCGCCCCGTCAATTCGAGCGGAGAATAAGGACGCATGCCCTCAACGTCTTCGATCGTATTTTGGATGTAAAACAGTGGCGCGATTTCTACGATCCCCCCGATGGAGACAACCAAAAGGCTGCCGACCAACAGGAGAGTCGCATTTTTCTCAATGACTTTGTGTTTGTCGAGAATTCCCATATCTGAACCCTCCTTATTCTGCGGCGACCATCGCGGGGGCCTTTTCAGGGGCCCGCACAACAGTCATCCAGAGGTTATACGCCATGATCAATGCGCCAGAGAGGAACAGAACTCCGCCCAAACCGCGTACGACCAACATTGGGAATTTCGGGCCAAGCGTGTCAGCGAATGCCCAAACAAGGAACCCTTGTGAGTCAACCTCGCGCCACATCAGACCTTCCATAATTCCGGTGACCCACATGGAGGCCGCATAGAAAACGATACCGATTGTGGCCAGCCAGAAGTGCCAATTCACAAGCTTGAGTGAATAAAGGCGCTCTTTGTTCCACAGACGTGGGAAGAGATAATACATCGCACCAAAGGTGATCATACCGTTCCAACCAAGCGCACCAGAGTGCACGTGACCAATGGTCCAGTCTGTATAGTGGCTGAGCGAGTTGACCGATTTGATCGACATCATCGGCCCCTCGAAGGTGGACATACCATAGAAGCCAATCGAGACGACCATCATCCGAATGATCGGATCGGTGCGCAACTTATCCCATGCGCCCGAAAGCGTCATCAGACCGTTGATCATCCCACCCCAGCTTGGCATCCAGAGAATAATCGAGAACACCATACCAAGCGTCGTCGCCCAGTCAGGCAGTGCGGTATAGTGAAGGTGGTGTGGCCCCGCCCAGATATAAAGGAAAATCAGCGCCCAAAAGTGGATGATCGACAGCTTGTAGGAATACACTGGACGTTCGGCTTGCTTAGGCACGAAGTAGTACATCATTCCCAAGAAACCCGCCGTGAGGAAGAAGCCCACTGCGTTATGGCCGTACCACCACTGCGTCATCGCATCCTGAACCCCAGAGAAGAGCTGCACCGAGCGTGACCCAAAGATCGACACCGGAAGGCTGAGGTTGTTGACGATATGTAGCATCGCCACGGTAACAATGAACGAAAGGTAGAACCAGTTGGCCACATAGATGTGCTTTTCTTTGCGCTTCATAATGGTGCCCATGAAAACCAGTAAATAGGCGACCCAAACAATCGTTAGCCATATATCGACGTACCATTCAGGTTCGGCGTATTCTTTGGACTGTGTTGACCCGAGCAGATACCCCGTCGCAGCAAGAACGATAAAGAGGTTGTAACCCCAGAATACAAACCACGCGAGATTGCCGCCCCAAAGGCGCACCGCAGAGGTACGTTGAACAACATAAAAGCTGGTACAGATCAGTGCGTTACCACCAAAGGCAAAAATAACCGCCGAGGTATGCAAAGGACGAAGTCGCCCAAAATTGGCATACCCTTCGGCCCACTCAAAGTTCAGGACAGGGAAAGCCAGCTGGAACGCGATAAACGTCCCTACTAAAAACCCAACAATGCCCCACGCCACAGTGGCAACCGCCCCCGCGCGAATGACATCGTCCATATATCCAGTTGGAGCTGCCTTTTTGGGCTCCCCTGTTTGGCGCAATGTCCAAACAAAAAGCCCAGCAGACACAGCCATAACCAATAAGGCGTGCACCTGATAAGCTAAATCTCTTGCGTAATTTGCAGCAATGGCGGCGAAAACCGCCACCAATGCAAGCAAGAGCAGCTTAAAATAATCCCACATTTTTTGTCCCTTCGTCCATTCCCGTCGTGATTCTAATCACGCGAGTGCGTTCTTATAATTTTTTAGGTAACTTTTCAGACTAATACCGCGCTTTGATCCATGTCAATTCATGCCATCAAAAGGTTGATCGAGGTCAAAGAACAACAATGCACATCCTCCTAGTATCCACATACAACATAAAGGGAGACCCTCCATGGCCTATAAGTCAATTCTTACGTTTATGACGGATTCAATAACCAGCGCTGCCGCTCTTAGCTATGCGGCAAATATGACAACCGAGCAAAACGGTCACTTGGATGCGTTTTGCCTTGGGATCGACCGCACTCAGGTCGGGTATTATTACGCAGGCGCCAATGCACTGATCCAGCAAGAAGCCTTTGCGCACGCCCATGAGGACGCAGAAAAAAGCGAAGCATGGACGCGCAAAACTCTAGAAGGGTCGCCATTTACTTGGGCAGTCGACAAAGCCACCGTCGCTTTGCCCAGCCTTGCCCGTCTCGTCTCAATTCACGCGCGCTTCTCTGACATTGTTGTTCTTCCAAAACCCTATGGTGAAGGCCGCGGCGGTCAAGACGAAGCTCTCCTAGAGGCGGCCTTGTTTGAGGGGCACGCGCCAACCATTATTGTGCCAGACAAAGCCAAATCGGCTGTTAAACCCAAGCGGATCGTGGTTGCGTGGAATGAGAGCCTAGAAGCCCTGAACGCAATTCGCGCCGCTCTGCCCCTTATGATCTCTGCGGATTTAGTAAATATCACGATAATTGACCCGCCAGCCCATGGGGCCAATCGCTCAGACCCCGGTGGTCCGTTGTCGCAAATGCTGGCTCGTCATGGCGTGAAGGCCGAGATTTCCGTGCTCGCAAAATCCCTACCGCGCGTCGCGGATGTTTTAACCCGCCATATCGTGGACACCGATGCGGATATGTTGGTCATGGGGGCCTATGGGCATTCACGTTTCCGCGAAGCCATCTTAGGCGGCGCCACACGTCACATGCTTGAACGAACTGAAGTACCAGTATTTATGGCGCACTAGGAACGCTTTGGGCGGGAGTTTTTTCCGCCCTATTTGCCTACGAGGGCATTCCTCCATCCGAATCATCTCCGGCTTCCGCTAGCAATCGTTGAAAGTCCGGAATCCGAACGTGGCGCTTACCGTCGAGTTCGATGACACCGCTTTTCTTGAGCGCTGTAATTTGGCGACTCACGGTTTCAATCGTCAAACCAAGATAATCACCCATCGCTTCACGGGTGAGCGGCAAATCAAACTCCAAGGTTGTCCGCATGCCCTCGCCCGAAAGCGGCGTGCTGCGCTGGCCAATGATGGCAAAGAGACTCGAGATTTTCTCGCGGGCCGTTTTGCGCCCCAAAAGCAGCATCCATTCCCGCGCAGCGTCCAATTCATCCAGCGTCATTTCCAGCAAACGGCGGGAAATCGCAGGGGTGGACGCGACCAAATCTTCGAATGGTTTCTTGCGAAAACAGCACATTACAAGATCCGTGGTCGCTGTCACCTCATAGGCGGCAATCGCGCGCCCGGGACGTCCGACAAAATCCGAGGGAAGCAAAAGGCCAACCATCTGCGTGCGACCATCTTCCATAGTTTGGCTTAAACAGGCGATTCCAGACACAACAGACGCCACAAAATCCATGCGATCCCCCGCCCAAACAACCGTCTGACCCGCCTCATAGCTCCGGTAATATTTAATTTTCTCAAGCACATCCAACTCGTCTGGCTCGCACCGCGCACAGACAGCACGTTCGCGAATTGGGCAGTCACCGCAGGAACTAAAGCTTAAATTTATGTCCGCTGGTCTCATTATGGTCTCTCGATTTGATTTGTGTCAAAGCCATGCCGCCGAGACTACAATTAGGGTATCCGGATGGAACAAAATATACAACTTGCCCGTCACGGACTTTTCGACGCGCGCGTGCCGCGTTACACTAGTTATCCGACCTCGCCACATTTTTCCGCTGACGTTGGGCCCGAGACTTTCGTGAACTGGATTTCCGCGATCCCGGAAGGGCGGCAGATTTCGCTTTATGTGCATGTGCCGTTTTGCCGACGCCTGTGTTGGTTTTGCGCCTGTCGCACCCAAGGAACAACATCGGATGCGCCGGTCCGCGCCTACCTTGAGGTCCTGAAAGCCGAGATCGAATTGCTGCGGGCGACGTTGCCAAAAGGCGTTACCCTCGAGCGGCTTCACTGGGGCGGTGGTACGCCCACTCTCCTCGCTCCCGACATGATGACGGAACTGGCGGAGGCAATTTACAGCGTCGCCTCCCTCGCGCCGGATGGGGAGTTTTCAGTTGAAATCGACCCTAACGAAATTGACGACGCGCGTTTAGATGCCCTTGCAAAAGCGGGTATGAATCGGGCCTCAATTGGCGTTCAGGACTTCGACCCCGAAATCCAAAAAACAATTGGCCGTGAGCAAAGCTACGAGCTCACAGAATCCGCCATCACTGCAATCCGCGCACGCGGCATCGCATCGCTCAATGCCGATATTCTCTATGGTTTGCCGCACCAAACACCCGAAAAAATCACCCAAAGCGTGCAAAAGTTACTCTCGCTTTCACCGGACCGAGTAGCGCTCTATGGCTACGCCCATGTTCCCTGGATGGCGCGTCGTCAAAATATGATCCCCGAGGAGGCCCTCCCTTCCCCTCAAGAACGTTTGGCCTTATTTGAAGTTGCTCGGAAATTGTTTGAATGGGACGGGTATACCGCCGTAGGGATCGACCATTTTGCCCTGCCCTCCGACGGTCTCAGTATCGCCCAAAAAGCGGGTAGACTGCGGCGGAATTTTCAAGGGTATACCGAGGACACGTCGGATGTGCTGATCGGGCTTGGGGCATCATCGATCTCCCGCTTTCCTCAGGGATATACTCAGAACGCTGCGGCGACTTCGCAACATATCGCGGCCATCCGTGGTGGGAATTTTTCAACGAAAAAGGGGCACAGTTTTTCTGCCAACGATAAGCTGCGTGGTCGGTTGATTGAAGTTCTGATGTGCGACTTTAAAATAGATACGGGTCAGATTGCCAAGGAATTTGGGCTGCCAAAAGCGGAAATATTGCTCCTAATAGAACCCGTGGCCTCACAGTTTTCCGACGTGGTCTCTCTATCGAATGGCGTGCTTAAAATACCGCCTGCATTCCGGCCTCTCACACGAGTCATCGCACGCGCCTTTGACGCCTACGCCCTCTCTAAAACAGGCCATAGCTCGGCCGTTTAGGCCGAGGTTACGTTCAGATCTAGAGCAGCAGCAATAAGAGCGCGGGTGTATTCCGTTGTCGGGTTTTCGAATATCTGTTCGCTCGTCCCTGCTTCGACCACATCGCCATCTTTCATAACAATCACTTTATGACTGAGGGTGCGAACAACTTTAAGGTCATGGCTGATGAACAAATATCCCAGTTGATATTTCTTCTGAAGATCTCGCAGAAGCGCAATGATTTGCTGCTGAACAGTCCGGTCTAAGGCCGAAGTTGGCTCATCGAGCACCACAAGTTTTGGTCGCAAAATCATCGCACGCGCGATGGCAATACGTTGGCGTTGCCCACCCGAGAACTCGTGCGGATAGCGATCAATGGTGGCCGGATCGAGCCCCGTTTCCAGCATCATTTCTTTGACCAAATCCAAGGGCGCGCGGCCTTGCGCCACGTCGTGGATCGCCAAACCTTCGGCAATAATCTGACCTGCGGTCATGCGTGGTGATAGGGAGCCGAACGGGTCCTGAAACACAATCTGCATATCGCGGCGCAACGGAGTCATGTCGCGATTTTTAAGGGAGTCAATCGCCCGCCCATCAAACTCAATTTGACCCTGTGATTGAATGAGCCGCATGATAGCGAGCGCGAGGGTCGTTTTACCCGACCCCGACTCGCCAACGATCCCGAGGGTTTCCCCCGAACGCACCGAAAGGCTCGCCTGATTGACAGCTTTGATGTGCCCAACAGTGCGCTTGAGGAACCCTTTGTGAATCGGGAACCAAATCCGCAAGTCCGTGGTTTTAATCAATGGCTTAGCATCCGAAGGTACAGGTTCTGGCCGCCCCGCGGGCTCCGCATCGAGCAATTGTTTTGTGTAGGGATGCTTGGGTGCGTCAAATATCTCGGCTGTTGGCCCCGTCTCTACGACCTCGCCATTGCGCATCACCACTACCCGATCCGCGATTTTGCGCACAATCCCCAGATCGTGGGTGATGAACAAAAGGCTCATGTTCTCACTCTTTTTAAGCTCCGATAAAAGCTCAAGGATTTGTGCTTGAATGGTCACATCCAAAGCCGTTGTTGGCTCATCCGCAATCAGAAGCTCCGGTCCGTTCGCGAGGGCCATTGCGATCATCACACGCTGCCGTTGGCCACCAGAAAGTTGGTGGGGGTACGCATCAAGTCGACCGCGCGGGTCTGGGATTCCAACCTTTTCCAACAGTTCAACAACGCGATCTCGCGCAGCCTTTCCCGTCAGTCCCTGATGCAAGGCGATGCCCTCAACCAACTGTTTTTCGATGGTATGTAGAGGATTAAGCGAAGTCATAGGCTCTTGGAAAATAAAGCTAATATCATTTCCCCGCACACGTCGCAGATCTTTATCGGGGGCGCCGATCATTTCCGTCCCTTGATAGATAACGGAGCCTGAAATCCGAGCACTTTCTGGCAGAAGCGACACAGTAGACAACGCAGTGATCGACTTTCCCGATCCAGATTCCCCAACCAACGCGACGGTTTCGCCTTCACCGACCTCAAAGGAAACCCCTTTGACGGCCTCATTTAAAACGCCGTCCTGCATGAAGCCGATGTGGAGGTTGCGGACTTGAAGTGCGGTCTTCATTGGAACACCTTTCGGGGGTCAAATGCGTCGCGGATACCCTCGAAAATAAACACGAGGAGTGACAGCATGATAGTGAAGGTGAAAAACGCCGAGAAGGCCAGCCACGGAGCTTGAAGGTTTTGCTTGGCTTGCTGAGTCAACTCGCCGAGGGACGGCGACGAAGACGGCAATCCATATCCGAGGAAATCGAGGCCCGCGAGGCTTCCGATTGTGCCGGTAATGATGAAAGGCATTAACGTCAGGGTTGCAACCATAGCGTTCGGCAGCATATGGCGGAACATAATCACGCGATTGGAAACGCCCAAAGCCCGCGCCGCGCGCACGTATTCAAAGTTGCGTGCCCGCAAGAATTCGGCTCGAACAACGCCCACAAGGGCCGGCCAGCCAAAGAGGATCATCACAAAGACCAAGAGCCAAAAACTTCGCCCTAAAACGGCGAACAGGATGATGATGACGTAGAGGCTTGGGGTTGAGCCCCAAATCTCAAGGAGCCTTTGAAAAATGAGGTCAACGCGTCCGCCAAAATACCCCTGTACTGCACCCGCGACGATCCCAAGAACCGAAGAAATGCCCGTAACGACAAGGGTAAAGAGGATCGACAGGCGGAACCCGTAAATCACCCGCGCCAAAACATCGCGTTTCGTGTCATCGGTACCGAGCCAATTGTAGCGATCAGGCGGCGAAGGAGCGGCACCGGGGCGATTCACTTGGTTGCGGTAATTGTTTGGAATGAGAGGCCAAATCATCCAGCCCCTGTCGATCTTTTCACCCGCAATTTCGCCGTCTTCCGCGTCTAACATTGTTTCTTCAGGCGTATCATAACAGTCGAGATTGCCGCCTGTCTTGATTAGACATTCCTGACTAACCCAAGCGTAATCGGCGGCGACGGGTAAGTCCCCTCCGAATGTCTCTTCCGAGTAAACGTTGAATATTGGGACGTAAAACTCACCCCGATACTTGACCAAAATTGGCTTATCATTCGCGATAAATTCTGCGAACAAGGACAGTCCAAAAAGCACGGCGAAAATAATCAACGAATAGAACGCGCGGCGATTTTTGCGGAAGTTTGACCAGCGGCGTTGGTTCAGCGGTGAGAGCTTCATCTTTAGTCTCCCCTACTTTCAAAATCGATCCTTGGGTCCACGTACACATACATTAAATCCGAAATAATCCCGATAATCAGCCCGATCAACCCAAAGAAAAACAACGTTCCGAACACGAGGGCAAAGTCGCGTTTTACGGCGGCTTCAAACCCTAAACGGCCTAATCCGTCGAGCGAGAAAATCGTTTCGATAATCACCGACCCCGTTAGAAAAACCGAGAGGAAAAGCGCGGGAAATCCGGAGATCACGATGAGCATCGCATTGCGGAAAATATGCCCATACAAAACGCGCGACTCCGACAAGCCTTTTGCGCGCGCAGTCACGACGTATTGTTTGCGCACCTCGTCAAGAAAACTGTTTTTTGTCAGAAGCGTCAGGCCAGCAAAGGATGCAATAGACATGGCAATCGTTGGTAACGCGATGTGCCAGAAATAATCAAGGACTTTGCCGCCCAGACTTAAACTGTCGAAATTGTCCGAAGTCAGACCGCGAAGCGGGAAAATCTGCCAATAAGAGCCCCCCGCAAAAAGCACGATCAGCAGGATGGCGATCAAGAAACCGGGCAATGCATAGGCAACAATGATAATGCCGCTGGTGAAGGTATCAAAACGGCTTCCGTCGGAAACGGCCTTTTTGATGCCCAGCGGAATCGAGATTGCATAGGCAATGAGCGTCGACCAAAGCCCAAGTGAAATCGAAACCGGTAGTTTTTCCCACACTAAATCCAGCACTTTTTGATCGTGGTTATAGCTTTCGCCAAAATCAAGCCGGATATAATTCCACATCATGGTGAAGAAACGCTCAAGCGGTGGTTTATCAAACCCAAACTGGCGCTCCAACTCCGCAATCGCTTCGGGGGGAAGGCCACGGGCGCCGATATATTTGCTACCAACATCAAGCGAGGAATCCGATATTCCAGCATCACCACCAGAGCCGGAGATAGACTTAAACACATCCCCTTCGCCCTCAAGCTCCGCAAGGATTTGTTCAATCGGCCCGCCGGGTACGAATTGCGTCAGCGTGAAATTCACGACCATAATGCCGAACAATGTTGGAATGATCAGCAATAGCCGACGAAGAATATACGCACCCATGACTTGCTCCCAGCTCTACTTAATTGCGCCAGATGCTTTGAGCGCGTCATATCTTTCTGCGTCCACCCACCAGTAATCTAGATACCCCGAATCAAACGGGGCGATTTCCTCTGGATGGCGGTAAAAATCGAAATACGCAAACGTGTGAACATCCTTATACCATTGTGGAACCAAGTATTTTTCGGCCCGCAATACGCGATCCAATGCGCGTGTCGCCACGTGCAGCTCTTCAAGGGTTTCGGCGTTGCGAATGACGTCAATAAGGGCGTCGATGGCAGGGCTGCTGATCCCTGCGGGGTTGAAAATGCTTTCTAGCGCTGTTTCGCTACCAAATTGCTGTAGCAACTCATCACCCGGTTCATTCCCGCCCCCTTCGTGCGCCGTAATCACGTCATAGTCGAAACTTTGACGACGCTCACTAAATTGCGCAGGATCAACGCGGTTCAGTTTGGCGTTCACCCCAAGGGCAAGCAAATTCTCGACATAGGGTGAAATCACGCGGTCAAAAGCTGGCGAACGCTCAAGGAATTCGACATCAAGCGTTTTACCCGCGGCGTTGCGCCGCAAACCATCATCGCCAACAATCCAGCCAGCATCATCCAAAAGTCCGGAGGCCTTGCGCAGGTTTTTGCGATCCAAACGACGCTGCCCCGACACCGGCGCCATGACAGCAGGCTCTGTAAAGATTTCGGGCCGCAATTTGTCTCGGATACTTTCCAGCAAGACCAATTCTTCGCCTTCGGGCAATCCTGTCGCTTCTAAATCGGAGTTTTCCCACAACGAATCCACCCGTTCATACAGGCCATAAAACAGGGTTTCATTTGACCATTCAAAATTGAACATTAGAGCCAAGGCCTCGCGAACACGAATGTCGCCAAAACGCTCGGCGTGCTCACCGCGTTGATTGAAAACAAACGCTTGCCCAGAAGCAATCGTGCCGTCAAACACGGTTTCCTGAATGACGGTCCCATCTTCAATGGCTGGAAAGTTGTATCCCGTCGCCCAAGTTTTGGACGAGTTTTCAACCCGAAAATGGACAACGCCAGATTTGAGGGCTTCAAAGGCCGCAGTATCATCGCCAAAATACTCTATGCGGATTGAATCAAAGTTGGAGCGCCCGATGTTGATCGGCAAATCGCGACCCCAATATTCTGGGTTGCGGACGAAGGTCAAGCGGCGGCCGACTTCGGTCTCACCACGCATGTAAGGCCCCGATCCAAGCGCTGTGGCGAGGCGCGTTTCATCCAGTATAGCGCCCGTTTCTGCAAACCAGCTGCTCTGAAAAATCGGCAAACCACCGACGGCCTGAATGATTTCGCGCTTCACGGCGTCCGGCTTGAAATTGAATTTAATTGTGTGGTCGTCAATGATTTCCGCGCTCTCAACCTGCTGAGAGAGTACCGCGCGATACGATGTCAGCCCCTCTTTCAGAAACAACTCGTAGGTGAATTCAACGTCTTTGGCCGTTACAGGCGAACCGTCAGAAAACGTGGCCTCGGGGCGCATGTGGAAAATCACCCACGATTTATCCACCGGATACTCAATGGTTTCGGCGAGCAAGCCATAGCTTGAGCCGATTTGATCAGAAACGCCTGAAAGGAGGGATTCATACATGATCGTTGCCAAAGCACCAGGATCACCCTTGCGCGAAAATGGATTCATCGAATCAAATGATCCGACGATCGCGAGAGACATTTCCCCGCCTTTGGGGGCTTCCGGATTCACATAGGAAAGATTCTCAAAATCCGCGTCGTAGTTCAGATTTCCAAACGTTGAAATCCCATGGGACTGTATCACTTCTTGTTCAGCACGCCCCGCGAGGGTGCTGCAAAATAGAACTGAAACCGCCAATCCAAGCATGGCGAGGTTCGGGAAGCGGACCCGTGAGTTTCTTAAATTGACATGGGCCTGATCGATAGCTTGGGCGGAACCAAAACTCTGAGACATTGTTATCCTCCGGACGCGTTCTGCGATTGAGACATTTTTATTAAAACCAGCCTAATTACCCAAGGGTTAAACATACAAGTTGAGATTCCGTGAACACCTGTGAATTTTGGCAAAAATCCACAAAAAAGGCCGCACCTTTGCAGTGCGGCCTGTAAAACAGTATTATTGTTAGGCTGTTAGCCGCCGATGGTTGCAAGATACGCAATCACGTTGGCGCGATCTTCTGGTTTTTTCAATCCAGCGAAGCCCATTTTTGTACCTGGAGCGAAAGATTTTGGGTTTTCAAGGAAACCGTTGAGGTTCTCGCCATCCCAGTTTCCGTCCATAGCTGCGATCACATCAGAATAGCTAAACTCCGCTTCAGACCCGATATCGCGGTCGACAACGTTGAACAATGTGGGACCAACTCCGTTCGCCCCAGGTTCAACTTTGTGACAAGCTTTACACTTGCCAAAGACTTTCGAGCCCTTGTCGATGTCTGCACCGGCTAGAAGTTCTTCGAAGGAAATTTCTTCTTCATCAACTTCGGTGGTTTCAGCAGATACCGTCTCGATCAGGTAGCCTTGCTCAGCGGCTTCATCACCATGAGAGCCGCCGCCTGTATGATACAGAACATCAGCAGCCCAAGTGCCAAAAAGAAATACCAGGAGTGCCCCGCAAAAGGCACCAACTATTTTAGTCATTGTCATTGTGTCGAACATGTCTCGTTCCATCTTGGTAGAAGGTTGAGGATGTGTAGCCTCTTCCATAACCAAAGAGCAAGATGTAGTTACCGCGACGAAACGCCCTTTTGCGAAAAAAACTCTCGGAGAGCCGAAAAATGCCAAAAATGATCTCATATCAAGGTGAAGCAGGCTCGTATTCACACCAAGCCTGCCGTGAAGCGCATCCAGACTTCGAACCATTGCCCTGCGAAACCTTTGAATCGGCGGTGGCCGCGGTACGGCGTGGTGATGCGCAACTGGGAATGATTGGTGTTGAGAATTCAACATATGGCCGCGTTGCGCCCGTTCACTCGCTTTTGCCGACAAGTGGTTTGCATATCGTTGGCGAAGCATTTGTGCGGGTGCACATCAATCTTTTGGCGATTCCCGGCACCAAACTTGCGGACATCAAGCGAGCCCGAAGCATGTCTATTCTACTGGGACAATGCCGCGAGTTCTTGCAAGCCAACAACCTCGACACCCTGAACTGGTCGGACAATGCCGCGGCCGCCCGCGACGTGGCGGCCCTTGGCGACCCAAGCGAAGCGGCCCTTGCCAGCGAATTGGCCGGCGAAATCTATGGCCTTGAAGTTGTCGCGCGTCATATCGAAGACCAAGGCAACAACACCACGCGGTTTCTTGTGATGTCGGGCACCCCTGATCTCTCGCGCCGTGGCGAAGACGGAATGATTACAAGTTTGGTTTTCCGAGTTCGCAATATCCCCGCGGCGCTGTACAAAGCAATGGGCGGATTTGCGACCAATGGCGTCAACATGACGAAACTTGAGAGTTATATGGTAGGCGGCCACTTCACGGCGACACAATTCTATGCCGAAATTGAAGGCCATCCCGACGATAGAAGCGTACAACTCGCGCTGGAAGAGCTCGAATACTTCACGGATCACCTCGATATTTTGGGTGTTTATCCGGCCGATCCACGGCGTCACAAACCTTAATACGAACAGCTATTGCCGAATTTAGGTTTTGGTCCCCGGCTTAAATCTGTCTTCAATGTCTTGGGCCATAGTGCTCACACGCTTTTCGAATCGCTGCCTAAGTTTCGTTTTTGCCAATTTCATCGATTGCAGGAGCAGGCGACTCGACAATGTTTTCGCACTCAATTCCACCGTCACTTTTAGACGGGTGTGCATTTTTGAGAGCGCAACCAAGTCGACAACCATCGCCCCGTGAAGTCCGCCCGTTCCACCGTTGATGGTAAAACCTTGGTCCGGAACAACATCAATCAAGCGGGCGACAGACTCGCGCTTTTTACCACGATATTGAAAGACAACGTTCCACCCTTGGACTGCGCCGTCGAGAGCGTTTTCGTCTAAAGGTTTCACTTCTAGCCCACGGCGCAAAGCGGATCGCTCAAAGCTATCGAAGTCGGAAACCGCACGATACACGACCTCGATAGGCGCTTCGATGTCTTCGGTGGATACAAATATCATGGGTCCGCTTTCCTTGGATGGTACCTTCTTGCCTCAATTGAGTCGATCTGCAAGCCAGTTTGTCATTAAAAATTGTGCGATCGAGCCACGTCTTGCGGCCCTAATTTTCGGATGCTCACCGGCCATCACCTGCATAAGATCCTCGCGACTTATCCAAAACGCATCTTCGATTTCAACGGGATCAATCGTAATATCTGTGTTCAAGGCTTCGCCATGGCACCCAAACATCAGGGACGACGGGAAAGCCCACGGCTGGCTGGCCAAATAGGTCACGGCACCGACCTCAATGCCGGATTCCTCAAAAACTTCGCGCCGTACCGCCGCTTCCAACGTTTCACCGGGCTCCACAAATCCCGCGAGCGTCGAATACATTCCCTCCGGCCACCCCGGACTGCGACCCAAAAGCAACTGATTGCCATGCGTGATGAGCATGATCACGACAGGATCGGTGCGCGGAAAATGCGAGCTATCGCAGAGCGTACAATTGCGTTGCCACCCCGCCATGGTCATCGCACTTTTGCCGCCACATTTGGCGCAGTAGCCATGGCTATCATGCCAATTGAATAATGCCTTCGCGGTTGCGACTAACTCCGCATCTCGTGGCGACAATTGCGCCATAACGGAGCGAAGCTCGGCAAAAACAATGCCTTGGGCGAATTCGGGGTGGATTTGCTCTGAGGGGTCAAAAAACTGGCCAACGAGTTCCAAATCCTGATCGGGCGGCTCCCAAGATGAGATGTCACAAGCGAAAACTGCCTGCCCATCATCAAGGCCGAGGAAGATATACTCCCCCGTTGACTCTTTTAGCGCGGGATGTCCCTGCGGCAAACGCACCAAACTTTCGCGTGTCTCGCCCTGCACCAAAACCTTGCCGCGCCAAAGCGGTAGAATATCGCCTGTGGTCAGGTGCTTGTGCATGAGGGTGGCATCGCCACGGAGTTGCGCCGCGCGGTCCAAGCCCGAACCACCAAATGTTACCGTTTCAGCTATCTTCACTGCACACCCTCTTTTTCTTTTGGCACAACTTCAACTTTTTGGCCTTCTACCGCAAGGGCCAGAGCAAACCTACAGCACAGAGAATTTCGTTTTTTGTCATAACTGTGTCACCGTAGATTTCTAAAGCTGCACAAAACAGAATCGGAGAACGTCATGGGACTTAGGAATTCAACATTGATCAGCCGCCGCGAATTCGTCGCTGGAGCAGCTTTTGGAACGACATTGCTTGCCATGCATCCGTTCTCGGCGCGTGCCGCCGCCAACCAAGCGCATTTGCGTATTATGGAAACAACGGACCTGCACGTGCATGTTTTCCCGTATGACTATTATTCCGACAAACCCATCGACACCGTCGGCCTTGCCCGCACCGCAAGCCACATTGTCGATGTGCGCGCCGAAGCCACAAACTCGATCTTGCTCGACAACGGCGACTTCCTTCAAGGCAACCCGATGGGCGACTACATCGCCTATGAACGCGGCATGAAGGACGGCGATATGCATCCCGTAATCGCCGCGATGAACGCCGTTGGTTTTGACGCGTCGACGTTGGGCAACCACGAATTCAACTATGGCCTTGATTTCCTGATGAAATCCATCGCAGGCGCGAATTTCCCCGTGGTGTCCGCCAATGTTGTCGTTGAACGTGGAGCCAATCCACGCGACGATAAAACCCTCCTCAAGCCCTATGTCATTCTCGACCGCATGATCACAGACGGCACAGGCACCGAACATCCGATCAAAATCGGCCTGATTGGGTTTGTGCCGCCGCAAGTGATGAATTGGGATCGCCGCCACCTCGAAGGCAACGTGACAACACGCGATATTGTCGAGACTGCCCGCGCCTATGTTCCCGAAATGAAGGAAGCTGGCGCGGACATCATCATCGCCCTGTCCCACTCGGGAATCGGATCGGCCAATGAAACCGAGTTCATGGAAAATGCCTCCGTGCCCTTGGCCACGGTTGACGGCATTGACGCCATCATGACAGGCCACAGCCACCTCGTTTTCCCCGGAACACAATACGCCGATTTCGCCGGAGTGGATGCCGAAAAAGGCACCATTCACGGTAAACCCGCCGCGATGGGCGGGTTCTGGGGTAGCCATTTGGGGGTGATTGACCTCATGCTAGAAAATGACGGTGGAACGTGGAAAGTCTCGGCCCACACGTCCGAGGCACGCCCGATTTCCCAACGCAACGAAGATCGCTCCATCTCGGCGCTGGTGGAAAGCCAAGACTTTGTCCTCGCCGCCGCGCAAAAGGAACACGACGAAACGCTGGCCTATGTGCGCCGTGCCGTGGGTAAAACCTCCGCACCCTTGCACAGCTATTTTGCCCTCGTCGCCGATGACCCCTCCGTGCAAATCGTCTCAATCGCCCAGAAATGGTACATCGGCGAAATGCTTGCAGGAACGGAATACGCGGACCTGCCAATCCTCTCGGCGGCGGCCCCGTTCAAAGCGGGTGGGCGCGGCGGCGCGGAATATTACACCGATGTTCCCGCAGGCGACGTGGCGATCAAAAACGTGGCCGACCTGTATCTCTATCCCAACACGGCGCGCGCGGTAAAAGTTACCGGCGAACAACTCAAAGGTTGGTTGGAACGTTCAGCGGGTATGTTCAATCAGGTCGAAGCAGGCAAAGCCGATCAAGTCCTGCTCAACCCAGATTTCCCAAGCTATAATTTCGACGTTATTGACGGAGTCAGTTATGAAATCGACCTGTCTCAACCGTCGCGATTCACCGCAAAAGGTGAGCTGGCCGACGAGACCGCAAATCGCATCGTGAACCTTACCTATAACGGCGCGCCCGTCACGCCCGATCAGGAATTCATCGTTGCCACAAACAACTATCGCGCCTCGGGCGGTGGGGATTTCCCAGGCGCAATGGGCGACACCATCATCTTTGAGGGACCAGACACAAACCGCGATGTCATCGTGCGCTACATCGTTGAGCAGGGCACAATCAATCCCTCCGCCGATGGAAATTGGGCGTTCACATCCCTACCTGACACGTCGGTGCTTTTCGACACAGGCCCCAAGGCCAAAGACTATATGGGCGATCTGGAAAACATCACAATCGAGGAAGCTGGCGACGGGCCAGACGGCTTTGCCCGCTTCCGTATCCAGCTTTAAACTTGCAAAATCCCATCGGGGGCGCAGAAACCCGCCCCCGATACCCTAAACTAGACTTGAAACCGTCGCCGACTCGGCCTATTTACTGCATTGAGAGGTTGGCGCGGGCGAGCGCCTCGCCAACTCGGTCAGATCCGGAAGGAAGCAGCCGTAACGAGAATTGTTTGGGTCGATGTCCAATCTCTCACCTAATTTAACGCGCATGACGCACTTGCTGAGGAGGATTTTATGATTGTCGTTGCTGTCCTTCGGGCAAGCCTGCTCTGACGCAGTTCCCTCTGTGATCCAGATTTGCCCTTGCATACGTCCCAGCCAACGCGGCTCCGGACGCCCCAATTCTTTGCAAAGAGCAAAACAATGACCCTTGAAACTACTCTCGAAGATCTCGGATGGGCCGAGGATTTTCAATCTCAACTTACCGATGAAGACGCTGGCTTGACGCCGATGCGCATTTCCGAAGTCCACCGCAGCAAAATCCGTGCGCTTTCGACAACGGATGCGCACCTGCTTGTTTTTCCCTCCCACATTACGTCCGGCGACGTGGCGGTGGGCGACTGGATATTGGTGGACGGTGATATCGCGCGGATCGTCCGTGTGCTTGACCGACGTTCCTGCCTGACACGGCGCGCGGCGGGTCCAGACCTACGCAAACAGCTTGTGGCCGCAAATGTGGACACGCTTTTTATCGTCACCTCCTGCAACGCCGACTTTAATGAGGCGCGCATTGAACGCTTTATTTCCATGGCGTTCGAGGCGGGAACAACGCCCGTCATCATCGCGACCAAGGCCGATAACGCCGAAGATGCGGCAGACTATGTGGCGCGGGCGGAAAAACTGTCGTTGGGACAAGTCGCCCTCGCGATCAACGCCCATGATCCAGAAGACCTGAAACGCCTCGCGCCATGGTGCGGACCGCGGCAAACGATCGCGCTTCTGGGGTCCTCAGGCGTTGGAAAAACCACAATCACCAACGGCATCGCGGGCACAACCCAAGCGACCGCAGAAATCCGCGAAGACGATGCGCGTGGCCGTCACACCACCACCTCGCGCGCATTGCATCGCATTCAAGGCGGCGGATGGTTGCTGGATACACCCGGCATGCGGGAATTCGGGCTGTTTGACGCCTCCGAAGGTATTAACACGGTATTTCAGGACGTTATGCAGTATGCTGACTCCTGTAAGTTCCGCGATTGTGCCCACGAGGGCGAGCCGGGCTGTGCAGTTCAAAAGGCAGTCAAGTCAGGCGAATTGGACCCAGATCGTTTGAAACGCTGGCAAAAGCTGCAACGCGAAGACTCGTTGCAGGTGGAAACCGTGGCCCAAACCCGCAAACGCTCGCGCACAATGGTGAAAATGCACAAAACCGCCAAACAGTTGCGCAATCGGAAGGTTGACGGCGACTAGCTCTTAAGGCTTGCCCGACAACGCACCCTCGCCCGTAATTTCAAACAAATGACGGCGCGGCGCTGGACGTCGGGCAAGCCTGCCATTAACCTACGCATAACGAAATGAGGGTGACATGAGCGAAACAGAATCCGGTTCTGCAAAAGACAGCGGCTATCAAGTTTTAGCGCGCAAGTATCGCCCCGAAGTTTTTGCCGATCTCGTGGGCCAAGAGCCCATGGTGCGTACCCTCAAAAACGCCTTTGAGGCCAACCGCATCGCGCAAGCCTTTGTGATGACCGGCATTCGAGGAACGGGTAAAACCACCACGGCGCGGATTATAGCTAAGGGCATGAATTGCATCGGCCCCAATGGCGATGGCGGCCCAACCACCGAACCTTGTGGTGTTTGCGAAAACTGCATCGCGATCATGGAAGGGCGTCACGTGGACGTCATGGAAATGGATGCGGCGAGTCGGACGGGCGTAAACGACATCCGCGAAATCATCGAAAGTGTTGCCTATCGCGCCGCCTCTGCCCGTTACAAAATCTATATCATCGATGAGGTGCACATGCTCTCGACCAGCGCGTTTAACGCGTTGCTTAAAACCCTCGAAGAGCCGCCCGCACACGTCAAATTCATCTTCGCCACCACCGAAATTCGCAAGGTTCCCGTCACGGTTCTTTCGCGCTGCCAACGGTTTGACCTGCGCCGAATTGAGCCTGAGGTGATGATCGCCTTGATGCGCAAAATCGCCAAGGCCGAGAATGCCGAGATTTCCGATGACGCGCTAGCTTTGATCACACGGGCATCCGAAGGGTCGGCGCGCGACGCTACCTCACTCCTTGATCAGGCGATTGCCCACGGTGCGGGCGAAACCACCGCCGACCAAGTCCGTGCGATGTTGGGCCTTGCCGATCGTGGACGCGTCCTTGATCTGTTTGACATGATCGTGCGGGGCGATGCCGCCGCAGCGATGACTGAGCTTTCTGGGCAATATGGCGACGGAGCCGATCCGATGGCCGTTTTGCGCGATCTGGCAGAGATTACCCATTGGGTTTCGGTGATAAAAATCACCCCCGAGGCCGCCGAAGACCCTACAGTTTCCCCCGACGAGCGGATGCGCGGTCAAGCAATGGCGGAAAAACTGCCGATGCGGGTAATGACCCGTATGTGGCAAATGCTCCTTAAAGCGCTCGAAGAAGTTGCCGCCGCGCCCAACGCGATGATGGCCGCCGAAATGGCTGTCATCCGCCTTACACATGTTGCCGACCTTCCCAGCCCTGGCGATCTAGTCAAACGTTTGCAAGATGCCACGCCGCCTCCGATGCCTCCCAATGGCGGCCCGTCAGGCGGTGGCCATCAGGCATCCTCGACGGCCACAATTGCCAGCCAACCCACGGCAACTCATGGTGGCAACACCACGCAAATAGTGGCAGGCGGCGGTGCGACGGCGCTTGGCGCGCCTGATGCGGTTCTCGCCCGTTTTGGCCAATTCGAAACCATCCTTGAACTCATCCGAAGCCACCGCGATGTAAAGCTCCTGATCGAAATCGAAACCACCATGCGCTTGGCAAACTACGCGCCGGGTCGGATCGAGTTCCAACCCACCGAAAACTCGCCGCGTGACCTCGCGCAACGGCTTGGACAACAATTGCAACTTTGGACGGGTGCGCGCTGGACGGTGACATTAGTGAACGAAGGCGGCGCGGCGACGATTGCTGAAATTCGCGACGCCGAGATGCTTGCCGTTCGCACGGAGGCGCAAGCGCACCCGTTGGTGCAAGCCGTGGTCACCCAATTTCCGGGCGCAAAAATTACCAGCATTCGCACCTTGAAAGAACTCGCAGCGGAGGCCGCTTCTAGCGCACTCCCCGAGGTTGAGGACGAATGGGATCCCTTTGAGGACAGCTAGGTTGTACACAGCTCTAAAGAGCCCCATCTACAGAGAACACACCAAGGAGATATCAAAATGTTCAAAGGTTTAGGCCAAATGGGCGACATGGCTAAAATGATGAAGGCCGCACAAGATATGCAGTCGAAAATGGCCGAAATGCAAGACGGTTTAGCGAGCATCACCGTTGTTGGCGAGAGTGGCGCAGGGCTTGTGAAGGCAACGGCGACGGCAAAGGGCGAACTTACCGGTCTCGACATTGACCCTAAGATTTTCGATCCGAGCGAGAAAGAGGTTGTTGAAGATTTGATCCTTGCAGCCATCAAAGACGCACAAGCAAAAGCCAGCGAACGCAGCCAAAGCGAGATGGCAAAATTGACCGAGGGCCTTGGGCTGCCCGAGGGCATGAAACTGCCGTTTTAATCCGAAATGGACGACAGCACGCGCGAAATAGAACACCTGATTAACCTTATGGCCAAGCTCCCAGGGCTTGGCCCGCGTTCGGCGCGACGTGCGGTTTTACATCTCATTAAAAAACGCGCGCTGGTTATGACGCCCCTCGCGAACGCCCTCCAGAATGTGGCGGCAACAGCGCGGGAATGCGTGAATTGCGGCAATATCGGCACGCAGGACCGCTGTGACATTTGCGCGAACGAAAAGCGGGCCACAGGTCAACTTTGTATCGTCGAAGACGTCGCTGATCTTTGGGCAATGGAACGCGGGCAGGCCTTTGGTGGGCGCTATCATGTTTTGGGCGGAACGCTTTCGGCCCTTGATGCCGTTGGGCCGGAAGAGCTTCGGATTCCCAAGCTTTTGGAACGCATTCGAGCCGAGGGTATTACAGAAGTCGTGCTGGCGCTCAATGTGACGGTCGACGGGCAAACCACGGCGCATTATATCGCGGAGCATTTAACGCACGTATCGGTCACATCGCTGGCACAGGGCGTTCCGATTGGTGGTGAATTGGACTATCTCGACGATGGTACGATTCAGGCCGCGTTCAAAGCGCGCAAACAGTTTTAAATTTATGACCTGAATACAAAAAAGGCCCCCACACCATCGGTGCAGGGGCCTTTTTCTGTAATGATATCTAGGCTTATGGCTGCTCGTCGTCCGTACCGCTTTCGGGAAGATTAAAGAAAGTATCCTTATCCGGAACCGCCTCAGCTTCTTCCTCATCACGTGGATCGGTAGAGAAGCTGAATGTTGACAGCTCTTCGATTGCAGAGGAAACGCGCGGGGCGTTCGCGACGCCGAGGCTCTGTTCGGTGGACACCAATTTGCGGCGCTCATCGTCACTCATGACATCGCCTTCTTTGGCGCGTTTTGCGGCAGCTTTCTGAACTTCGAAGTCGAGTTCAACTTGTTTACACAAGCCAAGAGCAACGGGATCGATTGGTTGAATATTCCCGATGTTCCAGTGTGTGCGCTCGCGGATTGCCTGAATTGTTGGCTTGGTTGTACCAACAAGCTTGCTCACCTGACCGTCGGTCAATTCGGGGTGGAACTTCACCAGCCAAAGGATTGACGCCGGACGATCTTGGCGTTTGGACAAAGGCGTATAACGCGGACCGCGACGCTTTTCTTCGCCAACAGCGGAGGCAAGGAATTTCAATTTTAGCTTATAGAGAGGGTTGCCCTCGCCGCGTTGGATTTCTTCGGCGGTCAGCTGATTATTGGCAATCGGGTCGAACCCTTTTACGCCGGTCGCAACATCGCCATCGGCAATGCCCTGAACTTCCAACTCGTGGAATTCGCAAAAATCTGCAACCTGTTTAAAGGTCAGCGTTGTGTTGTCTACCAACCATACTGCGGTTGCGCGTGCCATAATTGGTTTGGCCATGATCTTCTCCTATACAACATCCCCAGAACATATCTTCCCTAAGCCCTGGAAGGGGCGACCCTCATTCGGGCGGGCTCTCATTGAAGGGGAACTTAAGCTGTATATACTGTGCGCAACCAAAAGAGGAAAGAGAAAATGCGACTCGGATTTATCGGGCTACTTTTTGCGCCGTTTTTTGCTGCGACGGCTTGGGCCGATGGCGAACGCGCGGGGAATTTCGACTATTATGTTCTCGCCCTGAGCTGGTCACCAAATTGGTGCGCCCTTGAAGGGGATCGAAAAAACAGTGAGCAATGCGATGCCGACCAAGATTTTGGCTGGGTACTGCATGGGTTGTGGCCGCAAAACGAACGCGGTTGGCCCAGTAATTGCACTACGTCCGAGCGAAATCCGTCTCGGAGCCTCACAAGTAGCATGGTGGATATCATGGGAACGACGGGTGTGGCTTGGTACCAATGGAAGAAGCACGGGAAGTGCGCGGGCCTCTCGGGAGAGGATTATTTCGCTGCGGCCCGTCGCGCATTCGAGAGCGTGACCAAGCCCCCCGTTTTACGCAAAATCACCGACACCCTCGTCATTCCACCAAAGGTCATCGAAGAGGCATTTTTGCAGTCAAACCCACAGCTCAGTCACGACCAAATCACCATCACCTGCAAATCAAACTACATTCAGGAAGCAAGGATTTGCCTGACCAAATCTCTTGCGCCCCGCCGCTGCGGCCCCGATGTCATTCGAGACTGCAATGCGGCCAAACCCTTGTTCGCACCGATCAATTAGGAGACTTTTAAAACAATCTTTCCAATATGTTGTGAGGCTTCCATCCGTGTATGGGCCTTGGCGGCGTCCGACAGCTCAAATTCCTCGTCCATCACGGGGAAAATCGCGCCCGAAGCCAGAAGGGGCCAAACTTCGGCCCGTAAGTCTTCGGCGAACCGTGCCTTAGCCAGATCCGATTGCGGGCGCAACGTGCTGCCCGTCAAGGTCAGGCGACGGGTCATGATTTGCATGAAGTTCACCTCCTGCTTGAAGCCTTGCAGAAATGCGATCTGAACCAAGCGCCCATCATCCGCCAGCGCGTTGATGTTGCGTTGCAGGTAGCCGCCGCCAACCATGTCCAAAATAACATCGGCGCCACCAATCTCCCGCATCTCCTTGGCAAAATCGACCTCGCGATAATTCATCGCACGCTCAGCCCCTAAGGCAGTACAGGCAGCGCATTTCTCGGCGGATCCAGCAGTCGTAAACACCCGCGCGCCCCGCGCCTTGGCAAGTTGGATTGCGACCGTCCCGATACCCGAGCTGCCGCCGTGCACCAAAAACCGCTCGCCCGCCTTGAGGCCTCCGCGTAAAAACACATTGCTCCAAACCGTGAAAAACGTTTCGGGCAAACAGGCCGCCTGTTTAAGGGTTAAACCCGCCGGAACAGGGAGGCAATGCGCCGCAGGGCAAGTGGCGTATTCCGCATACCCTCCCCCCGGTAAAAGCGCACAAACAGAATCACCCAGCGCAACTGAAGTCACTCCAGCCCCAAGTGCGACGACCTCGCCTGCCCCCTCAAGCCCGGGTAAATCGCTGGCGGTCGCTGGCGGGTTATAGAGCCCTGCCCGTTGCAGCGCATCGGGGCGATTGACCCCCGCATAGGCCAGCCGAATGACAACCTCTCCCGCGCGCGCAATCGGCATTGGCCGACGTGTTTCGCGCAGAACTTCCGGACCGCCAGGCGTAGATATTTCCATCGCCCGCATCGTGCTTACTTCAACCATTTTATCTCACTTAGGTTACGTCTTTGGGCGACCAGTGCCCCGGCAAATCATCGCGATTAACCGCAGCATGCGGCGCGCGAATTCCCGAAAAAACCTTCGCGGGCCCGGCCATAAGCTTGCTCAAAATCGGGTTTTTTCGCACCGAAGCTTTAAACTTTTCGATCTGCATCACATTGTCGATCCGACGATCCAAGAACTCCCATGTCGCGGTATTTCCCTCGCCGTCATCACCCAACCAATACAGCACGGTCGACGCATAAACACCTGATAGTGTTGCGCGTTTTGTGTACCAATTCACATCGTCCGACGTGTCGCCAAGGGCGTTCCAAATTGCATCACACGTGCCCCAAACAAGTTTCGACCCATCGGCTGCATTCTGGGGAAGTGCAAAAAGCGCGCTACCTTTGCGTACCGCCTCCTTGTCCGTGACGGCTTCAATGCGATAGCGAACGGCGGCGGTAATTTTGTCGCGAAAACGTAGGTTCGACATATCCGCAGCGGCCAGCCGCTCCAACATCATCGCGTCGCCCGCTTTGTGAAACGCAATCGCCAAATCAACCCCGCCACGCGGATAGGCGGCCTGTGCGTCTTCGGGCGAAATGCCCGCGTCCAACGCCGCTTCAGCCAGCGTCGCCGTGCTCCAACCGTCGAAGACAACATGCGGCAAAGCTGCTTCCAGCAGAGCCTCTTTGGTTTTCAATAACTGTTCCGACATCACACACTCCTTGCAGTCTTGCCCTGTGCTCGCGCCATACAATTAGGCAAAGTCTTGGGCCTTTATGCAAACCCAAAACCATATCGCTGGTGAAAACGATACCACCTGAATCAACGAAAGCGAAGAGGCGGACACCCCGTTTCCTCCCCAGTGCACTTTGCCAATAGGGGTTAAACCGGAAGCGCCGTGGTTTTAAATACCGTTCGAAGCGCAAAGTTACTCTGCATTTGCGCCACACCCGGCAAGCGCGCCAAATGACGACGATGGATTTGCGCAAAATCTTCGGTGTCGTGGGCAACAACCTTCAGCATGTAATCCGCCGTCCCTGCCATCAAATGGCATTCCAGAACATCGGGAATCCGCGTCACGGCTTTCTCAAATGCATCCAAAACTTCGTCGGTCTGCCCAGAGAGAGTAATTTCCACAAAAACGGTAGTCTGCCGCCCAACTTTACGCGGATCAAGAAGCGCGACGTAATCCCGAATGTACCCCTCCGCCTCGAGGTGCTGAACCCGCCGATGGCATGCCGAGGGGGAGAGATTGATCCGCTCTGACAACTCAGCATTCGTTATACGACCTTGCTTTTGGAGCACCTCCAAAATTCGACGATCTATACTGTCTAATTTCATTATTCCGCAGATTCCTTCGAATTTTATCGGCCATTTCCGTAGAATTATCCCAAAACTTATCCGATCAACGAAGAGAATTCAAAACAATTGCGTTGAGAAAGGCGCAAACTCTAACTTCAAACGGAGGAGAACCCATGCTAATCGGATGCCCAAAAGAGATCAAACCCCAAGAATTTAGGGTTGGAATAACCCCAAACGCCGCGCGCGAAGCGATCCAACACGGCCATCGTGTTTTGGTGGAAACCGACGCTGGCATTGGGTCCGGTTTCACCGATACAGATTATGTCGATGCTGGTGTCGAAATAAAAGACACCGCCGCCGAAATTTTCGCCCTTTCTGATATGATCGTAAAGGTCAAAGAGCCCCAATCCGTTGAGCGTAAAATGCTGCGCGAAGGCCAAGTTCTCTTTACATACCTTCACCTTGCCCCCGACCCCGAACAAACGCGTGACCTCTTGGCCAGTGGCTGCACAGCCATCGCCTATGAGACCGTAACTGACGCCGCGGGCGGGTTGCCCCTGCTTGCGCCAATGTCCGAAGTCGCGGGTCGCTTGGCCCCGCAAGTCGGCGCATGGACTCTGCAAAAAGCAAATGGCGGGCGCGGCGTGTTGATGGGTGGTGTTCCGGGAGTTTCGCCCGCCCGCGTTGTGGTCATTGGCGGCGGTGTCGTTGGCACCCACGCGGCGCGGATTGCTGCTGGAATGGGCGCGGATGTGACGGTTCTGGACCGCTCCCTGCCACGCCTGCGCTATCTTGATGACGTCTTTGGTGGCACCTTCAAAAACGCCTACGCGACAGCTGGGAATACTGCTGACTTGGTGACCCATGCTGACATGGTCATCGGTGCCGTCCTCGTTCCCGGTGCCGCAGCACCAAAACTTATCAGCCGCGCTCAGCTTTCGACGATGAAACCCGGCGCTGCTATCGTGGATGTTGCGATTGACCAAGGCGGTTGTTTTGAAACAAGTCACGCAACGACCCACCAAGACCCGATTTATGAAGTCGATGGCATCATGCACTACTGCGTTGCCAACATGCCAGGAGCTGTGGCGCGCACGTCCACTATCGCCCTTGGGAATGCGACGTTACCGTTCCTTCTCGCCTTGGCTGACAAAGGCTGGAAACAGGCCTGTACCGATGATCCGCACTTGCTGAATGGCCTGAACGTCCACGCCGGACAATTGACCTATTACGCGGTCGGCAAAGCGCTTGGGATTGATGTTTTGTCGCCAGCTTTGGCGATCAAATAGACAGAAATGGCCCGCTAAATTTATGCGGGCCATTTTTTAATTTCGACGAACCTATTTTTTGACGAGTGCGTCGCGAATTTCTACCAAGAGTTCGATATCTGTTGGGCCTGCGGGCGCTTCTTCCGCCGCCGCCTCCGCCTTCACGCTAGCATCCTTGATCTTGTTAACGCTGCGCACCAGTAAAAAGACAACATAGGCAATAATCAGGAAATTGATCACGGCCATGACGAAGGCCCCGTATGCAAATGTACCCGCGCCCGCTTCACGCGCGGCTTCGAGCGTCGCATAACTCGCGCCCTCAGCGCCGCCCGAAAGCACGAAAAATTTGTTGGTGAAATCCACCCCGCCAGTGAACAATCCGATGATTGGATTGATCAAATCGGTCACAAGTGATTTTACAATCGCCGTGAACGCCGCCCCAATTATAATCCCGACCGCCATGTCCATGACGTTGCCCTTGGCGATGAAATCTTTAAATTCTTTAAACATTTTATTTCCCCTAAGTTTAAACATTTGTGCCTCAGCTCGAGCACTAAGATTTTTCGGTTCCGTTCTAGATCAGTAACGACAGTTTACTTCGGCAAGCTGCCGGTCAGAACATAGCGCAGAATTTCGATCACTTGCTGAGGCGTTTCGATCACAGCAAGAGCCGCAGCATCCACTTCTTTGAGCGCATGTTGGTGGTCCGCGCCATGCATCACGACCAAGGATTTTCCGAGGGCCGCGGCAAAACCCGCATCAAAGGCAGCATTCCACTGGCGATAATTCTCACCAAACCGCACCACAACAACGTCGGCTTCTGAGATGGCCTTGCGGGTCCGAATAGCGTTGAGTTTTGCGCCCTTATGGTCGTGCCAAAACTTGTCAGTTTCCGCGCCCATAATTGCCACACCGCAATCGTCGCTGGCGCCGTGGTCCGTCACAGGGGAGGAGAACTCAATGTTCAAACCCTCAGCCCCCGCAATGATTTCCGCGCGCCAATCCGAATGGATTTCCCCCGAAAGATAGACTTTAAAACTCATGTCAACGCTCCCTTAAGCTAGCTGCGCAGAACGCCGCCCGTCGCTTTTTCGACCTTTTCCAATATTTTGGCCGAAATTTCTTCGATTTCCTTCACCTTCAATGTCGCGTCGGTCGGTTGCAAGCGCACCGTAATCGCAAGCGATTTTTTACCCGCGCCCATTTGGGATTCAGCTTTTTCGCCGGTGAATTCATCAAACAATATGACGTCCGAGATCAGCACCTTATCCGCGCTGGCCGCAGCATTGACCAATGTCAGGGCCTCAACCGATGTGTCCACAACGAAAGCAAAATCGCGCTCAACCGCTTGCAGGTCACTGGCAACAAGCGCCGCACGTGTGGCCTTGGTTTTGCGCGGGAACGGCGGCTGTTCAAGGTAGACTGTGAATGCTACGGCCGTGCCGTTGATCCCCATTTTCTCAAGCGTTTTTGGGTGAACCTGACCAAAGCTGGCCATAATTTTCTTGGGGCCAAGGCAAATGCTTCCGTTGCGCCCCGGATGCCACCAGCTATTTTTTCCGCGTAAAATCTGAACACGCGTTGGAGCGCCAATACTGGCCAAGATAGCTTCGGCATCGGCTTTTGCGTCGAACACATCAACCATGCGGCGTTCGCCGTGCACGTCTTTGGGCCCTGTCGCTCCGACCAAAAGGCCTGCGACCTGAATGTGTTGCTCTTCGGGTTCGCCGCCGTGGAACGCCGGACCGACCTCAAACAAGGCCAAATCGGCAACGCCACGCGCTTGATTGCGGGCGGCAGCTTGCATCAAGCCCGCTAAAAGGTCAGGCCGCATGTGGCTCATTTCAGAGGAGATCGGATTGGCCAACATCGTTGCATTCGACCCGCCGCCAAAGAGTTCGGCGCTTGCTTTGTCGATAAAACTATAGGTCACACATTCGTTGTACCCAAGCGCCGCCGCCGTGCGACGCGCCATGCTTTCGCGGCGGTGCATCGGTGTCAGAATCGGGCCGGGAACACCAACGGTTGCACGCGCCATCGGGCGCCCTTCAAGCTTGGTAAGCGACGCAATACGCGCGACTTCTTCGACCAGATCCGCGCTCCCAAGGACGTCGGGCCGCCAGCTGGGCACCCAAGCCATGTCGCCTTCCAGCACAAACCCTAGAGCCTCAAGGCTCGCACGTTGCACTTCGGGCTCGATTTCCATGCCGACCAAACTTTGCACGCGATCCGTATCCAATTTGTAAGCGCGGCTTACATCTGGAACTTCCCCCGCAGTCACAACATGGCTCACTTCGCCACCGCATAGGTCCAAAATCATCTGGGTCGCTAGCTCAATGGCGGGCGCGTTGAAGGCTGGATCAATGCCCCGTTCATTACGATAGCGGGCATCGGAATTAATCTTAAGCGCCCGTCCAGTTTTGGCGATCTGAATGGTTTCCCAGACAGCTGCCTCTAGGAAAACATTTACGGTTTCCTCGGTGCAACCACTCTCAAGTCCGCCCATAATTCCGGCGATGCTCTCGATCTGATTGTCGTCGGAAATCACAACCATACCAGCTTGCAATTCATAAGTTTTGTCGTCCAAGGCCACGATGGTCTCGCCGCCCTTGGCGCGACGCACCCGTAAATTTCCGTGTACTTTATCGGCATCGAAAACATGAAGCGGACGGTTTTGATCATAGGTAAAGAAGTTCGTAACATCGACAAGAATCGAAATTGGGCGCAACCCGATGGCAAGCAGTTGATCCTGCAGCCACTTCGGACTCGGGCCATTTTTCACACCGCGGATCATGCGGCCCATGAACACGTCACAGCCCTCGGCGCGCGTATCCTCATCAATCGACACGGTGATCGGGCTGTCGAATGTCCCCGCAACTTTTGCTACAGGTGCTGGTTTCAAAACTCCAAGGCCACGCGCGGCGAGGTCGCGGGCGATCCCCCGAATACCAAGCGCATCAGGGCGGTTTGGCGTAATGGCAATTTCGATCATCGGGTCAACTTTGGCGGGATCAACCTTGGCCAAATAGTCGATAAAACGGTCACCAACGTCCCCTTCGGGAAGCTCGATGATACCGTCGTGCTCCTCGGAGAGTTCCATCTCACGCTCGGAGCACATCATGCCAAAGCTCTCGATGCCGCGAATTTTTCCAACTTGAATTGTAATATCCAACCCCGGAATATAGGTGCCCGGCTTGGCAACGACCACTGTGATGCCTTCGCGGGCGTTTGGCGCGCCGCAAATGATCTGGGTTTCGCCATCGGCGGTGGCCACCGTACAGATGCGCAATTTATCCGCATCGGGGTGTTTCTCGGCCTTGACGACCTTGCCCAATCTAAAGTCGGCAAGCTTTGCTGCGGGGTCCGTCACCTCTTCAACTTCAAGTCCAAGATCGGTCAGAGCATAAAGGATGTCATCGAGCGGCGCGTCGGTTTCGAGATGCGTTTTAAGCCAAGAAAGCGTGAATTTCATGATTAATCCTTTGTTGGCGTGATCCCACGCCCTGCCAAATCTTCAACGACGTCAAAGCGTTCGAACACCAACATCATTTCAGGGTCAAAACCGCCGTTGCGGCCAAAATATGCGGAACGATAGGCTTTCCAATCGGCAAGGCTATTGCCCATGCCCTCGTCCATCGCCAACTCCCACGTCACATCGCAAAAGCGGTGCTGTTCGACCTTTGTGGTCTTGGTGACGAGGGCTGGCGCGCCATTCCATTCGGTCGCGATATCGCAACGGCCCACTTTAGGGAGCGCGTCTTTGTCGCCGCCAAATTCCGCCAAAGCCGCGCAATCCAGACGTTTGGTCCCAGCACGCACCAGCGTTAGTTGCGCCTCGCTGTCGGCTTTACTCTCGCCAAAACAATAGGTGCCCGCACCGGGGTATGTGTCGTTTAGGTTCTCAGTGTGATCGTTCATTTGCTCAAACCTCCCGCCAGTGACGGCATGTCTAGCGCGCTGAAACCATAGTGGCGCAACCAGCGCAGGTCGCTATCAAAGAAGGCGCGCAAATCTGGGATGCCATATTTCAGCATCGCAATGCGGTCGATCCCCATACCAAAGGCAAACCCCTGATATTTTTCGGGATCAACCCCACCTGCTGCCAAAACTTTAGGGTGCATCATGCCAGAACCCAGCACTTCCATCCAACCGTCGCCTTCGCCGATGCGCAATTGCCCGTCAACCCAGCTGCACTGGATATCAACTTCTGCAGAAGGTTCCGTGAAGGGAAAATGGCTGGAGCGGAAACGGGTTTTGATTCCGTCAATTTCAAAGAAGGCCGCGAAGAATTCCTCAAGCACCCATTTCAGATTGGCCATAGAAATATCTTTGCCAATGGCCATGCCTTCGATCTGGTGGAACATCGGCGTGTGGGTCTGGTCATAATCCGAACGATACACACGACCTGGCGCAATCACGCGGATCGGCGCACCGGTTTTTTCCATCTCGCGGATTTGAACGGGGCTTGTATGCGTGCGCAGCACGTGAGGCGCGCGCTCGTCATCGGCATCGCGGTGCATATAAAACGTATCAAATTCCTGCCGCGCGGGGTGGTGCGGCGGAATATTGAGGGCATCGAAATTATAAAAATCATTCTCGATCTGCGGGCCTTCGGCCACGGCAAACCCCATATCCGCGAAAATCGCGATTACTTCTTCTGTGACCTGCGAGACAGGATGAATTGTGCCTGCGGGACGCCCACGTGCGGGCAAAGTCACGTCGAGCCATTCGCCCTTCAAGCGCGCATCAAGGGCGGCGTCGCCTAAGGCTTCTTTCTTGGCGGCCAGTGCCGAATTTACCTCGTCCTTGAGAGCATTGAGCGCGGGGCCAGCTGTTTGGCGTTCTTCGGGTGTCATTTTACCCAATTCGCGCATTTTCAGGCTGATTTCGCCCTTTTTGCCCACCGCAGAGACCCGCAAGTCTTCGAGGGTTGCCTCATTGGTTGCCGAGGAGATTGCCTCAAGAAATTTCTGCCGAAGATCGTCCATGCCTGACCCCTATTCTGTCCCCCGCCGTGCTATCACATCGGGGGTTAAACGCAAGAAGCCGCCGACCCATCACAGGCCCGCGGCTTCAAATTTTCTTCTCGGTTCGAGAAGTCTTCGCGAGCGTTACGCCTTAAGCCAGAGCGGCTTGGGCTTTTTCAACGATCGCTGTAAACGCTTCTGGCTCGTGTACGGCGAGATCGGCGAGAACCTTACGGTCCACTTCGATTCCAGCCAACGAAAGGCCATTGATGAAGCGCGAATATGTTAGTGTTTCGTCGTGAGCACGCACGGCAGCATTGATCCGTTGGATCCAAAGCGCACGGAAGTTACGCTTACGGACTTTACGGTCACGTGTGGCGTATTGGTTTGCTTTGTCGACGGCCTGTGTGGCTGTTTTGAAAAGATTTTTACGACGGCCGTAAAAACCTTTAGCGGCGTCGACGACTTTTTTGTGGCGACGGTGAGTTACCTTACCAGATGTTACGCGGGGCATATCAGATTCTCCTTAACGAGCGTACGGCATCATCGTCTTGATGATTTTCGCATCAGGAGCCGACAAAACTGTGGTACCGCGCGCATTGCGCAGGAATTTGTTGGAACGTTTGATCATGCCGTGGCGTTTGCCAGCTTGACCTCCAACTACAAGGCCATTGGCCGTAACTTTGAACCGCTTTTTGCAGCTCGACTTTGTCTTCATCTTGGGCATTTCCGTCTCCTATTTGAATTCGGTGTAAACGCGACTCGGCATGCCACTTTCGGCCGGTCACGCAGTAAGAGCGCGTCGTATAGGACGCATTCCCCAGAGGGGCAAGCCCAAAACACGTGTTACAGGTATTTTCCGATGACGTGGGAGAAGACCCCGGGGATGTCTTGGATGACATACCCTCCGGGCTTTTGAATGACCGCGAAGGCAATCATTCCACCCGCGATCACGACTAAAACTGCGGGTGTTCGAGGGGGGCGCCCATCAAATATGGCACCTAGGATCGGCGGAATTGTAAATCCGCCGATCAAAAGACCGATAACGAGAAAAAGATCTGGATCCATAGACCCCTCCAAAGACTACTCTTTAGAGTAGTCTATTCAGGATCGATGTTCAAAATCAACCGTTCATCACAAGGTGCGACGCGTAGAATATTGGTTGAACCACGCACATTGAACGGAACACCCGCTGTCACCACGATCGAATCGTTCTCAGTTGCGAGACCAGAAGCACGCGCAGCCCGAGCCGCTGCGATCACGGCCATTTTGAAGCGATCCACGTTGTCAGAGTTGAAGCAATTCATGCCCCAGCTCAAGCAAAGGCGACGCAAGGTCTCCTTAACGGGTGACAAAGCAATGATTGGAACACGTGGACGTTCACGCGCCACCAACAGGGCCGTATTCCCAGATTGCGTGAAGCAACAAATCGCTTTGATGTCGGCCGTTTCCGCAATCTCGCGGGCTGCAGCAACGATACCGTCAGCAATAGAGACGCCTTTGAACTTGCGGCTTGCTTCAATCACTTCGCGGTATGTCGCGTCGCTTTCGACCTCAACGGCCACGTTGTTCATGGTTGTCACCGCTTCGATTGGGAAATCCCCAGCCGCGGATTCGGCGGACAACATGATGGCGTCGGCACCTTCGTAAATCGCGGTCGCAACATCGGAAACCTCGGCGCGCGTTGGCACGGGGCTCTCGATCATGCTTTCGAGCATCTGGGTGGCAACGATCACGGGTTTCGCGGCATTGCGGCACTTACGAATCAGGCGTTTCTGAATTGGTGGAACGTTTTGAACGGGCAATTCAACGCCCAGATCGCCACGGGCGACCATAATCCCGTCAGACACTGCAAGAATGCTGTCAAACGCGGTAACCGCTGCTGGCTTCTCGATTTTTGACAGAATAGCCGCACGGCCCTTGGCCAGTTCACGCGCTTCAAAGACGTCTTCGGGGCGCTGTACGAACGACAAGGCCAACCAATCCACGCCCAATTCACAGACAAATTCCAGATCGCGGCGGTCTTTTTCAGACAAGGCCGCCAATGGGAGAAGCACGTCGGGGACGTTCACACCCTTGCGGTTGCTGATAGTACCACCAACTTCGACCACACAATCGGCGAAATCTTCGCCGCGCGCTTCAACTCGCACGCGGATTTTGCCGTCGTTCACCAGAAGGGTCGAGCCCACTTCAAGCGCTTGGAAAATCTCTTTGTGCGGCAGTTGAACGCGCTCAATGGTTCCGGGGGCGTCTGAAAGATCGAAGCGGAACTTAGCGCCTACGGCCAATTCTTCGCCACCATCGTTGGCAAAAACGCCACAGCGCAGTTTCGGCCCCTGAAGGTCAGCCAAAATCGCAATCGGTTTGCCAGTATCTTCTTCGATTTGACGAATGATCTCGTGGCGCTTACGAATTTCTTCGTGGTCGCCATGGCTCATGTTCAAGCGGAATACGTCAGCCCCGGCTTCAAACAAAGCACGTATCATTTTATAGTCATTCGATGCGGGGCCCAAAGTGGCCACGATTTTTACATTGCGAGCGCGTGTCATTCGGCGTCGATTCCTCGTGTTAAAAAATAATTTCGGTGGGCCGCCCGCTATATGCCCCATTTTTTTTCAAAACACAACGGGCCATACATCCATCTGCACGACCACTTTAAATGCCTTTTGTAACCCATCTGTGACAGTGAGTGTCGTTGCGCTTTCTTTCGAGGCGGTTAATATTTGGCTACGTTCCCGTATTTTTTACTATAGGTGCTCTATGAATTTCAATCGCCCAGACATCGACGCGCAAACGCAACTCGAGCTAGAAGCCGCCGCCTTTCGAACTCTGCGCACACATCTTATAGAAAAAAGAACCGACGCGCAAAATATCGACATGATGAATTTGGCGGGGTTTTGCCGCAACTGCCTGTCGCGCTGGGTGCAAGAAGCCGCCAATGAACGCGGCATTGAGATGAGCAAAGACGAGGCCCGCGAGGCATATTACGGAATGACGATGGATGAATGGAAAGCCAATCATCAAACCGATGCGACTCCACAGAAACAGGCCGCGTTCAAACAAGCATTTAATGAGATTGTAGCGAAGAAATAGAAAGCCAGCGTGAGGGTTCAGGCTGGCTTCTATTGATTTAAATCGCGGCTTTACGACTTTCTTCAAGATAGATTTCGCGCAGCCGCACAGCAACCGGACCCGGCACACCTGCACCGACTTGAGCGCCGTCAATCTCGACCACAGGCATCACGAAGGTACTCGCAGAGGTCACAAAAGCTTCATCGGCGCCTTGGGCTTCGGCAATAGTAAAACTACGTTCTTCAACGGTCATTTGCGCCTCTTCGGCAAACCGCAAAACGGCGTTGCGGGTAATCCCTGCGAGGATTTCCGTGCCGAGGTGGCGCGTAATGATCTTGCCGTTTTTTACGATATAGGCGTTGTTGGAGGTGCCCTCGGTAACCATGCCATCCTCAACCATCCACGCATCATCAACGCCAGCTTTTTTGGCCATCATCTTGCCCATAGAGGGATAGAGAAGCTGGATCGTTTTGATGTCACGGCGTCCCCAGCGGATATCCTCAATCGAGATAACCTTGATGCCTTTTTTCGCCACAGGTGTGTCGGCAAGACCGGGTTTGTTTTGGGTAAACAACACGATGGTTGAAGGGGTCTCGTCGGGATCTGGGAAGGCAAAATCACGGTCACTTGGCGCGCCGCGTGTGACCTGCAAATAGATCATACCCTCATTGATATCATTCAAACGCACCAATTCGCGGTGCACCTCAAGGAGGTCCTCCATCTCGATCGGCAGGGCCATATCGAGTTCCCCAAGGGAGCGCGCAAGACGTTTGGAATGGCCCGCGAAATCAAGCAATTTGCCGTCCAAAACACTGGTCACTTCGTAAACGCCATCGGCCATCAAGAAACCACGGTCGAAAATTGAGATTTTGGCGTCAGCTTCTGGCAAATATTCGCCATTTACATAGACAGTGCGGCTCATGGTTCTCTCCTTATCCCCAGAGTGCCGCCGTTGACGGATGCACGCCTGAGTCGTCATAAAATAATGCGTTCTCACGGTCTTGCGATAACAAAAGCGGCCCGTCAAGGTCTGTTATCATCGCGCCTTGAGCCACAAGAACTGCAGGAGCCATTGCCAAACTACTCCCGACCATACAGCCGACCATAACGCGGTAACCCTCTGCAATCGCTTGTTGCTTAAGCTTTAGGGCCTCGGTCAGACCACCGGTTTTATCGAGTTTGATATTCACCACATCGTACTTGCCCTTTAGATGCGCAAGGCTCGCACAATCATGCGCACTTTCGTCTGCACAGACGGGTAAAGGGCGTGCAATTTCGGCCAACATATCGTCTTCTCCAGCGGGCATTGGCTGTTCAACCAACTCAACGCCCAAACGGATCAAATGGGGGGCAAGCTCGCTGTAAACTTCGGCGCTCCACCCTTCATTTGCGTCAACGATAATCCGCGATTTCGGCGCTCCAGCCCGTACGGCCTCAAGGCGCACCATATCATCTGGTGTCCCCAGTTTAATTTTCAAAAGCGGGCGAAAAGCGTGTTTCGCCGCCGACAATTTCATCTCTTCTGGGCTGGCGAGCGACAGGGTAAAAGCCGTAATTTCGGGTTTTGGTGCGTCCAGACCAGCCAGTTCCCATGCCCGTTTCCCCGAGCGTTTTGCGTCCAAGTCCCAGAGCGCGCAATCAACTGCATTTCGCGCCGCGCCTGCGGGCAGCATTTCTTGCAGGCTGTTGCGATCAACGGGAGTCTTCAACCCTTCAATCAGGGCCGTGACGTTTTCCAACGTTTCCCCATACCGCGCATAGGGCACGCATTCCCCCCAACCTTCGTGCTCGCCATCTTGAATGCGCACGGTCAAAACATGCGCATGAGTGCGACTGCCGCGCGAAATGGTAAAAACTTCGGCCAAGGCAAAGGTATCGGGGGAAACGGTAATTTTCATATTTGCAACCTATAGAGCTTCAAGCGCATCGACCAGCCGTTCTGCATTGTCGCGGAACGGGTCGACCGCGGGCATGCCCATACGTGCCTCAAGCTCAGACAGATAAGCCCGCGCTTCGTCTTCACTCATGCTGGCCGTGTTCACCGAAATACCCACAATTTTGCAAGCGGGGTTGACCACATGTGCAATAGGCAGACACATATCGCGCAAGGCTTCCAACGTCGGCAAAGTATAGCTTGGAAGGCCGCGCATATGTTTACGGGTGGGCTCATGTGCAAGGATAATCGCATCTGGCTGGCCGCCATGAATAAGCGCCATTGTGACACCGGAGTAAGAGGCGTGAAACAGACTGCCCTGCCCCTCAATCACATCCCAATGGTCCGGATCATTGTCAGGGGAAACATATTCAACGGCCCCCGCCATGAAGTCGGCGATAACGGCGTCCAGCGGAATACCTTGTCCCGTAATCAAAATACCGGTTTGGCCCGTGGCGCGAAATGTCGATTTCATCCCGCGCTTTTGCATTTCAGCATCAATCGCAAGACCCGTATACATTTTCCCAACCGAGCAATCGGTCCCCACGGCGAGCACACGTTTGCCCGTCCGTTTGACCCCGTTTGCAATGGGATAGTCGATTCCCGGAACGCGCACATCGTGGAGACTTGTTCCATGCGCCATAGAACTGGCCACCAAATCGGCCTCATGGCGCAGCAAGTTGTGCAAACCACTCGCAATATCAAAGCCCGCCTCAATAGCGGCAATGAGAATCTCTTTCCATGCGGGGGAAATAACTCCGCCACGATTGGCCACACCAATAACCAAAGTTTTGGCGCCAGAGGCTTTTGCCTCGGCCAATGTCATATCCGTCAGACCCAAGTCCGCTTTACACGTTGGCAACCGGAGTTGGCCGATGGCGTGATCGGGACGCCAATCTTTTATGCCTTGGGCAACTTTTGTGGCGAGTTGGTCCGGCGCATCGCCGAGAAAGAGAAGATAAGGTGTGGGAATCATGTTGCGCTCCTATGTTGGGGGGAGCATCCCTCATTTTGGTTAGAACTTCCTCTCAAGCTTCGCTCATTTCGACGTAATTTTAGAAGATTACACCGACAAGTGATAATAGTATGAAAGAAATGACGAACACTGATCTGAATTACGGAGATTCCTTTCATGTGCGGGCGATTGCTGCAGTTGCACAAAGGGCTTGCGATCCATCGCGCAAGAATATACCAAACCAAAAGCAACAATTGAAATAAACTTACGCACCCATTGAGGCCCCCATGAGTTTTCGCATACAACCTACCGCCCCTGCCCGTCCCAACCGCTGTCAGCTTTTCGGCCCCGGCTCGCGGCCCGCGCTCTTTGAAAAAATGGCCGCCAGCGCGGCGGATGTGATCAATCTTGATCTTGAAGACAGCGTCGCCCCTGCGGACAAAGCCGTAGCGCGCGCCAATATCATCGCCGCGATTGGGGACATTGATTGGGGCGATAAGCTACTATCCGTTAGAATCAACAGCCTTGATACGCCCTATTGGTATCGCGATGTTGTTGATTTACTTGAGCAAGCGGGCGATCGGCTGGATCAAATCATGATCCCCAAAGTTGGATGCGCCGCCGATGTCTATGCCGTCGACGCCCTCGTGAGTGCCATTGAAGCCGCAAAGGGGCGCAGCAAACGGATCTCCTTTGAGGTTATCATCGAAAGCGCGGCGGGCCTTTCTCATGTTGAAGAAATCGCGGCCTCCAGTCCACGGTTGCAAGCGATGAGCCTTGGCGCCGCCGATTTTGCCGCGTCGATGGGGATGCAAACAACGGGAATTGGTGGCACGCAGGAAAATTATTACATGCTGCGCGATGGGGTCCAACATTGGTCCGATCCGTGGCATTGGGCGCAAGCGGCGATTGTTGCAGCGTGCCGTACGCATGGGATTTTGCCTGTCGATGGACCTTTTGGCGATTTCTCGGACGATGAGGGCTATCGCGCACAGGCGCGGCGCTCGGCGACCCTCGGTATGGTTGGGAAATGGGCCATCCACCCCAAACAAATCGGCATTGCAAATGAGGTTTTCACCCCGTCGGAGGCGCAAGTTGCCGAAGCGCGCGAAATCCTCGCCGCGATGGACGCCGCCACCGCCAAGGGCGAAGGGGCCACGGTTTTTAAGGGACGTTTGGTCGATATTGCCAGCATCAAACAAGCGCAGGTCATTGTACGGCAATCCGAGTTGATACTGGGAACCTAAAGCCTATTGCCAAATTACTTGGCCCGATACGCCCCCCCGTTTCTGTGAGAAAGGTGGAGCTAAATCGAATCTGGCCAATCCACAGACATTTAGCTGTGCCTAACCCAACTACAGACATTGCAAATACCGCTGTAGATTGTCATATATCTGTGCAAAGCGACGTGGAGACGGCTATGAACAATTATCTCGAATTTGAAAAACCCTTGGCGGAAATCGAAGGCAAAGCCGAAGAGCTACGCGCGATGGCGCGGAAGAATGAAGAGATGGACGTAGAGGCAGAGGCCAAGGCGCTTGATGCCAAGGCGCAGACTCTTATGAAGGATTTGTATAAAAATCTAACGGCGTGGCGCAAATGCCAAGTCGCGCGGCACCCTGATCGCCCACATTGCCTCGACTATATTGAGCAACTTTTCACCGATTTCACGCTCCTAGCAGGCGATCGGAACTTCGCAGACGATCTCGCGGTTATTGGCGGCCTTGCGCGTTTGGGCGGCCAAGCCGTTGTGGTTATCGGCCAAGAAAAAGGTTCCGACACAAAATCCCGCGTCGAGCGGAATTTTGGCATGGCGCGGCCCGAAGGCTATCGCAAAGCGATCCGTTTGATGGACCTCGCCGACCGTTTCAACCTTCCCGTCATCACACTCGTTGATACAACCGGTGCGTTTCCGGGCAAAGGGGCCGAAGAGCGCGGCCAATCCGAAGCCATCGCACGTTGCACAGAAAAATGCCTCAAACTCGGCGTACCCATGATCACGGTTGTGATCGGGGAAGGCGGATCGGGCGGGGCCGTTGCTTTGGCGGCGGGCAATACGCTCGTGATGCTAGAGCACTCGGTTTATTCCGTGATTTCCCCGGAAGGCTGTGCGTCGATCCTTTGGAAAGATGCCGCGCGGATGCGAGAAGCGGCCGAGGCGCTCCGGATTACAGCACAGGATTTGTTAACACTTGGCGTGGCGGACGAAGTTATTCCAGAACCCATCGGCGGCGCACATCGCGCTCCGCATGCGACAATCGCGGCGGTGGGCAAAGCGATCGAGAAACACCTAAAGGTGCTGGTTAAAAAGAAACCAGAAGTCCTCATCAAGGAACGCCGCAAAAAGTTCCTCGACTTGGGTGCAAAAGGCCTTTCCGCCTAGCCAATCTACCACATTGTATTTGCGGCGCGAGCAGACCAATCACGGTCATAGCTTGCGCCGTCAAAGTCCCCACCCGTTTGCTCGCGCAGAATATCCCCCATGCTGGGCAACCCTTGTGTCTCATCTTCACCGCTCCAAAGGTTCGCACGCATCAACGCGCGGGCACATTGCGAGTAAATCTCTGAAATCTGATGGATGATCGCACTGCGCGGCGCACTGCCTTTTGTCACAAAGGTTTCGAGCAAAGGCGCATCAACCGTTACTTTTGCGAGGCCATTCACGCGAATAACGTTGTGACTGCCGTTCACGAAAAACATCAACGACACACGCGGATCGCGCACAATATTACGTAGCGAATCCATCCGGTTGTTGCCGCGCCAATCTGGCAACGCCAAGGTAACAGGGTCCAACTCGCGCACAACGGGGCCGTCATCTCCGCGCGGGCTTGCATCCGTTCCTTCGGGTCCAACAGTCGAGAGGATGCATAACTTAGAGCGCTCTATCCATGCGCGATAGGCTGGTGTGATACAGGCTGCCACCTTCTCAAGCGATGCGCCCCCCGGTTTTCCATAGAGCCCTTCCAGCGCTTCAATGTCGGTGATGAAATCCATTGCCCAGAATCCTATGTTGTGTGACTGCCCAAAAAACCAGCCTCAATTGCCAAGCGATCCGACGCAGGTTCAATGATGTTTTCGAGTCTCTCCATGAATTCCTTGGTCGCCAAACCTGGGGCAATTGGTGGGAAAAACTCAACGACTGCCGTACCCGGTTTGCGATAAATCCCGTGGCGCGGCCAAAACACTCCAACGTTGGTGGCGGCAGGGACGCAGGCTTGACCCGTTTGGGTATATAGAATGCCTACACCCGCTTTGTACTGGCGCTCCACGCCCGGTGCGACACGCGTTCCTTGGGGATAAATGATTAATTGACCGGGAAGTTGTGCGCCAGACTTCACATCCGCAATCATCTTTTTGATCGCCGCGCCCCGTTTGCCACGATCCACAGGAACACAGCCGATACGCATTCCGTACCACCCCAAAATCGGCGCAAACCTTAGGATCGCTTTCATAATGAACTTCGGACGCGGCACTTCGGAGACAATCATAATGATATCTAGAAAGCTCTGGTGCTTGGAAGCAATCAACACTTCGTCCGTCGGAATTTCTCCACGCACTTCGGTTTTCAATCCAATCATCCACGCCGCGCTCCAGCGTACATAGCGGCAATAAGCATGCACGCCGTGGAACGCATAGTCGCGATTAAACACGGCGCGCGGCGTGTAATACAACGCGAGCACAAACATCATCACATACATCTGAATGCTAAACAGAAGGGATCGAACCCATTGAATGGCGCAAGTCATGTGAGCCCTTTCAAAACGCGCAGAGCGGAATAGCGGGTCGCGCTATAAGCGACGAGCGATGATAAAACGGGCACAAGCATGGGATAGAGCCAGTGGAAACCTTGAAAGCCAAGCCCTGTGAGAAATCCGCCCGCAGCGTCGGTGCGGGGGAGGAAGGCGATAGCGGTTGTTGCGAATAGGGTGCCAATAGCCGCGCCAACAAAGGCCCGAATTGTGAAGCGGCGCACGAAAGCGCGTGCGATAAAGATGTCACGCGCCCCGACCAAGCGAAGGACGCCTATTATTTGTGCGTTTGCCGCAAGGGCCGAGTTTGCCGCGAGGGTAATCATCGCGCCCGTTGCCGCCGTAATAAGAGCAATCGAAATCAGGCCGAGCATCCGAAGCCGCTCCGCAGCTTTCACAAGGGGTCGCCGCCAGCGCGTATGATCGTCAAGAACGGCTCCCGGAGCTTCCGCGCGCAGTCGAAGGCTCAACCCTTCAGCATCGTAGCCCTCCTCGTCTTCCAAAACCTCGATCAATTGGGGGATCGGCAGGGTTTCGATGGGTAAATCAGGCCCAAACCATGGGGCAAGGAGCGCCTTTTGTTCCTCAAGGTCAAAGGCCCGCGCAGAAGCAACGCCTGGGGTCGTTTCCAACACCCGAAGCGCGGCTTGCGTCTGTGCCTCGACTTGTCCTAACGGGGCCGAAATACGGACGGTGGCGGTGCGGGCCAATTCAGAGGCCCAGCGGTTTGCCAGCCGATCCGTCGCCAACGAAAGCGCCAGCGCAAACACCGCGAGAAACCCCATAGCCCCCGCGGTAAACAACGTCAGCGTCGCCGTAAAACCTGCGGGTGGAACGACGTTATGTGAAGCTTCGCCACCGTCAAGAAACCGCGTCACCCGCTCAAGAAGGGCCCTCATAGGTCGGCTCCTGCAAGGTGTAGCGTTTTGTCTGAGATGCGCAAAACCCTTGCATTTACTTGCTTTTTGGCCGTCCGGATCAGATTGAGATCATGCGTTGCAATCATAATCGTTTTGCCCATCCGATTAAGTTCCACCAAGAGCGACAGCAGGCGTTGGGACATTTCCCAATCGACATTCCCCGTGGGTTCATCCGCAAGGATCACATCGGGCGATTGAATGACCGCCCGCGCGAGTGCAGCGCGTTGCCGTTCGCCGCCAGAAAGTTCCGGTGGCCGGAAGGTTTTACGCTTATCCAACCCGACCCATTGCAAGAGGTCATTCATGTCTTCCATGTTCACTTGGCGCCCCGTCACCGCCAGAGGCAACGCCACATTTTCGGTCAACGACAGGTGGTCGAGGAAATTACAATCCTGATGAACCACCCCAATGCGGCTTCGATTATGGGCGATGTCATCGCGACTCATGGTGCTGACATCTTTGCCAAACACCTGAACCTGCCCCGAGGTGGCGCGCAATTGCATGTAGCAGAGTTTCAGAAACGTTGTCTTTCCGGCCCCCGAAGGACCCGTCAGAAAGTGGAATGAACCCGGTGCAAGTTTGAGCGACAAACCAGAGAGTAAGTCTCCTCCGCCATAGCCATAGGAAACATTTTGAAGTTCAATCACCAGCGAGTCCTTATCGGTTAATCTGCCACAGTTTTGCCCAAGCGCGCGAAAGGTTGCAATGGCTGTGGCCAAAACCTTTGTGTTTTCTTTTCCGCCTGTTAATGTTTCTCGCAAGAGTGGAAACAATAAACGCGGAAAATCCGCACGACAGGAAGGAGTAGCGATGAGGCTGATTTGCCCTAATTGCGATGCCCATTATGAGGTCGAAAGCCGTCTCATCCCCGAAAACGGGCGCGATGTGCAATGTTCAAGCTGTGGTGACACGTGGTTTCAAGCCGCAGCAACGCAAGATGACAACATAAAATCCGACCTCGAAGACGACATTTTTGCCGAGAATGCGGATCAAACGGGTGACCAAGATGCCCCTGAAATAGAAGAGATTGTGGAGGCTGAGCCTGCAGCGCAAGCGGAGTCTGAGACAACGACGGCACAGGGACCGGAACGTGCGAGCCTTGATTCGACCCTCATGCAGGTCTTGCGCGAGGAAGCGGAGCGGGAAACCCAAGCGCGCCTTAGCGAAGGTGGTGCAAACCTTGAAACCCAAACCGATATGGGCTTGGAAGCGCCAGAGCAACGCTCAAAGAGTTTTCCAGACGAACCCGATGTTGAAGAAGCTGTTCGCGAGCGTACAGCGCGGTTGCGCGGCATAGAGCCCGAGGATGTGTCCGATGGCTCTCCGAGTTCGCGCCGCGATTTATTGCCAGACATTGAAGAAATCAATTCCACATTGCGCGCCACATCCGATCGTAAAACCGGCGTTTCAAAAGAGACTGACGAAGAGGCCCCAAACAAGCGAAGTGGTTTTCGCACAGGTTTTAGCCTGATTATTGTTCTCGTGGCAGCCTTGCTTCTGGTTTACACTTTTGCTCCGCAAATCGGGGCCAAAGTGCCCGCAATTGATTCAGCGTTGAAATCGTTTGTGCGGAGTGCGGATCAAGGTCGCGTAAAGATCGATACCCTTATGGAAACGCTCATCGCCAAAATCAACACCGACGAAGCCCCCAGCCAGTAGGCGGGCTTTTCGGCCATTTAGAATTGATCGATTAGGCGGCGGAGGTATTCCAATTCTTGGTCTGGGCGGGTTTTGTCCCCTTCGCGGCGGCGCAATTCGTCTAGCAATTCGCGTGCACGACCATAGGGGTTTTCGCCATCGGCAAAGGGGCTGTCACTGCGGGACGCCCCGCTTGTTCCGGGCGCGCGTCCGAGGGGGTCGCCACCGTCACGCCCTTCGCCCTGTGCGGTTTGGCCATTCTCGCCCTCAGCGCTATTGGTGTCTTCCGCCATGGCCTGACCAAGGGCACGCATCCCTTCGCGCAATTCTTCTATCGCCTCTGATTGACGGTCCAAAGCGAGCGGAATGTCTTCGTCTTCCAGCGCATTTTCGGCCTCTTCCATTGCCCGCCCCGCGCGGTCAAGCGCTTCGCGGGACCCGCCATCGCTTCCCTCGCCTAAAGCCTGCTCTTGGCGGCTCAATTCATCCCGAAGGGCTTGCTGCCGTTGCGCCAACGACTCGCTCCCACCAGGTTGGCCTTGATCGGTTTCCTCGTCGCCGTTGCCGCCCCCCTCACCAAGCTGTTGTTCGCCTGTTGCGCCCTCCCCTTCTTGGCCGTCCTCGCTTGGCTGCGCCGAAGGATCTTGGCCCTGTGGGGTGGACGGGTTGTAGCGTTCTTGGAGGTTGCGAAAAGCTTCATCCGAGAGGTCTTGCTGATCGCGAAGGGTCTCTTGCAGGTCTTCCATCGCACGTTCGGCAGGTGTTTGTGGGCCGTTGCCTTCGCCACCCTGCGTGACTTGCATATTTTCCATCATCTCGCGCAACATCTCAAGAAGTTGCTGAGCTTCAGCCATCCGACCCTGCTCCATCAAGTCTTGAATTTGATCCATCAACGCGTCAATCTCGTCTTGCGTCACATCCGTGGAGTCTTGATTTTGGGCATTCTGTTGATCTGGATTTGGCTCTGAATTCTGGGCGAGTTGTTTGACATAATCGTCCATCGCTTCGCGCAATTCGTCCATCAACTCGGCGATTTCTTCGTCACTGGCCCCGCGTTCCATCGCTTCTGCGAGACGATCTTGCGCGCGTTCCAGACGCGCCTTTGCATCCTCAAGACCGCCTTCTTCAATGCGCAGCGCAATCTCCCACAGCGCATCGGCAATCATCGTTTGCTCTTGAGGATTTAGCCCGTCGATATTTGCCATTGTGAGGCGTTGCAGGGCGACACGCAGCATAAGAAAGCCACTCTCGTCGAGGTTCATATCTTGGGGAACATGCATCACGGCCCGCAAAACCTGCTCGGCACGGAGCCCATTGCTGCGCGCCCATAAAATGTCGCGTCGGGCTTCGACAACACTTGCCGCAAGCGGGTGAAAAAACTTGCGTTTTGGAAGGGTCGTTTCCACAATCTCAATTGCGCTCGTTTGCTCTAAATCATCCTCGACTTGCAGCGCTAAGGTTACCGGCAACCCCGCCCAAAGATTTGGCGCGAAATCTTCAACAGCCGTTTCGGTAAAATCGGCCGACTCCGCTGAAAAAGCAAGGGGAAGGTCCAACACCAAATCCTCCTGCGGATCAGGTTCGGCCTGCAGGCCATAGCGCCGGTCAACTGCGTTTAAATCGAGCGTGACGTGCAGAGTTCCAGCCGCCACACCATAGTCGTCACTGGCCCGAAATTCTTGGCGCAACTCGCCGTCCAACGTGGCCACAGGGGGCGCGGAAAGCCGCACTTCCGGTGCCGCATCCGCGAGCATTTCAATACTCCAATCGCCTCCATATGCGCCCTTGATGGAGAGATCACCCGACCGTTCAACCGAAAGGGAAAGCGAGGTTGTGCCGCCAAAATCGGCAGAGGCTTGAGCGGTTGTTGGCAGCGTTCCAATGTTTTGTTTCAGGGAGTTTGCACTGGATTCGTCATAGAACCGAAGGGCAATAACACTGCCCTCAGGGACTTGAAGGTCCGAACGTGCGATCAGGTCGTTTAAATAAAGCGTGGGTTTGCCCGTATAGCTTGGCGGTTGAATCCAGCCTTCCCATTGGGCCCCAGCTTCTCCCTGTCCCGCGAGGAGGTTGTCCGAAAGGATTGTCACGGAACCAAAATACTTAGGCGCGCCGAAAATCACGGCGGCCAATAGAGCGGTAACGGCCATCAAGCGCAGCCCGTTTGGATCGCGATCCGCGAGGCGCAAATCGGGCCAAGGGGCCTGCGCACTCGCCGTTTTCGCTTCCATCCTGCGCAAATGCGCCTCCCAAACCGCGCGCGAGGCCGGATCGTCAAGGCCCACAGTTTGCGCATCAGTCAAAGCCGCAAGGGGCTGGCCCACAAGGGTTGAATCCAACCGTGCCAAGGATTCGGAGCGATGCGGGAACCGAAAACGAGCAACAGCCCGTACAAGAGTCGCGAGGAGAAGAACACTGACAGCCGCAAGCAACCCCACGACCACGACAAACGGCAGGCGCTCCTGCACACCGAAAAGAAACGCCGCTACGAGTGTAAAAACAAGGCTATATACGGGCCAAAACGCGCGCAAGAACCGTTCGGCCACAAGTCCGGCCCACGTAAACCGAAGGGGCCAACGAAGGCGTTTCGACAGATTATTTTGCGCATCGGCCGACTTCAAGAGCACATCTCCGCAGTGATTTTGGCCAAGGACTAACCTAAAGCCATGAAGGAACCGTATCGCGATCAATCATATCTTGGAAGGTCGGACGTGCCCGAATGACAGCGAATTGATCACCATCGACCAAAACCTCTGGAATAAGGGGCCGCGAATTGTATTCACTGGCCATAACCGCGCCATAAGCCCCTGCCGAGCGAAATGCCACTAGGTCGCCCGCAGTCAATGGCGGCATATTGCGCCCCTTGGCAAAGGTGTCGCCACTTTCACAAACGGGCCCAACGATATCGTATTTCGCCTGCTCAACCCCAGGTACGGCCTCAATCACAGGAATAATGTCGTGATGCGCGCCATACATGGACGGGCGGACAAGATCATTCATCGCGCCGTCGATAATGAGGAATTCGCGGTCCTCTCCCGACTTCACATAGATTACTTCGCTGACCAAAATGCCTGCATTCCCCGAAATCAGACGCCCCGGTTCAATCTCGATTTCGCATCCCAAATCGCCCAAAACGTCCTGAATGAGGGCGCCGTATTCCTTGGGCAAGGGAGGGGCTTCGTTGGAGCGTTCGTAAGGAATGCCCAAGCCGCCGCCCAAATCCAAGCGGGTGATTTCGTGGCCGTCTTTGCGCAGGACTTCGGTGAGTTCACGTACCTTTTTGTAGGCTTGCTCAAATGGCTCAAGTTCAACCAACTGGCTACCAATATGAACATCAATGCCCATAATTTTCAGCCCTTTAAGACTAGCGGCCAGCGCATAGACTTCCCGTGCCCGTGAAATCGGAATGCCGAATTTATTCTCGCTTTTTCCGGTCGCAATTTTCTCATGGGTTTTAGCGTCAACGTCGGGGTTCACCCGAATTGCAATCGGCGCGATAACATTCAGCGCCAGCGCTGCTTTATTCAGCACAATCATCTCGGGTTCGGATTCGACATTAAACTGGCGAATACCGCCGATTAGAGCCGCGTCCATTTCCTCGCGGGTCTTGCCCACACCGGAAAAAACAATCCGGTCGCCCGGAACGCCCGCCGCTTTGGCCCGCGCATATTCGCCACCCGAAACCACATCCATACCCGCACCTTCTTTGGCCAAAAGGGTTAGGATCGCTTGGTTGGAATTGGATTTCATGGCGAAACAAACGAGGTGCTCCATCCCTGAAAGCGCATCATCAAACAGTTTAAAATGCCGACGGAAGGTTGCCGAGGAATAGAGATAAAACGGGGTGCCGACCGCCTTTGCAATCTCAGAAACGCGCACATCTTCAGCGTAAAGTTCGCCGTTACGATACAGAAAATGGTCCATTGCCGCGCCTTTCAAATGCCTCCCCCAAAAGGGGTTTTTTCGCTCATACCAGACCGTGCAACTATTTCAAACGAAACCCGCGATAAAAACGCAGGTTAGGCATGAAAGGGAAAAAATGCTAAACTTTAACAAAACGGGAGGAAGCAATGGAACTAGGTGCATTTTCAGTCAGCCTCAATGTGAAAGACCTTCAAGTCTCACTCGCATTTTATGAAAAACTGGGCTTTGAGATTTTTCACGGAGACGTGGCACAGGGGTGGCTCATCCTTCAACATGAGACAACCACTATTGGCCTTTTCCAAGGCATGTTCCCGCGCAATATCCTGACATTCAATCCAGGCTGGGACTCGCAAGCAAAGCCGTTGGACGACTTTGACGACGTTCGGGCGCTTCAAAAGGCTTTCGCGGAGCGCGGGTTGGATGCAGGACAACCGATTGACCCCGACTCGCAAGGCCCCGCTAGTTTTATGATTGTGGATCCGGATGGCAATCCAATTCTAATTGATCAGCACGTTTAAGCACTACTCAATCGGTCGAGACCGGAAGTAAAGGTAGAGCGGCAACCCACACGAAACGCCGATCAAAAATGTTGCGGGTATAGACACAAGCGCCATCCAATTGCGCCGGACATAAGTCTCGGCCAAGATCCAAACGCTCAAAGCGATGGCTGAAATAACGAGGTCCCACATGAGGCCCGTTGTCGCTGAATTGGCCTGCCACGCGGCAAACAGCAATTTCGGCGCAGGTCCATTTCCCCAGACCCAAAGCCCGATATGATACATCGGAAGCAAAGCTCCGACGATTGCCAATCCAAGATATATTGCACGTAGAGGAGACATCAGAACCCTAAATTTATGCCAAAATTACCCGTACTTATGCCTACACGACTATAGGTGCCGCCTGTCCCCGCATAGACGGTGCCGTTCACGACGGGTGGGTGTTGCGGGCCAGCACAGGCCCCCAACAGCGTCGTTACCAAAATGACAGTGATGACCTTATTCATGCTTCACCTTCACACCTCTTGGGTCTTAAAACTTCGTTACGACACCCATGCGGGCCTCGCCAGAGACCGTAATCCCCGTGGGGGTCGTGGTTTCGGGCGGGGTTGGAGCGCCGTCGACACCACAAGCGGCAAGAGTGGCAAAAAGTCCGAGAAAAACAAGCTTTTTCATTTAGGTGTCCTTATTGATTTTTTTGGTCCAACGCGCGATCTGGCTGCGCACTTGGCTCGGAGCGGTGCCGCCATAGGACACGCGCGAGGCCACGGAATTATGGACACCGAGCACATCAAAGACGTCTTGAGTAATGTGTTCGTGCACGGATTGCATGTCTGACAAGGTAAGGTCCGGCAAATCGCATTCTTTACTTTCCGCCAATGCCACAAGGGTTCCCGTGACGTGATGTGCCTCGCGGAAAGGCATATTGAGGGCGCGCACCAACCAGTCGGCAAGGTCGGTCGCGGTTGAAAACCCACTGGCCGCTGCGATCTCGAGGTTTTTGGTGTTTGCGGTCATATCGGCCACCATTCCCGTCATCGCAGCAAGGGCAAGCATCAGGTTGTCGGCGGCATCAAAGACTTGCTCTTTGTCTTCCTGCATGTCCTTGGAATAGGTCAGCGGAAGGCCTTTCATCACCGTAAACAGCCCAACCATCGCGCCCATGATCCGGCCAATTTTGGCGCGAATAAGTTCGGCGGCATCTGGGTTTTTCTTTTGCGGCATGATTGAGGAACCGGTTGAGAACCGATCCGAAAGCGCCACGAAACGGAACTGCGCAGAGGACCAAATCACGAGTTCCTCGGCAAAACGACTAAGGTGCATCGCGGTGATTGTGGACGCAGCAAGGAATTCGAGCGCGAAATCGCGGTCGGCCACGGCATCCAGCGAGTTTGCGGCAGGCCGATCAAAGCCCAGCGCCTCGGCCGTCATGTGGCGATCAATCGGGAAGCTGGTTCCGGCAAGGGCCGCCGCACCGAGGGGAGACTCATTCATCCGCACCCGCGCATCGCGAAAGCGCGACATGTCGCGGCCAAACATCTCGACATAGGCCATCATATGGTGGCCCCAAGTGACAGGTTGGGCAACTTGAAGGTGGGTAAACCCGGGCATCACCCAATCAGCGCCCGCCTCGGCCTGCGCCAAAAGCGCGCGGATGAGGGCCTCAAGGCCGACAATCACAGCGTCCGTTTGATCGCGCACCCAGAGGCGGAAATCGGTTGCGACTTGGTCATTGCGGCTGCGACCTGTGTGGAGGCGGCCTGCGGGCTCACCGATCAGGTCCTTGAGACGGCTTTCCACGTTCATGTGGATGTCTTCTAAGGCGGCTGAATACTGAAACTCTCCGTTGTCGATTTCTGACAATACCGTGAGAAGGCCTTCCCGAATGGCAACCGCGTCTGTATCTGTAATGATGCCTGCGCTTGCTAACATTGCGGCGTGGGCGCGAGAACCCTTAATGTCTTGAGCGGCCATGCGTTTATCGAAACTGATCGAGGCGTTGATAGCCTCCATGATCGCATCGGGTCCGGCGGCAAAGCGTCCGCCCCACATTTGGTTGGAAGAAGTCTTGGGTGTATCGTTTTTGGTCATGCTAGTGCCCTTTGGAGGGAAGAAAAAATGCGAAATCTTTGGTTAGCCCCCCTATACGCGGGCCTCGCGCTTAGCGCAAACGCTGCCTTTGCCGATTTGGCGGATCTACGCGTAGGCTCGCTCGAAAAATTGCAAATACATTCGGCGCCTGTGGCAGGTGCAGAGGCTATTTTTTTTGATCCCGAGGGAAACGAGCGAACTCTGTCCGACTATGATGGCAAAATTACGCTGGTGAATTTTTGGGCGACATGGTGCGCGCCCTGCCGCAAAGAAATGCCCTCCCTTGACCGCCTAGCAGCGCAAATGGAGAGCGAGGACTTCGCCGTTGTCACTGTCGCCACGGGGCGCAACAAAATGGCGGCGATTGAGAAATTCTTTGCCACCGAAAACATCCAGAACCTCCCGATCCTGTTGGATCCCAAAAGCGCCCTCGCGCGTGAAATGAATGTCGAAGGCCTGCCCGCAACGATACTCCTAGACCGACAAGGCCAAGAAGTCGCGCGCCTCGTTGGCGAAGCAGAATGGGATAGCGAAAGCGCCAAGGCCATTTTCGCAGAATTAATCGCGCAAAAATGATGCTTTCAACGGGTTTCGCTCAAATGGCTATGCCGTGGACAGGTTACAATGTGGTCATTGGCCATGCCAACCGCCTCCATAAAGGCATAGACAATCGTCGGCCCACAGAACTTAAACCCGCGTTTCTTAAGATCCTTGGATATTTCGGTTGAGAGCGGCGTTGACGGCGGAACATCTGCCAATAATTTGAAGTTATTTTGAAGTGGTTTTCCGCCAACGAAATTCCAAAGATAGGTATCAAATCCCTGCTCTTGCTCAATGGCCTGCCAAACACGCGCATTTGAAATGGTCGCAGCGATCTTGCCACGGTGGCGAATGATGCCCGGATTTTGCAAAAGCGTTTCGATTTCTGGCTCGCCCCATGTGGCAATCACATTTGGGTCAAAGCCATGAAAGGCCTCAATAAAGTTCTGACGCTTCTTGAGAATGGTGATCCAACTCAACCCCGCTTGGAACCCGTCTAGAACCAGTTTTTCCCAGAGAGCGCGGCTGTCATAAACAGGGACGCCCCACTCGGTGTCGTGGTAAGCAATGTATATGTCTTCCTGCCCAACCCAACCGCATCTTTCCTGCATATTTCCCCCTAAACCGGACACCCTACAATTCGTCGCAAATTAGAACTAAATGCGAACTTTCACCAGCTATTAAACTATCAGGAGGCATTCTAAACCTGTTGGTGAGGGAGAAAAAAATGCGTTTAACAAAGAATGGATATGTCACAGAGGCGATTGAGGGCCCAGAAAACCCTTTTTCTTTTGCTCAAGCAGAACAGGAATTAAATGTGCTTTCCCTTGTGCAGCATGCGCTCGACAATAAAAGGGCAATCTTAGCCTTTCAACCTGTTGTTCAGGCATCGCGCCCAGGTCGTGTTGCTTTTTATGAAGGCCTCGTGCGGTTGCTCGACGATAATGGGCGCGTCATTCCAGCCCACGAATTTATTGATGCCATCGAAAACAAAGAGCTTGGTCGCAAGGTGGACTGTCTTGCTTTGGAAATGGGTCTACAAACCCTTCTCGATCAGCCGAGCTTACGCCTGTCTATCAACATGTCCGCGCGATCGATCGGGTATCAACGCTGGATGCGCACTTTGGAATATGGGCTGGATCGAGACCCTACTATTGCCGAACGCTTGATTCTAGAAATCACCGAAGGCTCCGCTATGCTCATGCCGGAACTCGTGACTTCATTCATGAAAGATCTAAATCTGCGTGGAATTTCGTTTGCGCTCGATGATTTCGGGGCGGGCTATACCGCGTTCCGCTATCTCAAGGATTTTTTCTTCGACATTATCAAAATTGACGGACAATTCATTCGTGGAATAGCCACAGATCCCGACAACCAAGTCCTGACCAAAGCGCTCTGCTCTATCGCTTCACAATTTGAAATGTTTACCGTCGCTGAAAGTGTTGAAAACAAGGAGGATGTTGCTTTCCTTCAATCCATTGGTATCGATTGCCTTCAGGGGTATTATTTTGGCGCGCCAACAATTCGTCCTCCATGGCAAAAAGAACTCGTGGAGAAAACTGGATAATATCACGGTTTTCCTTGCGTAAGACGGGAACACCCTGTCAATTGTACTTCACGTAGATTCAACGTTGAACTTTACGCAATTGACGGGATGTGCCGCTGTCCCGAAGCGTCACGGACCTTTTTCAGTCTCGGGAGAGGAAAAGCCTAATGACTCATGTTGTCATCGCATCTGCAGCGCGAACCGCTGTGGGCAGCTTTAATGGTTCGTTTGCCAACACCCCCGCCCACGACCTCGGCGCCGCTGTGCTCGAATGTCTTGTTGAGCGCGCCGGAATTGACAAAGCCGAAGTTTCAGAAACCATCCTTGGGCAAGTTTTAACGGCCGGCCAAGGGCAAAACCCAGCTCGCCAAGCGCATATCAACGCGGGCCTTCCAAAAGAAGCGGCCGCTTGGGGAATTAACCAAGTTTGCGGATCTGGCCTGCGTGCCGTTGCTTTGGGAACACAGCATATTTTACTGGGCGACGCCGAGATTGTCACCGCTGGTGGTCAAGAAAACATGTCCATGTCCCCCCATGTCGCAAACCTGCGTCAGGGACACAAAATGGGCGACATGCAGTTCATTGACTCGATGATCCGCGACGGCCTGTGGGATGCATTTAATAATTACCACATGGGTACAACCGCAGAAAACGTTGCAAAACAGTGGGAAATCACCCGCGAAATGCAGGACCTCTTTGCGGTTGGCAGCCAAAACAAAGCTGAAGCCGCACAGAAGGCTGGCAAGTTTGTCGACGAAATTATGCCCTTTATCGTAAAATCACGGCGCGGTGATACCGTGGTCGACGCGGATGAATACATTCGTCATGGCGTAACAATGGAAGCGATGCAAAAATTGCGCCCCGCATTTGATCGTGAAGGCACAGTCACCGCAGCCAACGCTTCTGGCCTCAACGATGGTGCCGCCGGAGCGCTTCTTATGAGCGCCGCGAATGCAGAAAAACGGGGAATCGAACCTTTAGGCCGCATTGCAAGCTATGCGACAGCTGGCCTCGACCCCTCAATTATGGGCGTTGGACCCGTTTACGCCAGCAAGAAGGCACTCGAAAAAGCTGGCTGGAAAGCAAGCGATTTGGACTTGATTGAGGCCAATGAAGCTTTCGCTGCACAAGCCTGTGCCGTTAACAAAGAGATGGGCTGGGATCCTGAGATCGTGAACGTAAACGGCGGTGCGATCGCCATTGGCCACCCAATCGGTGCTTCTGGCGCGCGCGTGCTAAACACTCTTCTGTTCGAAATGAAGCGCCGCGACGCAAAAAAGGGTCTGGTGACTCTTTGTATTGGCGGTGGAATGGGCGTTGCACTTTGTGTTGAACGCGACTAATTTCAAACCGTGCGCGCAACAAAATTGCGCGCACGTCTGATATTTTTATCTATTAATACTTCTGGAGGAGAACAACATGTCAAGAGTAGCACTCGTTACGGGCGGAACACGCGGGATCGGCGCAGCCATTGCTACAGCCCTCAAAGCTGAAGGCTATACGGTCGCAGCAAACTTTGCAGGCAATGAAGAAGCCGCCGCGAAGTTCACGGCCGAAACTGGAATCGCTACTTATAAATGGTCTGTCGCCGACTATGACGCATGTGTTGCGGGAATAGCAAAAGTCGAAGCCGACCTTGGCCCCGTTGAGGTGTTGGTCAACAACGCGGGGATCACGCGCGACGGTATGTTCCACAAAATGACCCGCGATCAGTGGCAAGAAGTCATCGACACAAATCTCTCTGGTGTTTTCAACATGACCCATCCAATTTGGAATGGAATGCGAGACCGGAAATTTGGCCGGGTAATCAATATTAGCTCAATCAACGGTCAAAAAGGCCAAATGGGCCAGGCCAACTATTCAGCGGCAAAAGCAGGTGATCTCGGTTTCACCAAAGCTCTTGCTCAAGAAGGCGCCTTCAAAGGCATTACCGTAAACGCGATTTGCCCAGGATATATCGGAACAGAAATGGTTATGGCTGTTCCGGAAAAAGTTCGCGAGAGCATCATCGCCCAGATCCCAGTGGGACGTTTGGGTGAAGCGAGCGAAATCGCACGTTGCGTCGTTTTCCTCGCATCTGATGATGCGGGTTTTGTGACCGGATCAACGATTACGGCAAATGGCGGCCAGTATTTCGTTTAAACAATCGTAAGATTATTGCTTGGGGCCGGCGCAAACCGGCCCCTTTTTTCTTGCTATCCTCATTCCCAATCTCTACCGAAATATCCGTCCGATTAGCCGCCAAGAAGAACCGCATTTAACTAAAATTGAAGCTTGGATTTTAAAGGTAGAGGCAACGATGGAAGTTTTCAAAACCCACCGTGACTACGCCGATCGCTTCAAGTGAAGAGGCGAAAAGCAACAGCCGTGGGAGCTTCGGCAATTTTACTCTGGTCTTTTTTGGCCGTTTTGACAGTTGGCAGCTCGCCAATACCTCCCCTGCAACTCAACGCGATGTGTTTCGCTATTTCTGGTGTCATCGGGCTCGTTTGGGTAGCCCGAGGTATCGGTTTTTCCGCCCTGCTCCACGTAAATTGGAAAATCTACGCGTTCGGAACTCTTGGATTATTTGGGTACCATTTTCTGTATTTTTCAGCCCTGCGACTGGCTCCCCCTGCTGAGGCGGGATTGATCGCGTATCTCTGGCCCCTTCTCATTGTCCTTTTCAGTGGCTTCCTTCCAGAGGAACGCCTTAAGCCCACCCACATTATCGGTGCGATTCTAGGGTTTGTTGGGGCAGCCATCCTTATGGGGAATGGAGGGGCGTTGAAGTCGGAGTTCATTCTAGGTTACGCCCTCGCACTCATGTGTGCGGTCACTTGGGCAAGCTATTCAGTTATTTCTCGACGCTTAGGCACGGCCCCGACTGAGACGGTCGCAATTTTCTGCGTCTTTACGTCTTTGCTCTCGCTTCTGGCCCACCTTGTGTTTGAAACGACCTATTGGCCTCAGGATCCCATAGCTTGGGCATCCATCGTTGCGCTGGGCGTTGGTCCTGTCGGAATCGCGTTTTACACGTGGGATTTCGGCATGAAAAAAGGCGACATCCAATTGTTGGGCGTCACCTCATATGCTGCACCCGTGTTTTCAACCGCAATTCTTGTATTTTTTGGCGTAACAACGGCCAGTTGGTCTCTGGCACTCTCTGCCTGCCTCATCATTGCGGGTGCTGCACTGGCGTCACGCGCCAGTGCTCGCGAGTCTGACGAAGCGTCCTAAGCTTCGGACAATCGGTTAATCTGCTCTTTTAGCAACAATTTCTGTTTCTTCATATTTGCAATGGTAAGCTCATCTGCTGAGGGGCTCTTCTGCGCCGTCTCGACTTTAGTGGAAAGAGTTTGATGTTTTCTACGGAGCTCATTCAAATGCGAACTCATGTTCATAGTCGTCCTCCTAAATAAGATTAGCTAGGTCTTCAGAAAAACACAGGATCGACTCTTTGTCACGCATCTTAAACAACCGTTGGCCGACCCTTGCCTACTGTGAGAAAAGAGCACAAACATTAACAAACACTTAACGGCTTGGAAAATTAAGGGCGACGCCATCTCGCAACACGGATTTAACTTCCGGCAAGTAGCTATCTTGATCCACCGAGTGCGCGTCCCCCATATGAAGAACGAGCGCAGGATGTAAAATAAATTCCGCACGCCCTCCCTTGCGGGCCCGCAGCAAAAATCGTCTTGGCCGACGACCTTCGCGCGCAGAGATCGGCAAGACTTCCAGACTACCCAAAACGGGCAAGGCGGCGGCCATAATTTCGGGCAATCGCTCGATATCTTGGATCAAGGAAAAGACCCCTCTGGGACGTAATCTTTTCGCCGCGACTTCCACCCAAAGGGAAAGCGGTGTGTCCTCCGTGAAAGCCGCTTCCCGCCCCACATCTTCGGATTTTTTACGCCTTTTCTCAAGGTAATACGGCGGATTTGCCACGACGTGGTGAAACTGACGATCCCTGATTGATAGTGGCATTTCGGAGAGGTCAGCCGTAACAACTTCAAGCGCACCGTGAGCATTTTCACGGGCCAAGTCGGCATAGTCTGGTTGAATTTCGACTCCCACCAAATCCAATCCTGAAACCCGCGCATTTAGGCAGAGAGACACCGCGCCGACACCGCAGCCAAGCTCTAACACCGACTCGCCCGAGATCGCAGGAATCGCAGCCGCAAGTAACACCGCGTCCGGTCCCGCGCGGTAGCCCTGTGCAGGTTGTCGAAGGGTGACGCGCCCCCCCAAAAAAGAGTCATCGGTCGTCTGCGAAAAACTCATTCATTTTCCTAGGGGAACGTCATTATCGCGCAAAATTGCCTGTGCCATAAAGTGATCTCGGTCGCGAACCATCAATCGGCGCGGCAAAATGCCTATGGAACCTTCGAGCACGCTAATATTTACGTCCATTTCAAAGCAGTCTATACCCTCTCCTTGAAGAAGGGCTTGCGCGAACGCGATGACGGTTGGATCGTTTGTTTTTAAAAGCTCTTTCATAGCCAATGACTTAAGCCCTAAAGAGGTTATTTGTCGAGAGGGATGACGTGAGCGTGATGGGATTAGATGAAATTGCGGTCAAACCGCATGAACGCCTGAGCGATGCGCTCGCGGGTGAACTTGATGCTGTAAACGCCCTGATTCGCCGTCGCATGGCCTCCGAACACGCGCCTCGCATCCCGGAAGTGACGGCGCATTTGGTCGAAGCGGGCGGCAAACGTTTGCGCCCGATGCTAACTCTCGCGGCGGCGCGAATCTGTGGCTACGACGGGCCCTATCACATCCATATGGCCGCGACGGTTGAGTTTATTCACACCGCGACATTGCTGCATGACGATGTCGTTGACGAAAGCGGCCAACGGCGTGGACGTCCGACGGCCAATCTGTTGTGGGATAATAAATCCAGCATCCTTGTCGGCGACTATCTTTTTGCGCGCAGTTTCCAATTGATGGTCGAGACAGGCAATATGCGCGCCCTTGATATTCTCGCAAATGCGTCTGCGACCATTGCTGAGGGCGAAGTCTTGCAGCTTACGGCCGCCCAAGATTTGGCCACGACCGAAGAGATTTACTTCAAAGTTGTGCGCGGCAAAACAGCAGCGCTGTTTTCTGCGGCGACAGAAGTTGGTGGCGTTATAGCGGGCGCAAATGAGGTGACCACCGGCGCCCTATATGACTTTGGCGACGCGTTGGGCATTTGCTTCCAAATTGTCGACGACTTGCTGGATTATTGGGGCGGCGACGCCACGGGCAAAAATATTGGCGACGATTTCCGTGAGCGCAAACTCACCCTGCCGGTCATCAAAGCGATTGCAAAAGCGACCGATGAAGAGCGGGCCTTTTGGAAACGGACGATTGAAAAGGGCGACCAGCGCGACGGCGATCTTGACACTGCCCTCGCACTTTTGGCCAGCCACAATTCCCTGCAAGAGACTCGCCAAGAGGCGCTGCAATGGTCTGCGAAAGCCAAGTCAGCGTTGATCGGGCTTCCTGAGGACCCGATCAAAGATATGCTTGCCGATATCGCCGACTATGTTGTTGAGCGCCTTAACTAAGCTTTTGCACGCGCCCTGACTTCACTCAATGTCGCTCCAGGGGCAAGTGCTTCGCTGTCGAGTTTCAATTCGATAATGGCGGGAGTCCCACAGTTTCGTGCCCGCTCAAAGGCGGCGGGAAAATCCTCGGTTTTTGTAACCACTTCGCCGTGTCCGCCATAGGCGCGCGCAAAAGCGGCGAAATCGGGATTGATCAAATTCGTTCCAGAAACCCGCGCGGGATAGTGCATTTCCTGATGCATCCGAATGGTCCCATACCGCCCGTTATTGGCGACAATCGTGATGACATTTGCGCCCGACTGCATGGCTGTTGAAAACTCGTTGCAGGTCATCTGAAAACATCCATCCCCTGCAAGGCACACAACTGTTTTTTCCGGAAAGGAAATCGCTGCGGAAATGGCTGCGGGAAAGCCATACCCCATGCTCCCAGAAGTTGGAGCCAGTTGGGTTCCGTGCTGTTTGTAAACAAAGTAGCGGTGCAGGAAGGCCGCATAATTGCCCGCGCCATTGGTCAGGATCGCGTCCTCAGGGAGAACTTCAGAAAGATGCGCGATGACCTCTTCCATTTTCACGTCACCCGGTGTTGTTTTGGGTTTCAACCATGCCTCATAATCGGCACGGGCCGCTGCGCGCCACTCACTCCAAGGACCCGCAATCGGGGGGCAAGCCGCAAGTGCGGCAACAACCTCGCTCGTGTCCGCAACCAAGCCCAAATCAGGGCGGTACACCTGTCCCAAACTATCGGGATCGGGGTGCACATGCACAATGCGCGTGGTGATGTTGGTGGGGTCAATTGTTGTATACCCTGATGTCGCTATATCGCCCAAACGCGCCCCGAGAATGACCAAAAGATCAGCCTCTGCAAGACGTGTTTTTAGCGCGGGATTGATGCCAACATTCAAGTCGCCAATGTAGTTTTGGTGGCGGTTATCGATGTAATCTTGGCGGCGGAAATCAACAGCAATAGGCAGGTCGGAGGCCTTTGCAAACTGCGCGATATCGGTTGCTGCCTGCTTAGACCATTTACTACCACCGAGGATTATCAAAGGGCGTTTGGCGCGGGCAATTTCAGTGCGAATTGCCGCAATCGAAGCATCAGCTACACCGACTAGACGGGGGGCAATGGGTGCAATATCTGGAACGTCCGCAACCGAACTGAGCATGTCTTCGGGCAAAGCCAAAACAACAGGACCGGGCCGTCCGGAGGTTGCGACATGAAACGCGCGACTGATGTATTCGGGGAGGCGCTCGATTTGATCCACCTCCGTCACCCATTTGGCGAGTGTCCCAAAAACGGCCCTATAATCTACTTCCTGAAACGCTTCCCGATCGCGGTGCCCTCGGGCGATTTGCCCGACAAATAGGATCATCGGCGTGCTATCTTGACGTGCGATATGCACGCCCGCTGCGGCATTTGTCGCACCTGGTCCGCGCGTCACGAAAGCGATTCCAGGCTTGCCTGTGAGCTTACCCTGCGCTTCGGCCATCATTGCAGCGCCGCCTTCTTGGCGGCAAACGTGGTTTTCAATACCGCTTTCGTACAGGCCATCCAGCGCGGCTAAAAAGCTTTCCCCCGGAACAGAAAAAACTCGCTCCACGCCTTGGGCAACCAGTTGATCTACGAGAATTTTTCCACCGTGACGTTTCATTCTATGTGCCCATTTCATTGCGTTTCGCAGCGACTTTGCTGGAGTTTTCACTGGGGTGCAAGCCTCAAGAAAATTATGTGCAATGAGGCGCATCTAGCCCGCCAAATTGGCCTCAACGCGAAAATGATCGGGGATTGTATCGTTCCCGTTCAAAACAAGCTCGGCAAGAGTTGTCGCGAGTTTTGGGGTCATGCCAAAGCCAATTTTAAACCCTCCGTTTGCGATAAAATTATTCGGACGTCCGGGATAGGCACCGATCATAGGCGCACGGGTAAAGGAGCGTGGCCGCGCGCGGGCCCAACGCTCAATCACAGGAGCCTGTGCTAGCATCGGAAACGCAGTAAATGCCCGCGCGATGAGGTCTTCGAGCAAGTCATCTGATGCATTAGCGTCGTCGAAATATCGCTCAGTTGTCGAGCCAATCGCGGTTGTTCCATTGGAATGGGGAACAACGTAAATTCCATCTGAGAACAGCTGGTTCTTGCCTGTGGCGTCATATCCCAAAAGCGCCGCTTGGCCTTTTTCGCCATTGCCGATGGGGGCGTCGAATTCTTTGGCCATTGCAAAAAGCCCCGCGACGCCCGTTGCCCAAATGACTTTCGTACTGGGCGTTTGCGGCACGTCTTTGCCAAGGATTATTTCACCACCAAGCTTTGTCACCGCCTGTGCCAATGCCATGGTCGCCAATCGCGGATGCAAGCGCGCGGAAAGCGTATCATGCACGAGGTACCCCGTTTTGCTTTCCGGCGCCCAGCCAGCATGTTCTTCGGCCTTAACCACATCCCAGCTTGCCTCGCCGTGCCAGAACTCCTTGGCGGCCTCGTGGCGTTCATGGGACAGCTCCAATATGCGGGCGGTGTTAATCGGCTGAAGGCGTCCTACGCGGCCATAGCCCGTCGCAAAACCTGACACCTCCTCGACCCCGCGCCAAAACGCGGGCGCCATACAGAGGCTTTCGAATTGAAACTGTTTTTTGGTCTCCCAGCGCTCGGGCGTATGTGGTGCAAGGGCGCCAACGACGCCACCGCTGGCCCCTGCCCCGACCGAGGCCCGCTCAACAACTTGAACTTTCGCGCCCGCCTTGGCACAAACATAGGCGACAGACAGGCCAAACGCGCCCGCCCCCATTACTGTTATTTCTACCATTGCCAAAGTCCGCGCCCTTCTACATTCTCCGGTTTCTCGCCCGTGTTTAGGACAATCGTGCATGAAGAACCAGCAAGCAGATTTGGAATGGCGCGATGATGAAATCCCAGTGTCGTTGCGCTTTGACGATCCGTATTTCTCGCTTGGGAACGGGCTTGAGGAAACACGGCACGTGTTTTTAGGCGGAAATGACCTCCCCGCGCGGTTTTGCGAGGGGTTTCAAATCGCTGAACTTGGGTTTGGTACGGGCCTTAATCTCTGTGCGGCACTCCTTTCATGGCGCGAAGCGGGCAGGACCACGCCCCTGCGCTTCACAAGTTTTGAAGCCTACCCGATGACAGCCGCCGAAATGGAGCGTGCATTGCGGGCCTTTCCAGAGGCCCTACGCGTGGCCCCTCCGATTTTGGCGCAATTCGCCGATGGGAAGACGACGATTGACCTCCCTGACCTGCACGCCGAAATTATAATCGGCGATGCGCGAGAGACCCTCCCCAAGTGGCCCCACAAGGCGGACGCGTGGTTTTTGGACGGGTTTTCACCTGCGAAAAACCCCGAACTTTGGGAAGCCAACCTTATGTCGGCCGTCGCCGATCACACCCATCCCAACGGAACCTTTGCAACCTATACCGCCGCCGGATTTGTTCGCAAAGGGCTGGCCGAGGGGGGCTTCGCGGTCGAGCGCGTCAAAGGCTATGCCCGCAAACGACACATGAGCATCGGAAGACTGGATACCCTCACATGATTCAACGATCAGACACCCGCCTTGGCATTATATTGATGACGGCGACAACCTTTGTATTTGCCCTCCAAGACGTGATTTCGCGTGTTTTGGCGAGTGAGTATAATGTGATGATGGTTGTGATGATCCGCTATTGGTTTTTTGCGGCCTTTGTTGTGGCAATTGCCGCGCGCAAACCTGGTGGCGTTCGGGCCGTGGCGAAAACCAAACAACCGGTTGTACAAATCATCCGTGGCCTGCTGCTCAGCGCGCAAATCAACGTCATGGTGCTTGCTTTTGTTCTGCTGGGGCTTGTGGAAAGTCACGCGATTTTTGCGAGTTACCCGCTGATTATCGCCGCCCTATCGGGGCCTATATTGGGTGAAAAAGTTGGTTGGCCACGTGTTTTCGCCATCATGGCTGGATTTGTCGGCATCGTAATCATCCTTCAACCCGGCGTAAAAGTGTTCTCGCCTGCGGCCATTGTTCCCCTCGTTGCCGCCATTGGCTTTGCGCTCTACAGCCTGCTTACCCGCTATGCAGGGCGCAAGGACACCGCGGCGACTAGCTTTTTCTGGACGGGAACCGTTGGTATAGTTTTCTCATCTGCCGTGGGCGTTTGGTTTTGGCAAAACATGACCACCACCCATTATTTCTGGATGGCGGTGCTCTGCGTTTCTGGCGCTTTGGGGCACTGGCTTTTGATCCGCACCTATGAGGTTGCCGAAGCCAGCGCAGTTCAGCCGTTTGCCTATCTGCAATTGGTCTTTGCTTCGATGGCGGGCATCTTCTTTCTGGGCGAAACATTGCCCGTCAACGTAGCGATCGGGGTCTCCGTTGTTATCGCGGCTGGCCTGTTTACCTTTTGGCGCGAACGGCGCAAATCTAACGCTGTGTTAAATCCTCAATAAGCCGTATGTTTTGGGGTTTTCCCGCCAATTGCGCCCGATAGGGCAACAGAGCCTCAGACACACGCATGGTGTAATTCCGTGTCTCGTCATATTGGATATGTTCGATCCAATCGACAACTTGCGCACTGTTAGCCCGCGGATCACCCCGTTCAGAAAGCCAGCGACGCGGGCGTCCGGGCCCTGCGTTGTACCCCGCAGAAACAAGGATCACGTTGTCGCCAAACTCCTCAATGAGCCCCGCCAAATAGTTGGTTCCCAGCGTCGCGTTATAATCCCAATCACTCAAAACTTTTGACGGTTCATACTCGATCCCGATCTTTTTGCTCACAAGTTCCGCCGTTCCGGGCATGACTTGCATCAGGCCCTGCGCCCCTGCGCCAGACACCACCCGTGAATTGAATTCACTTTCGCGACGGGAAATAGCGAGCGCCAATTCTGGTGAAACCACGAGGGGTGATTTTGTGGCAACAGGATGCATTGGGTACATGGACGCGTGCAAGGTATCGCCAAATTGTGCGGCGCGCTTAGCCACATGAAGCGCAGTATACGGATTTTCGTTTTCGATGGCCCATGCCGCAAGCGCGCCGCGTTCGCTGCGATTAAGGCTTTCGGCAAGATGCGAGATAAACCGTGCCGAAATGCGACTTTCACCTGCGTCATCGAGAAGTTGCCCTGCCTTAAACACGCTGGAGTTGGCAAAGCTTGTGGTTTTCCAATCGGGGAATTTTTCCTGACCCAAAAGGGCGGGGTCCATCGCCATTCCCGCTTCTTGCGCTGCAAGTTGGCCGTAAAAACTGGTTTGGAAGCCACCACCAAAGACATAAGCCGCCTGCGCACGAGTCGCGTCGCCCATTGCTTCATGGGCACGCCCCTCCCAATAACCAGCTCGTCCAAGGCTAATCGGGGAATCCACTCCGGCTTGGAACGCTTTGAAATGCTTTAGCGCATCGGAAGGTCGGTTAAGGAATCGCAGCGCGATATAGCCAGAAAGCCACTCCAAATCGGCAAAATAATCGCCCTGTGATAGGTGATGTCGGGACGCGGCTGTATAGGCACTCTCATAGCGTCCAGCGCGCATTTCGTACCGCGCAATCAGGGCACGACGACGCGCCCATTCTTCGGGCCGTCCCAGTGATGCTGCCGAATTAGAGCGTTCATTCAAAAGCACGAGGGCATCGTCATAGCGGTCTTTGCGGGCGCGCCAAACAAAGCGCTCATAGGCCAAACCCGGATCGCTGGCCAAGCCAACTGGAATGGCGGAAATCATCCCATCCACTCCATCAACTTGCTGACGTAACCCAATCCGAGCGGCAGCCAGTTTCTGCCAGCCGTCACTCACATAGGGCATAAGGGCTTGGGCTTCGTTTGATGCCCCCTGCCACAAAAGCATATCCATGCGCTCTTGATGATAAGGTTTCAGCAGGTCGCTATAGGTTGCTAAAAACGCGAGTTGCTCGGCCGAAGTAAGCGGCATTGTGCGCCATGCATCGGTTATCGTTGCAGAGGCGCGTGAGGTTTCCCCCGTTTTGGACAAGGCCGCAGCATAGGCGAGAGCCCCCGTGCCCGTTTGCGGACCATCGGTTTTGAAATACGCGAGAACCCGTTGCGGCGACGTGTCGGTGTACAGCGTTTTTTCGCCGCGTTCGCTTAGGTACGGCATTCCGGGCCAATCCGCGTGATCCCGCAAAAAGGCTTCGTATTCGTCCAACGTCCCTTTGCCAGCCCTGAGGTAGTGCCACTCAACAATTGTTTGCGCTGTGGCCCCCGCAGGCTTTGCCGCAAATTCGGCCGCGGGCCAATCCTGTACACGCACCAAATCCATGGCCTGTGCCAAAGCTGTGTTGGCCTGCGCCGCAACAGATTGAGACGTTACAACTAATGTGAGAAGGGTAGAAAAAAATACTCGATGGATTTGCCGCACGATATCGTCCTTTTTGGATCTATTTTGATAAAGTTTAACGGATTCGCATCCATCAGCAACACACAACTTGGCAATTGCCCGTGAGGCGGCTAGGTTCCGCCGCGATTACACACGATCATCAGGGCGACTCGCGCCCTCAATCAAAAAGGAGACGTGTCATGTTCAAGGGTTCCCTTCCCGCTCTGGTGACGCCGCTTAAGGGTGGCCAACTGGATCTCGACGCGCTCAAACATTTGGTTGAGTGGCACATCGAAGAAGGCTCAACGGGCCTTGTTCCTGTGGGTACAACGGGCGAAAGCCCCACGTTAAGCCACGAAGAGCACGAAATGGTTATTGAGGTCGTTGTAAAAGCGAGCGCGGGGCGTATTCCTGTGATTGCGGGCGCTGGCTCCAACAATACCACCGAAATGACCCGCTTTGTGCAATTCGCCAAGAACGTTGGCGCCGACGCGGCCCTTGTTGTGACCCCTTATTACAACAAACCCACACAGCGTGGCTTGATCGCCCATTTCACGGCAGCGGCCCAAGAAGGTTTGCCGATCGTCATCTATAACATCCCCGGTCGTTCTGTGGTGGATATGACGGCGGAAACGATGGGTGAATTGAGCAAGTTGCCCATGATCATCGGCGTGAAAGATAGCACAGGCGACGTGTCGCGGATTTCCGAAAATCGCGGAACCTGTGGCGCTGATTTTGTTCAGCTTTCGGGCGAAGACGCTATGGCGCTAGGGTATTATGCGCATGGGGCCGTTGGCTGTATTTCGGTGACGGCCAATGTCGCGCCGCGCCTCTGTGCGGAATTTCAAGCAGCGCTGGCACAAGGCGATTTCGCCAAAGCGCTAACCTTTCAAGACCGCCTGATGCCGCTTCACACCGCGCTCTTTGTCGAGCCAGGCCTTGTGGGTGCAAAATATGCGCTGTCGCTTTTGGGCAAATGCACCGAAGACGTGCGCTCGCCTTTGACCGGCCTGTTGGACGACACAAAGCTGCAAATCAAAGCTGCAATGCAATTCGCTGGTATTTTGGCCTAAATCCCTCTCCCGCCGATGGATTTCTTTCGGCGGGACATTTCCTCGCGCATCTAGACATCCTAGACCACGCACATTAGATCATTCCCATGGCTAAAAAAGAAACCGCTGAAGACAGAAACTACAAAATCATCGCTGAAAACCGCCGCGCGCGGTATGATTACGCGATTGAGGACGACATTGAGTGCGGCATTATATTGCAAGGCTCTGAAGTCAAGTCTTTGCGCATTGGTCAAAGTAACATCGCCGAAAGCTATGCCGCCGTTGAGGATAACGAACTCTGGCTCGTGAACAGCTATATCGCGCCCTACAAACCGGCCGTTACTTGGGGACACGACGAGAAACGTCGCCGCAAACTAATGGTTAAAAAGAAAGAATTGGTGCGCCTCTGGCAGGCAACATCGCGCAAGGGGATGACGCTTATTCCACTGGTGATGTATTTCAACCATAAAGGCCATGTGAAGATCAAAATCGGCGTCGGTAAAGGCAAGCAAAATCACGACAAACGTGCCTCTGACGCTAAACGCGACTGGGGCCGCCAACAACAACGCATATTGCGAGACCGCGGCTAACATGGCCCGATCACGCAGCCTGTAGAGTAGAAGATTAAGGGGTACCAATGCCATATAATGATCCCAAAACGCTCGTGTCTACGGACTGGCTCGCCCAGCATTTGAACGACCCTGACCTGCGCATTCTGGATGCTTCATGGTACCTGCCCGATATGGGGCGCGATCCCAAAGCCGAGTACGACAAAGCCCATATTCCAGGCGCCCGGTTTTTCGACATCGAAGAGATTTCGGACCAGCGCAGCGCCTTGCCCCATATGGCGCCCCCCGTTGAGAAATTCATGAGTCGCATGCGCGCGATGGGCGTGGGTGACGGGCATCAAGTTGTGGTTTACGACGGAGCAGGCTTGTTTTCGGCGGCCCGCATATGGTGGTTGTTCCGCTTGATGGGCAAGACCGATATCGCCGTGCTGGATGGCGGCTTGGCAAAGTGGATTTCCCAAGGCCACCCCGTGGACGACAGCCCGCCAATTGTTCGCGACCGCCATATGACAACCTCACGACAAAACCACCTCGTGCGCGACGTAACGCAGGTTGCCTCGGCCTCCAAACTTGAGGACCACGAGATCATTGACGCCCGCAGTCCCGCCCGTTTTCGCGGCGATTCACCCGAGCCACGCAACGGCCTGCGCGCGGGACATATCCCAAATTCAAGCAACGTGCATTATGCCACCCTGTTAAAACCCGATGGCACAATGAAGGACCCCACCGCGATCAAGGCCGTTTTCCAAGCAGCCGGTGTGGACCTTTCGCGCCCCGCGATTACGACCTGCGGGTCTGGTGTGACTGCCGCGATTCTCTCTCTGGCGCTCGAAGTGATCGGGCACCGAAACCACGCGCTTTATGACGGTTCTTGGGCCGAATGGGGCATGTTCGATTATCTCAAAGCTGAAACAGGGGCCTAGAATGCTCACCAACTTAACCGCACAACCCGCAGACAAAATCCTTGAACTGGTCGGCATGTATCGCGCTGATCCGCGCGACACCAAAATCGATCTCGGCGTCGGCGTCTATAAGGACGCGAGCGGCAACACGCCCGTTATGCGCGCCGTAAAAATCGCTGAAAAGCAACTCTGGGAGCGCGAAACCACGAAGTCTTACACGGGCCTCGCGGGGGATCCTGCGTTTCACGATGCAATGATTGACCTCGTCCTTGGCACGTCGGTTGCTCGGGATCGTATCGCAGCGGCTGCCACACCGGGTGGCACGGGCGCTATTCGCCAAGCTATGGAACTCATCAAAATGATGAGCCCTGACGCGACAATTTGGCTTTCGAATCCAACATGGCCAAACCATCCCTCTATTGTCAAATACGTCGGGCTTTCCATGCGGGAATATCGCTACTTTGATGCCGAAACTGGTAGTGTTGATTTTTCAGGGATGGCCGAAGATTTGGCCAACGCAAAACCCGGTGATGTCGTGTTGTTGCATGGCTGCTGTCACAACCCAACTGGCGCAAATTTGACCCTCCCTGAATGGGCTGAGGTGATTTCCATCCTTCAGGAGACAGGCGCAACACCGATGATCGACATCGCCTATCAGGGATTTGGCGACGGTCTCGAAGACGACGCTGCTGGCGTGCGGATGGTGGCCTCTGAAATGCCAGAATGCCTGATTGCCGCAAGTTGTTCCAAAAACTTCGGCGTCTACCGTGAGCGCACAGGCATCCTAATGGCCATTAGTGAGGACCCAAAAAACACGGCCGTCACACAGGGCAACTTGGCGTTCCTAAATCGCCAAAACTTTAGCTTCCCCCCCGACCACGGCGCACGTTTGGTGACGATGATTCTGACTGATCCGGAATTGCGTGCAGATTGGCAGGCGGAACTTGAAGAAGTTCGTTTGAATATGTTGTCCCTGCGCAAACAATTGGCACTAGAATTGCAAACACTTGCCAATTCTGACCGCTTCGGTTTCCTTGCTCAACATCGCGGCATGTTTTCACGCCTTGGAACCTCGCCTGAAATGGTCGCCAAACTGCGTGATCAACACGGCATTTACATGGTCAGTGACAGCCGTATGAACATCGCTGGCCTGAACGAAGAATCCGCCTCGATCCTTGCGAAAGCAATCATTGACGTAGGCATCTAAGCTAGAACACCCGTCGGGCATTTCCAAAAGGGTGCCCGACGCTTCCACTCCATACGCAAGCGTACGTTGTCGATTGTCGTTGCGCAGTAGTATACGACATCGTACGCTCACTTATGGCTGAAAAACCCAAGCGCCTCACCATCGAAGATTGGCTCGTTCTGGGCCTCCATTCACTGACGACCAGCGGCCCACAAGCCCTGCGTGCCGAACGCCTTGCCCGCGATATTGGGGCCACAAAGGGATCTTTCTACTGGCATTTCAAAGATGTAGCGGACTATAAAACCGCACTTTTGGGATATTGGGAGAACAATACAACTCAGCTTTCAGAGCCCGCGAATTCAAGCACACCCGCAGAGCGCCTTCTCGCACTTGCAAATACTCAGGAACCGGCGAGCGCTCCTAATGCGCTCTTTGCAAACGCAGAACTCGCAATGCGCGCTTGGGCACGCGAAGACCAAATGGCCCAAGAAACACTCGCGCGCGTCGATCAAAATCGGATCAACGATCTGGCCGAAATTCTTGCTGAACTCGACCTGACCAATCCTGATTTTCCCCGAGCCATTTATGCGACCATGATCGGCCTAAAGGCCCTCTCGACTGGAAATTTCGATCAAGATCGCTCCGCCCTGACCAGCCTGCTTGCAACAATTGTCGCCCTTGCCGAAAGCTAAGTTTGGTGGCAATCTTGGGCGATGATACGTGCCGTTTTTGTAATGTTATTCGGACTATCCTCCTGCCAAGGGGATGAAACGATCAGCGGCTACAGCGCCACTGGCGTCACATGGGTTTTAGAAAGCCTAAATGGCGTCGCATTTACGGCCTCGGCGAATCTGACTTTTCCTGAAGAAGGGGAAATTGCGGGGGAAGCCCCCTGTAATGCCTACTTTGGCGCGCAAACAGCGCCCTATCCGTGGTTCGCACTCGAAGACTTCGGAAGCACTAAAATGGCCTGTGCCGACATGGACCAAGAAAGCGCGTATTTCACAGCACTTGCGGCAATGACGATCGCCGAGGTCGCCGGCGACACACTGATCCTGACTAACGACGAGGGCGGCGAAATGGTTTTTAAGGGTGACTAGCGCTTCAAAAGGTCGATCAATCTTTGGCGCGCGGCGGGCAAATCTCTATCACCGAGAGCCACCGCCAAACGGTTCTTTAGAAAATATCCCGTCGTTTCTAGACCTTGCATAATTTCCTCATCCGTCACCGAGCTTTGCCCCAAGAGGCATTGTGGCAATGGCAATAAACGGCTGGCCCATTCCCCAGCCCCTGCACGACTGACCGCCCGCGCAGATTTAGGCGAAACATAGATCAGATCGTCACGACTGCCCGTCACAGCACAGCGGCGCAAGTCCATACCAAACCCCATTTCCTCGAGTAAGTCCGCCTCCCATCTGAGATAGGCAAGCGGCCACGCGTCTGTCATGGACAGTAAATCCAAGAGGGATATAGACGCCGAATATATTGGCTTATGCGGCTCTCGTTCAGGGAGACAGAAAGCCAAGAGCGCGGTGATCGCGTTGAGCCCTGCTAGGGCCAATCGGTCGTCCATCACAAGGGCTGCGCGCGTCCGAATGGGCTCGACTGTAAACGCCCCCATATGCTGCTCCAATCGCGCGCGCCACGTCAGAGATAGCTCGGCTCCCGGCTGGAGAATGGGTGCAAGCTTGCGGCTCGTCCCGCCACGCACAACGCCTGTATAGCGCCCACGCTCCGGCGTAAGCACGTCGATAATCGCGGAGGTTTCCCCGTGCCGACGAACCGTCAATACTGTGCCTTGGTCACGCCATTCCATGCGCTTAAACTAGTCCGCAAATCCCGGTTCGTCGAGCAAATGACGACCGGCGCGGTCCTCGACTTCGATCACCCAAAGGTCTGGATCAAAACTGCATTGTTTTTTAATCGCTTTATCGACGCCGGGTTCATCCCCCTTGCGGAGGGAAATCCAAGCCCGTTCACCTGTCATCAGGTCAAAACTTTTCTGAAAAACCTCAGCCTGACCATCGAGGGTATTGAGCTTCACCAGCACGGCCCCAGCGGTTGTGTCCCCTTTTGAGGTCACAAACGCTGGAATATCCTTAAGTCGAAGCCGCGTCAGATACGCCGCGACCCAAAAATCTGCCGTGAGGCGTGTCATACGTTCCCATCTTTGAAGGACAGACCCATTTCGTCGTAACGCTCGGATTCTTCGAGCCAATTTGGCCGTACTTTAATCTGAAGAAACAGATGCACTTTGCGATCCAGGAAGGCTTCCATCTCCTCGCGGGCGGCGGTCCCGATGGCTTTGATCGACTCGCCTTTATTGCCCAGAACGATGCCTTTGTGGCCGTCGCGCATCACGTAAATCAGTTGATCAATGCGCACCGATCCGTCTTTGCGGTCTTCCCATTTTTCCGTTTCAACCGTCAGCTGATACGGCAATTCCTGATGCATCCGCAGAGTCAGTTTCTCGCGCGTCATTTCGGCGACGATCATCCGCAACGGAAGATCGGCAATTTGGTCTTCGGGGTAAAGCCACGGGCCAACAGGCATTTCATCGGCGAGCCACTTGCGCAACGCGCCAACCCCGTGACCTTTTTCAGCTGAGATCATGAACGTCTCGGTGAAGGGGAATTTTTCGTTCATTTCGGCGGCCAAACCAAGGAGGGTTTCGGCCTTAACGCGGTCAATTTTATTGATCGCAAGCGCAATGCGGCGGCCATCTGCGAATTCAGAGAGGGTTTCGAGCATCATGGCAACGCCCTCGGTCAAACCACGGTTCGCCTCAATCAACAACACCACAACCTCGGCATCGGCAGCGCCCCCCCAAGCGGCCGCAACCATTGCGCGGTCCAGACGGCGACGGGGGCGAAATACGCCCGGCGTGTCGATAAAGACAATCTGGCTATCGCCTTCGATGGCTACGCCGCGAATACGGGTTCGGGTCGTTTGAACCTTATGCGTTACGATTGAGATTTTGGCCCCAACCATGAAGTTAAGAAGTGTGGATTTTCCCGCGTTTGGTTCGCCAATCAGGGCAACAAATCCGGCGCGTTTTTCGGTCATGACTTTCCTTCCAGCTGCATGAGCAGCGCGGTGGCAGCGGCTTGTTCAGCTTGCCGTTTTGATCCAGCGGTCGCGCGATAGGCGTCGCCGCTTTGAAGCTGAACTTCTATTGTAAAAATCGGGGCGTGATCGGGGCCTGAGCGCGCGATCTCGACATATTTTGGGGGATGCTGTTTGCGAGCCTGTGCCCACTCTTGGAGCGAAGTTTTTGCATCGCGCGCGTCAGCCTCAACAGTGGTGATACGTTTACCCCAGTGACGCAAAACAAACGCACGGCCCACCTCAAATCCGGCGTCCTGATAAACGGCCGCGATCAAGGCTTCCATGGCATCGGCAAGAAGGGCTTCTTTGCGACGGCCACCGGAAATCATCTCCGAACGGCCAAGCTTTAAAACGGTTCCAAGGCCAATTTCACGCGCGACATCGGCGCAGGTTTCTTTGCGCACGAGCGCATTGAAACGCGGCGCAAGAACGCCTTCGCTGGCATTTTTATCCGCTTGCAGCAGGGCCTCGGCGATCACCAAACCCAAGATACGGTCCCCAAGAAACTCGTCTCGCTGATTATCATCACGGGTAACTGAGGACATCGAGCTATGCGTCACAGCCCGCAACAATAGGGCGGGGTCTGCAAAATCATGCTCTATTCGGGCGCAAAAGGCCTTTAATTCTGCGGCTATTTTCACCGATCGTCCTTCAAATTACTAAAACCTCACGAGATGCCTTTTGGAATCGCTCCACGGGCGATGGGATGGCCTATCAGTTTCTAGACCAAGTTTAAACCACACAAGACAAGTGTCGCGTTATTCAACCGCTTTAAAGAAACGGTCGCCGCGCCATGTCCAAAATGCAAACAACGATTTCCCTGCCGACGAGAAAACAATCCGATCTGCACGACCAACCAGATTTTCAAACGGTACCATACCAACACCACCAGCATTCTGCGGAACGCGGCTATCACTCGAATTATCGCGGTTGTCACCCATAAAGAAATAATGCCCTTCGGGTACAATAGACGCTTGCGTATTATCCAACTGTTGATCGGTGAAATTCAAGATTGAGTGGGTCACACCGCCGGGAAGCGTTTCAAGGAATTTATCTTTCACACACTCGCCGTCAGGGCCGGGGCGAGTAATACATGCAGGCAAATTACCAGCGGAGCCTTGTGGCGCATAGTTTTCTACAAATAGGCCATCAGGAACCTGAACCGCCTCTTCGTCGTTGATGAACACAACACTATCGATCACTTGAACCTTGTCGCCAGGAAGGCCGATAAGACGCTTAATGTAATCCACGCCTGATGTCGGGTGGCGGAACACAATCACATCGCCGCGATCGGGTTCAGATCCCAAAATGCGCCCCGTAATCGGACAGGCAGAAAAGGGGCAGGAATAGCGCGAATACCCATAAGCCATTTTGTTCACAAATAGGAAGTCACCGATTAAAAGCGTGTCTTTCATCGAGCCCGACGGAATCCAAAATGGTTGAAAAAACAAGGTCCGAAAAATGCCCGCGATGATCAGCGCCCAAAAAACGGTTTTCACAGTTTCCAGAATGCCGTCTTCTTTTTTCTCGATGGTTTTCATTTTCGTGCCTGTTCTGTTCAAAATATCTTAGCGCTACATGCGGCCCGCGCGGTTGAGTGTCAAGTTTTAGCCGCGTTTACACATTATTTGGGTGTGCTTCGATCACAACGAACGCCTGTGCCCAAGGGTGGTCGTCGGTTAAGGTGACGTGAATGATCGCCGTGTGTCCCGCGGGCGTCATTTCCGCGAGCCGCTCTTTGGCCCAACCGGTTACTTCCATCACCGGTTGACCAGTGCGAAGATTGCTCACGGCCATATCTTTCCAACTGATGCCCATGGCAAGCCCCGTTCCGAGCGCCTTGGAACAAGCTTCCTTGGCAGCCCAGCGCTTGGCATAAGTGCCAGCAACATCGCGCCGTCGCTCAGCTTTTCTTTGCTCAACTTCGGTAAAAACGCGATTTTTAAAACGGTCGCCGAACCGATCCAAAGTCCCTTGAATACGCTCGATATTCGCGAGGTCGCTTCCGATCCCCAGTATCATTGGGGCACCACTTTGCCGTCACTTACCACAATGCAATCGCTCAAGCTCTTGCCTCGTCCATCAACCGCCGCATTTCCGCCATGGCGGGCGTTAGGCCACGAAAGATGCTCTCACCGATCAGGAAGTGGCCGATATTAAGCTCGACAACCTCGGGGAACGCGGCAATCGGTTTGACGGTTTCATAGGTCAGCCCATGGCCCGCATGCACCTCAAGACCCAGCGAATGGGCAAACTGAGACATTTCCCGCAAGCGCTCAAGTTCAACATCGCGAACGTCAAAGCGCCCTTCGGCGTGGGCATCACAATAGGCGCCAGTGTGCAGCTCAATAACGGCTGCACCAATGCGGTGGGCCGCTTCGATTTGACGTGGCTCTGCGGCGATAAAGATAGAAACGCGACAGCCCGCATCCCGCAAAGGAGCTATAAAATGCGCCAGTGCATTTTCCTCGCGGGCAACTTCGAGCCCCCCCTCAGTCGTGCGTTCTTCGCGTTTTTCCGGCACGATACAAACGGCATGCGGTTTGTGACGAAGCGCGATATCTTGCATTTCTTTCGTCGCGGCCATTTCAAAGTTCAACGGAATCGAGAGCGCTTCCATCAACCCGTCAATATCGGCATCACCAATATGGCGGCGATCTTCGCGCAGGTGTGCTGTGATGCCGTCGGCACCCGCTTGCTGTGCCAAAACTGCGGCGCGTACGGGATCAGGTGTGTCCCCGCCGCGAGCATTACGCACCGTCGCGACGTGGTCGATATTTATACCTAATCTAAGTTTCTCTACTTGCGCCATTTCGTGATTCCCTAAACCGATTTACGCAGCACGTTAACGAGATCAAGCCGAGCCGTCAGCCTTCTTTGCCGCCTTCTTGCGCAACTCATCAAGTTTTTTCTTAAGCCGCCCACGCCGACGCTTTTGATAGACCGCGATCAAGGGCACCGAAAGGTAGTACACAACCACACCAGAGATGATCCCTGGGATAATACCACCAATCAAATACGGTAGGAACAAGGAGTGGTAAAACCCATCAATACTGGACCAATGCGGCTCTGCATCGGTAAAAATTGCCCAAATATTCGTTTTAATTTCTCGGCCTACTGCCGAAAACCTCGCCAAAAGATCCGCTTGGTCGGGCTGACGAAACGGGTGGCCCAGCATCCATTTTCCAAGTTGAATGCAGAGTGGTGCGATAATTGGAAAGGTGAGCGGATTGCCGAAAAACGTGCCCAGAAGCGCGGCCATAATATTACCGCGCATAAGTTTGGCCAAAATCACAGCAATCAGAAAATGCATGCCAAACAATGGGGTAAAGCTTGTGAGAACACCTGCGAACAACCCGCGCGCAATTTTATGCGGGGGGTCGGGTAGCCTGTGAAGCCGATGCCGAACGTAGCGAAACGCGCGCGACCAGCCGCCCTTGGGATAAAAGAAATCCGCGACGGCCTGCCATATGGGGCGTCTATCACGGCGTTTAAAAACCAAGTTGCGTTCCTCTGTCTTAGCTCTAGGCCGGTTTACGCGACGGATCGCGATGACGTTTCAAAGAAGCAACGTTCTCTTCGACCTCTAAGGCATTCATCACCATGTGCAAGTGTTCAGCGTCCCGCACATCTATATCTATCAGAAGGCGGAAGAAATCTGAATTCTTGTCCGAGAAGTGCATATCCGAGATATTTGCACCTTGCGCTCCAATTAGTGTGCACATGCGTCCCAGCACGCCAGCGTCGTTGGTAATGGTAATATTTATCGTCACCGTATGCACGGCGGGGTGGCGCCCAGAGTGCCAATGAAGATCAACCCACCGATCAGTTTGCTCTTCATATTCGGACAACACCGGACAGTCGATGCCGTGCACAACAACACCTTCGCCACGATATGTGATCCCGACGATGCGCTCGCCCGGAACAGGCTGACAACATTTCGCGCGGCGAAAACTTTGCCCAGGGGACAGGCCGACAACGGCGCGCGCCACGTCAATTTCATCACCCGAACTAGCCGCTAGTTCAGGGAAGACGATGGAAACGGCGTCACTTGCGGAAAGTTCGGCACTGCCCAAACGTGCGAGAAGTTCTGAAGAATTCGCAAGGCCAAGCTGGACCGCGGCGCGCTGCAACGTTTTTTCTGTGGCGCGCTTGCCAATATGATCAAACGCAACGCGGGCAAGTTCTCGCCCGAGCTTAATAAACCGATCCCGATCTTCGACGCGAAGGCTCCGACGGATTGCGGCGCGGGCCCGTCCAGTGACCGCAATATCCAACCAAGTCGCTTGCGGGCGTTGACCCTCGGCCGTTATAATCTCAACCGATTGTCCGTTCTTAAGGCGTGTCCAAAGCGGTACGCGTAATCCGTCCACCTTGGCACCCACACAACTATCGCCAATGCGCGTGTGGATGGCATAGGCAAAATCAAGCGGTGTCGCGCCACGAGGTAATTTCTCAACCGCGCCTTTTGGTGTAAAACAAAAGACCTGATCCGAGTACATTTCGAGCTTCACATGCTCTAGAAATTCGTCGTGATCCTCGGCGTTGGAAAACCGCTCGGCAAGGCCGGAAATCCATTTCGCCGGATCGATGGCGAAGGGGTTTTCGGTGCGCACACCATCGCGATACGACCAATGCGCCGCGACGCCGCTTTCGGCAACATCGTGCATTTGGCGACTGCGAATTTGAACTTCAACGCGCTTGGCGTCCCGCCCCGAGACAGTGGTATGAATCGATCGGTAACCATTTGATTTTGGCTGACTAATGTAATCTTTGAACCGTTCAGGAACCGCGCGCCACCGTCGGTGAATAGCCCCCAAAACCCGATAACAATCTGCGTCTTGCCGCGTAATAACGCGGAAACCATAGATGTCGGAAAGGCGCGAGAAACCTATGCCCTTTTCCTCCATTTTTCGCCAGATTGAGTAGGGTTTTTTCGCTCGACCATAAACGTCGGCCTCTATTCCCTCCGCCTCAAGCTCCGTACGAATGTCATGGGTAATTTTTTGGATCACGTCGCCCGTTTCACGCTGCAACATCACAAAGCGGCGAATGATCGAATTGCGCGCATCGGGGTTGAGTACGCGGAAAGCCAAGTCTTCCAACTCTTCGCGCATCCATTGCATCCCCATGCGGCCTGCGAGGGGGGCAAAAATATCCATGGTTTCGCGCGCTTTTTGGGCCTGTTTTTCTGCGCGCATCGCCTTGATCGTCCGCATATTGTGGAGACGGTCTGCGAGTTTAATCAGGATGACGCGCATGTCCTTAGACATCGCCATAAACAGCTTGCGAAAATTCTCGGACTGTTTGGTTTCACTGCTGGAAAGCTGCAAGTTGGTCAGCTTGGTAACGCCGTCCACAAGCTCGGCAACTTCCGTTCCGAACAGTTCCTGAATTTCTGAATAGGTGGCTTTGGTGTCTTCGATCGTATCATGCAGCAGGGCGGTGATGATCGTGGCATCATCCAATTGTTGCTCGGTTAAAATTGCGGCAACAGAAACGGGATGTGTGAAATATTCCTCGCCCGACTGACGCATTTGACCGACGTGCATCTCGCGGCCATAGGCATAGGCCGCGGCGATCTTGGCTTCGTCAGTGTTTGGATTGTAGTTGCGGACCAGTTGGATCAGGTCGTCGACTTCGATCATCCAGTCCGCCTCTTTCGCGTCTTGCTTATTGCTGCCCTTGCGCTTCCATAAGAGCGCGCAGCAAGTTTTCTTCAGACATATCGTCCTCAGCTGGTTTGTCAGCAGGCTCAGCCCCCATCAACAACGCCATATCGTCAGCTTCAGGCTCATCGACTTCGATCTGAGTTTGGTTGCTCTCGATCATCCGTTCGCGCAAATCCTCAGCGGACTGTGTCTCATCTGCGATTTCACGCAGCGCAACCACGGGGTTTTTGTCATTGTCGCGATCAACTGTGATCGCAGACCCAGCCGTAATTTCACGTGCGCGATGGGATGCAAGCATCACCAACTCAAAGCGGTTAGGAACTTTATCAACGCAATCTTCAACCGTAACGCGGGCCATGGGCACTCCAATGCAAATCGGGGTTTAGAAGAGGTCTATTTAGTAGCTTGACGCGGCAATGACAAGCCCGAAAACCCTAGGTTCTAAGGGGAATAATAGCGGATTTTTCGCTTTCTGATAGAGCATTCAGCATCTCGGCGACTGATTCGCCTGTCACGGGGTGTTTCCAAGTCGGAAAAACGTCGTTTAACGGCACCAGAACGAAGGCGCGATCCTGCAGCCGTGGATGGGGCAAGATGAGTTGGTCCGGCGTCAGTGCTTTTTGCCTCTCCATTGGCAAATCCCGCCAGTATGAGAAGGTTTCCACATCAGGTTGAATTCCGTCTCCCCATGCGATGAGATCAATATCCAAAGTGCGGTCAGCCCACCTGCTTTCACGCGTACGATCATGTTTAGCCTCGATAGCGTGCAACCGGCTCAGAACCTCTCGCGCGATAAGTGGCCCCGAGACCACGGCAACTGCATTCACAAAATCCGCCCCCTGATTCGCGGGAAAAAACGGTGAGTGATAAAATTGGCTGGTTTTTTTAAGAGTTATCCCTACGTCACCTAAATCAACCAAGGCGCGCCGCAATCGCTCTAGCGGTTGAAATTGCGGCGTAATAACGTTCGAACCCAAGGATACTATGCCTATTGTTTCAGCATTGTGACACTCTGTGGGTTGCGGCATTCGTTAAAATCCTTAAATTTACATAACCTTTGCTCGCACAATATCCTAATCACTCACTCACGGAAACCAGAGCAAAGTATTTTTGGAAGGACATATTTTATGTTTTATCGAGACGAACGACTGGCGTTGTTCATTGATGGCTCGAATCTGTATGCCGCTGCTAAATCACTTGGGTTTGACATTGACTATAGACTCTTGCGTCAAGAATTTATGCGCCGGGGAAAACTACTTCGGGCCTTTTACTACACGGCCCTGCTTGAAAACGACGAATATTCGCCCATTCGTCCGCTCGTAGATTGGCTTCATTACAACGGCTTCACGATGGTGACAAAACCGGCGAAGGAATATACTGATTCCATGGGGCGCCGGAAAGTCAAAGGCAACATGGACATCGAACTCACTGTTGATGCCATGGAACTTGCACCACATGTCGACCATGTTGTTCTCTTTTCGGGGGACGGTGATTTTCGCCCCCTCGTTGAGAGCTTGCAGCGTCAAGGCGTGCGTGTTTCGGTTGTTTCGACAATCCGCAGCCAACCTCCGATGATTTCGGACGAGTTGCGTCGTCAAGCCGACAACTTCATCGAACTTGATGAGCTTAAGGATGTGGTTGGGCGCCCACCTCGTGAGCCCAACTCTGAAGAAGATGCGGCTCCGACGATGATGGCAGAGCAAGAATAAACTGAACCGGGGTCCATTGGGCCCCGGTTTTCGTTTCAAGCTGATGCTTTTTACCCACGCGCCTCTTTACCAATAACGCACGAACGCATACCTCTGGGAAATCAACCAATGAGGCTCCCATGCAAAAACCTCCCCTTACCCTTTATCTTGCCGCACCGCGCGGATTCTGTGCGGGGGTTGTACGTGCGATCAAAATCGTCGAAATGGCCCTCGAAAAATGGGGCGCGCCCGTTTATATGCGCCACGAGATCGTCCACAACAAATATGTTGTAGATGAGCTTCGGGCCAAGGGGGCCGTCTTTGTCGAAACTCTGGCGGAATGTCCCGATGATCGTCCCGTTATCTTTTCGGCGCATGGCGTTGCAAAATCCGTACCTGCCGCCGCCCAAGCCCGCGACATGTTGTTTGTCGATGCGACCTGCCCCCTCGTGAGCAAAGTTCACATTGAGGCCGAGCGCCATGCCGAACGCGGCTTGCAAATGGTCATGATTGGCCACAAAGGCCACCCCGAAACCGTCGGTACAATGGGGCAATTGCCCGAGGGCGAAGTGCTCCTTGTGGAAACTCCCGAAGACGTTGCGCACCTCGTTGTGCGCGACGCTGAAAAGCTGGCCTATATTACGCAAACAACGCTCTCAGTCGATGACACGGCCCTCATCGTAGAAGCCCTCAAAACGCGCTTCCCCGCCATCATTGCCCCCCACAAAGAAGACATCTGCTACGCCACGACCAATCGCCAAGAAGCGGTCAAGGCGATGGCACCAAGTTCGGACGCGATCCTTGTAATCGGCGCTCCAAACAGCTCCAATTCCAAACGCCTTGTAGAGGTTGCAGCAGCAGCTGGCTGCTCCTATGCGCAACTTGTTCAGCGTGCCCATGACATCGATTGGCGTGCCCTTGAGGGCATCAAGTCGGTCGGCGTGACGGCAGGTGCGAGTGCGCCGGAAATTCTGGTCAATGAGGTCATCGACGCCTTCAAAACCCGCTATGACGTCACCGTAAAATTCGTTGAAACAGCCGAAGAAAACGTTGAGTTTAAGGTCCCCCGCGTGTTGCGCGAGGCCGTGTGAGCGTCGACAAAGAAACCCTCGCCGTCTATGAAGCCCGCGCCAGCGACTACGCTAAAATGGTGGAAACAGACGCGCCCTTCCCCGCCCTAGACGCGTTCATTGCACGACTGCCAATGGGCGCAACCGTTTTGGATTTGGGATGTGGCTCAGGGCGCGCATCGGCCCGCATGATCGCCGCAGGTTTGAACGTCGACGCCCGCGACGCAAGCCCTGCCATGATTGCACAGGCACGCGCACTTCATGGTGTTGAAGCGCAACTCGCGACCTTTGACGACATTTCCGGCGATGATATTTACGACGGCGTTTGGGCGAACTTCTCACTTCTCCACGCCTCCAAAGCTGATTTACCACGGCACCTCGTGGCCCTCCACCGCGCCCTAAAACCCACAGGGCATCTGCATCTTGGAATGAAAACCGGAACAGCAGAAATTCGCGATGGCATTGGCCGGTTTTATGCGCTTTATACCCAAGAAGAACTCGACCACATTTTAACAAACGTCGGCTTTCAAATCTCGCGCTGTGCCTTTGGCCAAGACGTGGGACTGGATGGCGTCACTGCACCTTGGATACTTATAACCGCCCATGTCTGAACTATATGCTTATACCGACGGCGCTTGCAGTGGAAATCCAGGGCCGGGTGGCTGGGGCGCTATTCTCATTGCCCGCGAAGGCAAAACCGTTGTCAAAGAACGCCCTCTTTGTGGCGGGGCCGCCGATACCACGAACAATCGCATGGAACTTATGGCAGCGATTAGCGCCCTCGAAGCGCTGGAGCGTCCGTCAAAGCTTACCCTCGTGACCGACAGCAATTATGTCAAAGATGGCCTCACGAAATGGATCTTTGGCTGGAAGAAAAACGGCTGGAAAACTGCGGCCAAAAAACCCGTAAAAAACGAAGACCTTTGGAAGCGTTTAGACGCGGCAAACGCCCGTCACGACGTTTCGTGGCAATGGGTTAAAGGCCACGCGGGCCACCCAGAAAACGAACGCGCCGACGAACTTGCCCGCCAAGGCATGGAACCTTTCAAGAAAAAGCGCTAGATTTTCGGGCCTAGATCAGCACTTCTGGCAGGGTAAGGCCGCGCAAAATATCGGCTGGAGACATGGGTTTTTTACCCTGTCTCTGCGCCAAAAGGATTTCAACCGCCCCCGTCGCACAGGCAATTGTCATACCGTCCAAAACTGTTCCAGCAGGGGCCGCACCCACTTTCGTACGAGATGCTAAAAGCTTGAGGCGCTCGCCGCTCACGTCGCACCATGCTCCCGGAAAGGGCGACAAACCACGGATTTTACGGTCAACCTCTTCGGCGCTTTGGCCCCAGTCAATCCGCGCTTCGGATTTGTCGATTTTCGAGGCATAGGTTACGCCAATATCAGATTGCGCAACGGCTTCAAGTTTTGGCAATTTTTCGAGTGCGGTCACAATCAGGCGCGCGCCTATTTCGCAAAGACGGTCATGCAATTGCACGGTCGTTTCCTCGACACCAATGGCCGTCGCTTCGCGCAACAAAACCGCGCCGGTATCAAGGCCCGCGTCCATCTGCATAATGCATATGCCCGTTTCTGGATCACCCGCCATAATCGCCCGATGGATAGGTGCCGCTCCGCGCCAACGGGGCAAAAGCGACGCGTGAATATTAAGGCATCCCTTTTTCGGCGCATCCAAAATGGCTTGCGGCAGGATTAATCCATAGGCAACCACAACGGCGATATCCGCCCCAAGCGCCGCAAAGTCCTCTTGGGCTTCGGGCGTTTTGAGGGAAACAGGCGTGCGCACCTCAAGGCCAAGGACTTCCGCTTTTTGTTGCACGGGGCTAGGACGGTCTTTTTTACCACGTCCGGCAGGGCGCGGTGGCTGGCAATACACTGCGGCGATCTCGTGCCCCGCAGTAACCAAAGCCTCAAGGACGGGAACCGAAAATTCTGGTGTCCCCATGAAAATAACGCGCATAGCAGTGTCCTCTCGCTAGCCTTGCAGTTTTTTGGCCTTGCGCAGCAGCATGTCTCGTTTCATTTTTGACAGGTGGTCAAAATACATTCTACCATTCAGATGGTCGATTTGATGCTGAACCGAAGTTGCCCAGACGCCCACGAAATCACGCTCTTCTTCAAGGCCTTCGGAATTCAAAAATCGCACAGTCACGGCGCGTGGCCTGGTGATCGTCGCCGAAACGCCGGGCAAATTTGGGCTGGCTTCTTCGTGGTCGCGCATCTTGCCACTGGCATGCAAAACCTCGGGATTGGCGAGCAAAACAACCTGCCCCCGTTCCTGAGAGCAATCCACAACGGCAAGGCGTTGCAACACGCCGATCTGAACGGCAGCAAGCCCCAAACCGGGCATCGCTTCCATTGTCTCAACCATATCAGCCCAAATGGCACGGGTGGCATCGGTAATTTCGGCCACCGATTGGGCAACGGTGCGCAGGCGTTTATCGGGCCACGCAACGAACGGGCGAACACTCATTCGCGCGCCCTCTCACGTTTAAGTTTCTGCATCCGACGCGTGATCATCTGGCGGCGCAAAGGCTTGAGATAGTCAATGAACAATGTACCATTCAAATGATCAATTTCATGTTGCACACAGGTCGCCCAAAGCGCATCAAACTTCGCCTCACGTGCGGCCCCTTCGGCATCGATCCATTTCACGCCAACTTCGGCGGGGCGTTCAACATCGCCAAATTGCTCGGGAATCGAGAGACAACCCTCTTCATAGGTGTTGAGCGCCTCTGATTTCCACACCACTTCAGGGTTGAACATAATCATAGGTTCGGGGTCTGCGCCGTCTTCCTTTACGCAATCCAAAACGATCAAACGTTTTAAAATGCCGATTTGCGGCGCGGCAAGGCCAATACCGGGCGCGTTATACATCGTGTCAAGCATATCTTCCGCGAGGGATTTCAACGCTGGCGTGACGGTTTCGATGGCCTCAGCAGTCTTTTTGAGGCGCGGATCGGGATGGATAAGAATTGGACGTATGCTCATATTTGTCATTTAGGGCATGATGCGCGCCGTTGCAATCTTTCTACCCCCTTGCAACTGCCTTTCATTTCGATAGCTTTACAAAAAACTGGAAACGTCAAGGAACCAAAATGAAATTTGACACCATAATCGATCGACGCGGCACCCATTCCTCAAAATGGGATGGCATGGAAAAGATATACGGCGTGTCGCCAGAGGACGGTTTGTCAATGTGGGTCGCCGATACCGATTTTCGACCCCCAAAATGTGTCGGCGACGCGCTTCAGGGAATGATTGACCATGGCGTTTTTGGCTATTTCTCGGATGAAACTGACTATCGAGCGGCAATTTGTTGGTGGATGAAAAACCGCCATGGCTGGAGTTTTGATCCCAAAGCTATTTTTACAACCCATGGCCTCGTGAACGCAGTTGGTATTTGTTTGGAAGCTTACACAGCTCCAGACGACGGTGTGGTAATTTTCACCCCCGTTTATCATGCTTTTGCGCGGATCATTTCCGCATCGGGCCGCAAAGTGGTTGAATGTCCTTTGGTGGATAACAACGGTCGCTATGAAATGGATTTTGCGGCCTATGACGCCAAAATGACTGGCAAAGAAACCATGTTGATCCTCTGTTCGCCGCACAATCCTGGGGGGCGTGTCTGGACGCGTGGCGAGTTGGAAGCCGTGGTCGCATTTGCTATCCGGCACGATCTTACGCTTGTCTGTGATGAAATTCACCATGACGTGGTTTTTGACGGTGCAAAACACACGGCAATGCCGTTGATTGAGGGGGTAACGGATCGTCTTGTGATGCTGACAGCCCCGTCAAAAACCTTCAATATCGCTGGGGCCTACACGGGCAACGCAATTATCGAAGACCCAGATTTGCATCAGAAGTTTGCCGCAAGAATGAGCGCGCTCAGTCTGTCGCCAAATAGTTTTGGCCTTGTCGCGACAACGGCCGCCTATTCACCAGAAGGGGCCGAATGGGTGGATTCACTTGTGGCCTACATTGCTGAAAATAAACGTATTTTCGACGAAGGCATCAATGCGATTCCGGGCCTAAAATCAATGCACCTCGAAGCGACATATCTGGCTTGGGTCGATTTTGCTGGTACGGGAATGTCGATGAGCGAAATTTCGGAGAGGGTGGCAAAAGTTGCCCGCATTGCCACAAATCAGGGGCCCACATTTGGTACAGGGGGAGAGGTTCACCTGCGGTTCAATATCGGAACGCAGCGATCCCGCGTTCAAGAAGCGGTATCGCGGATGCAAGCGGCCTTTGGGGATTTGCAATAGGTTGGACGGGCGTGGCAAGTAAGGTTGCGCCCTCCCCAATGCTATCTAGCGTGAACGATCAAGGCGACGGGGGCGTTATCCGAGACAGCAAAATCAAGCGCGGCCCGATCTGCGGCGACGGTGGCGCGCTTAAAATCAAAATGGATTTCATCGTCATGCGTTTCTGAAGCGACAATCAGACATTGATACAGGTGCCGACTTCCATCAAAAACATCCACCAACCCACGAATATGCGGCGCGTTTTTTGCCTCCAAAGAGAAGCCACGATCCCAAAACTTAAGAATCGGGAAGACATCCGGCCCCGTGTGCACACACAAACGGCTCCGCTTTCTTAAAGCGGCCATACGGGCCCGTTCAAGACCTTCGCGCACTTCTTTGGGTAGAAAATCAGACATCACAACTCCGAGAATCAAATTACGACACAGCGCCGCTTCCGTTAAGAATGCCACAGAGGACGTGTAGGTCAAGTTAACCTTAACCCTCAAAACTGTTTCCCCTAGGTGTTGATGTCTTCGACCAAATCAACACCAGTTACAGGGCGCAGCACATGCGGCATGGTGGGATCATAAAGGGCGGAATCCTTAAAGTCGCGCACTTCTCCAAGGGCTGGACCAACGAGAATAAGGGCGGTTCGCGTAATTTTCGCAGCACGGACCTTCTTGCGAATATCCGCCAAAGTTCCGCGCAGCATCATCTCGTCGGGCCAGCCAACGCGATACGCCACCACCACAGGACAGTCTTCGCCGTAATGCGGCACCAAAACCCGTTCGATTTCCCGCATATTACGGACCGCCAAATGGATCGCCAAAGTGGCCCCCGTACGGGCAAAATTATCAAGAGTTTCGCCTGCAGGCATAGAGGTCGACTGCATCGACATCCGTGTCAAAACAATGGATTGCGCGATTTCAGGAATAGTTAACTCTTGACCAAGGGCGGCGGCGGCGGCGGCATAGGCTGGCACACCCGGAATGATCTGATAATCGATTCCATCGGCTTTCAATCGCCGTATTTGCTCGGCAATCGCCCCGTAAAGCGACGGATCGCCTGAATGAACCCGCGCGACGTTTTCGCCCCGTTTATGGGCCGCCAAGATTTCGGCGTGGGTGTCGTCCAAGGTCATTGGCGCTGTGTCCAAAACGCGTGCGCCTTCTGGGGCACATTCAACGACCTGTGGCGGCACCAGCGAACCCGCATACAAGCACACGGGACATTCACCAATCACACGCGCGGCTTTTAGGGTCAAAAGTTCCGGATCGCCGGGGCCTGCCCCGATAAAAAAGACTGTCATATCACACTACTTTCTTGGCTAAATCGCCGTCAATTTTTCGGGCATAGCCACGGGGAGTATACATGCGCGGGCCTTCGCCGAGTTGGGCGAGTTTTGAGTTGCTAGAGCCCACCAAAACCACGGTCAACATATCCACTTCGTCCACTTCCAAATCCGCGAGTCGTCTGTAGCGCACGTTTTCTTCGGGGCGTCCCAATGAACTGGCGAGCATTACGGGTGTGTCTGCGGGGCGATGTTTGAGCAGGATATCGCGGGCTTCGGCCAACAGGGTACGTCGGCGCATTGAGACGGGATTATAAAACGCGATGACAAAATCACCCTCGGCTGCGGCATGAAGCCGTTTCACGATATCTTCGCGGGGGGTGAGCAAATCCGAGAGCGAGATCGCGCAGAAATCGTGGCCAAGAGGAGCTCCTGCGCGTGCGGCGGCTCCCTGAAGCGCCGAAACGCCTGGGGTTGAGACAACATCGACGCGGTGGGCTGCATCGCTTACGCCCATCTCATCAGGGCCGCGATCCAAGAGTTCAAACACCAAGGCGCCCATGGCGTAAATTCCTGCGTCGCCGGAACAAATCAGCGCAACATTCTTGCCCAAAGCAGCCTGCTCAAGCGCGAAACGACAGCGATCTTCCTCGCCGCCAAGCGGGAAATCCGACCGTGTTTTGCCAAAGGCAAGCGGCCCGAGCAGATCGATATAAAGACCGTAGCCCACGAGTTCCTCGGCTTCGGCGACAAGGCGGCTGGCCTCTGGCGTGCGCCAACTGTGTTGACCCGGACCGATGCCGATTATCGACAGGCGACCACGGGAACGGCCAGCGAACTCAATAATCGGGTCTTCGGCCCGCGCCAAGGCGCATGTCGCATTCGCCGTTTTTTGTTTCGCAACGATCAACTCGCTTATGGCTCCAGCCGCGGCCAATGCAGCCCCCTCGCACACGCCATGACAGCCGACTTCGGCAAAGACCACGTCGGAAGGATTTTCGAGCCGTGGGCTTTGGGCCTCAAGTTCGGCAGCCGTGAACAATCGCAACGGCACACCGAGGCGCGCAGCAACAACATTCATCGCGGGTTCGTCTCCCTTGAGGTCGATGGAATTCACACAGGCAATCGCCCCTTGCGCAATCCCTTCGCGCGTCAGGGTTTCTGTCACCAACGCCCACATTTCCTCTGGATCGGCGTTTCGCGCACATCCAAGGCCCAGCGCAAAACGTTGTGGATGGTAAACCAGCTTGGTTTCATTTCCGTCAACCGGAGCTTCGGTCACGTAAAGCTGAACCGCGCCGTCAACGTCATTCTCAAGGTCGAAAATCGCTTCGCCCTGACGCGAGGCCGTGGCGCCATTCAAAAGCGCCGCCATAACGGATTTCGCGTCTTGCGGATTGGCCAAACGATAGCCCGCGGGCGGCGCATCAAGGGCGACTCCCATAGCCACATCGCCCGCCGTTGTGACCGCGGCATGGCTGTTAAGGGCCGTTGCAATTTGTTGCGTCAACCGATTGGCCCCGCGATGCCCACCCAACAATGGCACGACAACGCTGCCATCATCCGCGACCGAAATAACGGGTGGCTCGGTTGTTTTATCGGCCAGTAATGGCGCCACCGCACGGATAAGGATACCGCTCGCACAAACGCCGACAACTGGGGTGCCACTGGCGAAAAGCGTGCGCACATGTTCCAGCGCATCGGCGAAAAATGCATCGGCCTTTGTCACGCGATCTGCGCGGCCATGTACCGCCGCACCAAGGATTTCAGCTACACGATGCGCCGTTGCTTCGCCAGATTTAGAGAGGCAAACTACAACAGGGTTCGGGGTGGATTTGGGGGAAGTCGTTAGAGCCATGGATCAGCTCCCTTCGTCAGCAAAATCATTGAAAAATAGGGTGCGTTTTCGGGCGCATCCTTGAGCGGAACGACCACTTCTTGGGGAAGGCTCGCACGCTCGATATAGGTGGCTTGGGCAAGCAGGCCCAAATCGGAGATCACGTTGCGAATTTTCGCAAGGTGCCGTCCGACTTTCATAATCGCGACGCTTTCCGCGCCTTCAATTCGCAGGCGTAACTCGGCCTCGGGCAGTGGGCCGGGCAGAATCGTAACCCGTTCATTACGCGCCGCCAAAGGCATTTTTGCCCGCGCAGCACAGGCCGTCACACTGGTCACACCTGGCACAACTTCGCATTCAAAACGGCCGGATAAGCGCGCAAAAAGATACATAAAGGAGCCATAGAAAAACGGGTCCCCTTCGCACAAACACACAACATTGCGCCCTTGCTCAAGCTCTTTGGCGATTTGGGCGGCCCCCTCATCATAGGCTGCTTGGGCGGGGCCGCGTTCAACCGTCATCGGCACATCCATGACGATTTCATGGGCGCCAGCGGGGATGTATTCAGCCGCAATCGATCGCGCGAAACTCGCCCCACCCGCGAGCGCGGGATAGGCCACAACTTCGGCTGCTGCAATGAGTTTTGCCGCACGCAATGTCATCAGTTCTGGGTCGCCCGGACCCAGCCCAACTCCGTAAAGTTTTCCGGTCATCGTTTAACCAAACTCAACTGTGTCACGGGCATCAGTGGTTTCCAGCCGGTATGCCCAGAGCCTTCGCCCCCAAGTGTCTGAACGCGATGCACAGAAAGCTTCACCAACTGCCCACCAAATTCCTTGTAAAGCGACACGAGTATGGCCTCACTCTCAAGCGTCACCGCATTGGCAACCAGCCGCCCCAATGGACGCAAAGCACTCCACGCGGCATCAAAGGTTTCGCGGCTTAACCCCCCGCCGATAAACACCGCATCTGGAGCGGGGAGATCCGCGAGAGCTTGGGGCACACGCCCGTCCACCAATTCTAGTTTCGGGACGCCCAGCGCCAGCGCATTCGCCGCCGCCATCGCGCGTCGATCCGCCCGTGGCTCAATCCCGATGGCCCGCGCATAGCGCGCCGACCGCATCCACTCAACGGCCACCGAACCACAGCCGGTTCCCACATCCCACAACAACGCGCCGCGCATCGGCATCAGTTTGGACAAGGTTGCCGCACGCACCTCTTGCTTAGTCATGGTGCCATCGTGCTCAAACATATCGTCCGCAAGGCCCGGAACGCGTGGAAGAAGTGCCGCATTCGGTGCCGCCACACATTCAACCGCTAGCGTGTTAAAGGGGGGCACTTCGTGATCCCAACTCGCGGCAACCCCTTCGAAACGTTTCTCATTTTCGCCACCCATTGCCGCCAAAACAACCATGCGACTGCGCCCATAACCACGCGCCGCCAGGAATTGCGCGATTTGCGCGGGCGTTTCCGCCCCCGTGGTCAGGATCAGCAAGCGTTGATCGGGCTGAATAAACGCGATCATCTGTTCCACAGGGCGACCATGCACCGTCAGCGTTTCCAAATCGGCCATGCTCCAGCCCATCCGCGCCGCAGCAAGTTGAAACGCGCCGACTTGCGGATGATAGGTAATTTCGCTTGGATCGATTGAGCGCCCAATCCGTGCACCAACGGAATACCAAAGCGGATCACCCGTCGCCAAAACGACAACGCGTTGCCCCTTGTGGGCCTTCAGAACGTCGATCAACGCATCAAATGGCGAGGGCCAAGCCACACGTTTTGCCGATCCAACATTTGCCAAAGCTTGATGCCGATCACCGCCGACGATGACCTGTGCCGCCTCAACAACCGCGCGTGTTGCGGGGGTAAGTCCTTCCAATCCGTCTTCGCCAATTCCGACGATATGGAGCCAAGCACTCATGTCGTAACCTCCGGCAATCCCGCGGCGAGCGCATTCACCGCAGCAGAGGCAATAGCCGATCCGCCACGACGTCCGCGCAGCGCGATAAATTCACATCCACGTGGGCGCGCAGCGAGTTCCGCTTTACTTTCCGCAGCTCCCACAAATCCCACGGGAAATCCAAGGATAACAGCGGGTTTTGGCGCGCCTTGATCTATCAACTCAAGCAAATGGAAAAGGGCTGTTGGCGCGTTGCCAATCGCGACCACAGCGCCGTCTAGGTGTTCTAGCCAAAGCTCAACCGCCGCCGCCGACCGTGTGTTTTGGATGGCCTGCGCACGATCAGGAACCTCTGCATTGTTTAGCGTCACAATCACCTCATTGCCAGCAGGTAAATACCGGCGAATGATCCCCGCCCCAACCATCTCACAATCGCACAAAACTGGCGCACCGGCCTGTAATGCGGCCTGCCCTGCCGCATAAGCATTGGGCGAAAACGCAAGGCGATCCGCGACCTCGATCATACCACAGGCATGAATAATGCGGGTCGCAAGGGCCGTCATGCCTGCGTCAAAGCGCTCCAAACGAGCCTCCTTGGCGACGGTTGCAAAACTCTGCGCATAGATTTCGGCGGGCGCGCGCTCATACCTGAGCGCAGGCCGAGCAGAGTGGCCCGCTTGCGGGCTCGATGATCGGTCTTCCCCCCTCATTTCTTGCGTGCGCTTTCTGGCCCATGCGGGTGTTTGGGATGCGGGTATTCAGCGTGAACATGGTCGTGCGTGTGGGAATGATCATGCGCATGGTCGTGGTCGTGGTCGTGGTCGTGGTCGTGGTCGTGGTCGTGAGTATGATCATGCGAATGGGCCAACATTTCCAACCGACATTCCCCCGTACAGAAGTCAGCGCACAACGCACAATCCTCGACATTACTGCCTGGCGCATTGGCCCCTTGTCCCTCAACGTGGTGATGGTGGCTTTCCTGAACCGCGCCAACCTCGGCTTCAAAACCCAAGACTTGCGTGCGGTATTTGCACGTTCCACACGTCGGCGGAACGATCTCCCCGAGCTGTTCGGTTACACGCTCTGCAAAGGTTTCCAACACTTTTGCATGGTCATTCAAATACCCAGCTTTCACAAACTCGATATCAGGATGCGCGGCGGCAACTTGGTCCGTAAAGCCGTAAATACGGTCGATTAAAATTCCGGTAAACAAGAAATACGGAAACACAATAACCCGCTTGTACCCAAGCTTCGCCACATGCGTCAGGCAGGGTTCCACTAGCGGGAATGTCACGCCGGAATAGCCAACTTCGCACCAGCCAAACCCCATGCCTTCCCACAACATCCTTGCGATTTTGCTCACATTTCCGTTGGCATCTGGGTCGGACGCGCCGCGCCCGATCACAACCAGACAGGTTTCCTCCAGCGGCACTGCACCCAGTTCCGAATTCGCCCGATCTACCGCTTCCTGAATACGCTCGCCTGCGGCTGCGATCATCTTGGGATCAACGCCAAGTTCGCGGCCATAGGAAATTTCAACGCCGTGTTTTGCGGCATAAGTATTCAGCACGGTCGGAATGTCATTCTTGGCGTGCATCGCGGCAAAAAGCATTCCCGGAACCGCTACGATCCGGTCACATCCGCCAGCCCGCAAACGATCAAGACCATCGCGGATTACAGGGTTTGCGAACTCAAGATATCCGTAGTCCACCATCCAATCTGACGGCAACAACGCAGGAAGCTTTTCGGCCAGAACCGCAAACTGGTCCACGGCGGCTTGGCTGCGCGACCCATGGCCGCAAATCATCACACCTACTTTTGACATATCGGAATTCCTTCAGGCTTCTTGGGGTTCGGCGTCGGAAATTTTTTCTTCGGCTTCGGCTTCTTCCGCCTCAGGTTTTTTCCGACCCTTCGCCGCCCAAAGACCAATCGCAATCGCCCCGCCCAATGCTATCGCCGCGCCCCAATGGGTGTGCCCTGCGGCCTCAATCAAATGCCCTGGATGTGCCAATACGGGCAAACCAGTCATAACCAAAACGGCCGAAAGGGAAACTATTGAAGTACGCGATGTCATGTCCATTCTCCTTGTTTGGGCAGAGGAGAAGGACCGCAGAAACTGCGCTTAACGATGTTGCTTTGGTTCCCCTATCTGGGTCAAACCGCGACAACCAACCTCTCTGGCCCTGTGGGCTTCGTTACGGGCAACGTATGCCCTCACCTTACTCGGTGCAATCAGATTCTAACATGACGGCGGAGTGTTTTGCGTCTGGCGCCTTTGTGCGCACTCGCACCCTCCCTGCGCCCCTATGTGGGTTTAATCCCCGTGCCACAAAAACTAGGTTAAAGGAGACATATTTATAGGAGCACCGCGTGGGACAACTTGTAGACGGAAAATGGCACAGCGAATGGTACGATACGAAATCCACAGGCGGCGCCTTTAAGCGCTCCACTGCCGGTTTTCGCAATTGGATTACGCCCGACGGCGCCGCAGGGCCCAGTGGCGATGGCGGCTTTCCTGCAGAAAGTGGGCGCTATCATCTTTATGTGTCCTATGCCTGCCCATGGGCCCATCGCACCCTCATTTTCCGTGCCCTCAAAGGGCTAGAGGAACACATATCTATAAGCGTTGTGCACCCTGATATGCTGACCGAAGGATGGACCTTTGAGAAGGACGACTTTGGCGCGACCGGCGACACGCTCTATAACCTGCCCTTTGCACGCGATATTTATACGAAGGCGCAAGCCGACGTGTCGGGCCGCGTGACGGTGCCTATTCTCTGGGACAAACAGCGCGAAACCATTGTAAGCAACGAAAGCAGCGAAATCATCCGCATGTTCAATTCCGCCTTTGACGGGATCACAGGAAACACGCTGGATTTCTGGCCTGAAGAGATGCGCGGCGACATCGAAGAAATTAACGCGCGAGTTTATTCCAACGTGAATAACGGCGTCTATAAAGCTGGTTTTGCAACCTCCCAAGCGGCTTATGACGCGCCTGTCGCATCGCTTTTCGACACGCTTGACTGGCTCGAAGACCGCCTCTCAACGCACCGGTATTTGATGGGGGATCGCCTCACAGAAGCGGACTGGCGGCTGGCAACAACGCTGTTCCGCTTTGACTCGGTTTATCACCTACATTTCAAATGTAACCGTAAACGCCTGATCGATTATCCCAACCTTTGGGCCTATACGCGTGAACTCTATCAAGTGCCTGGTGTTACAGAAACAACCAACATGGATCACATCGTGCGCCACTACCATTATAGCCACGAAACGATTAACCCGAACCGGATTATCCCGATCAATCCGATCCTTGATTTTAACCAAAAACACGGACGCGACGAGCTCTAATCTGTTAGGATCGGTCTCCCGCATAATGGGCCACAATCGCCGCCAAATCGTTTGGCGGCGTTTGCTCGCGCACATAGGCGCAGGCATTTGGGGCCAAAGCAAAAATAGAACCGTCCGAGAAGAAACTCGTGTCAGTTACGAAAATCACCTTCGCATCGGGGCGTTTGTAGCTGGCATAATCCGCGACTGCAAATGCGCTTTCACCCTTTAAAACAAGGTTGAGAACAATCGCGTTGAAGTTTTCTTCCTCCAAGGATTTCACGGCACCACTTTGCCCAGAAACAAGGACAACTTCAAAATCAAGCCGTTCTAAATGGTCCTGCCAAATGCGCCCAAGGTTTGGATTACCCTCAACGATTAAAATACGCATACAACCTCCAATCAGTGGATTGCACTGCTCAACTGCTAAATTCATTATTACCCACCAGACATCCCACCGTTAACTATTTTCCGCCCGAAAGACTAACAACAGGTTAATATCTTGCCTCGAAATGTTAACTTACATCTACGGGTTGAAATTCCGGCGAGAATCCGATTGAGGTACACGCAAAAGGGGTATGAGATGACGACATTCATTACAATTTGCGACACCTGTAAGCGCGAAGGTTGGGCAGAAACCGGTGCAGACGTCACCGACGGCGCCGCTTTGGCTGAATTAATCGAATCAGTCGCAGCCGAGCAGGTACAAACACGGCGTGTAAGCTGCTTGATGGGCTGCACCCACGGTTGTAATATCGCGATCCAAGCGGAAGGAAAGTTGGCCTATACGCTCGGGAAATTTGAAGCCACCCTAGATGCCGCCGAAGCCATCGTGGAATACGCGGCTCTGCATCAAGCGAGCGAAACGGGACAGATTCCCTATCGCACATGGCCCGCGGGCGTGAAGGGGCACTTTATTACGCGCCATCCTCCGTTACCGTCCCTCAAACCCTCTAATTCTGACGCATGAAAACGCAGCGGGACCACGGCGGCGGAATTGATGCTGCAATGGAACAGTTCGGCGGTACGAGGGGCGATTGGCTCGACCTGTCCACCGGCATAAACCCCGTGCCCTTTCCCTTGCCGTCGTTCCCCGCCAACGCATGGATGTCCCTCCCTGATCACAGCGCTTTTGCCGCGCTAGAGAAGGCCGCCCGCGCCTTTTGGAATGTTCCCGACTCTGCCGCCGTTCTTGCCGCCCCCGGAGCCAGCGCCCTGATCGCGCGCATCCCGCATTTGTCGGTTAAAAAAGGCGCGGTTCGTATCATCCAGAAAACGTATAACGAACACGCCGCCGCTTTTCGCACTGCAGGGTGGAACATCGAGGAGGACGGCATCGACGCCTCGGTCACGGTGCACCCGAATAACCCCACAGGTGCCTTCACCGCCTCCCTGCCTCACACGCCCCTCACCATCATTGACGAAAGCTTTTGCGATGTTGCGCCCGCTCAAAGTCATATCGCGAAAGCATGCGAACCCGGAACACTCATCCTCAAGAGTTTCGGCAAGTTCTGGGGACTTGCTGGGCTGCGTCTTGGGTTTGTTATTGGCGATCCGGGACTCATAAATGAGCTTCGCGAAACCCTCGGGCCTTGGCAGATTTCCGGTCCCGCAATCACCACAGGAATTGCCGCTCTCGCAGATTTTGATTGGGCAGAGAAAACCCGCTCTCGACTTGCACAAGATGCCGGCCGTATGAACGCGCTGTTGCAAACTGCGGGTGCCGAATCCGTCGCAGGCACCACGCTGTTTCAACTCTATCATGTTGGCGACGCGCAAAAGTGGTTCGAGAAGCTTGCCCATAATCACGTTCTCTCGCGGATTTTTCCGTATTCAAACCATTGGCTGCGTCTTGGAATGCCTGCGCCCAACCAATGGGACCAACTCGAAAGTGCCCTATGAGCCTTCCGTTAATCCTCCTTTTAGCCCTCCTCTTGGATGCGGTATTTGGCGAGCCTCGACTGTTATGGGACCGGTTCACGCACCCCGCCGTCCTGTTTGGAAAGCTGATCGGATTCGCGGATGAACGCGCAAATTACGGGGATAATCGAAAACTTAAAGGCACGGTGGTTTTTGGCGGGCTTTGCCTTGGTGCCATCTCTGCTGGCCTCGTACTTTCGGCGCTCCCGTTTGGCTGGTTGATTGAACTCCTCTGTGCCGCGATCCTCGTAGCGCAGAAAAGCCTGACCGAGCATGTGTCCGCCGTTGCCAACGCACTTCGTCTGTCAAACGTGAATGCGCGGATTTCTGTGGCGCGGATCGTTGGCCGAGACACCACCGATATGGACGACTCCCAAATCAGCCGCGCCGCGATCGAGAGCGCCGCGGAAAACCTCTCAGACGGTGTGATTGCCCCAGTTTTCTGGTTCCTCCTCTTCGGCCTGCCTGGTCTATTTCTGTATAAAATTACGAATACCGCCGACAGCATGATCGGCTATCGCACCCCTCGCCACGCGGAATTCGGTTGGGCGGCAGCGCGGTTTGACGACCTGCTCAACTACCTCCCCGCGCGGATTACCGCGCTCCTCATCCTCGTCGTTTGCGGCAACATGCATGCGTTGAAGCCGGTGCGAATTGATGCGCCGAAACATCGTTCACCCAACGCGGGCTGGCCCGAAGCCGCTATGGCACAATGCCTCAATATCGCGCTCGCTGGCCCAAGAAGTTACGATGGGGAAGCGCGTGATTTCCCCTATGTAAATCCCACTGGAAACCACTCAATTGGACCTGACGAAATCGACGCAACCGTTCGCGTCCTTTGGAAAACTTGGGGCGCGGCAATCGGCCTATGCGCTGTCCTCGCCCTGTTTTGAACCTTGCCTGAATCCAAAGGCCTGTTAGGCTGCCGCAAAATTTCATACTCGGAGTACCTAATGTTTTTTCGCGCCCCACTTGCTGCCTTCTTTCTGAGCTTGCTGTCCACAACTGCAATGGCTCAAAACCAGTGCGGGGGGGATTTCGGGCAATTTGTTGCCAACATGAAACAAGAAGCCACCGCACGCGGCCACTCGAAATCAACGGTCGACGCGTTTTTCGCCAGCGTAAAACAAGATCCGCGCACCCTAAAGGCCGACCGTTCACAGGGCATTTTCAAGAAAGACTTCAACGAATTCGCACGCGCCGTCATTAGCAAAAATCGTATGGATCATGGCCGCAACAACGAGAAAAAATACGATGCAGTCTTTGACCAAATGGAACAGCAATACGGCGTTTCACGAGGCGTTTTGCTGGCATTCTGGGCGTTGGAAACCGATTACGGCGCGGTACAAGGCGACTTTAACACCCTCAACTCCCTCGTCACGCTCTCGCATGATTGTCGCCGTCCGAACCTGTTTCGCCCCCAAGTTTTTGCTGCAATCGAACTCTTTGAACGCGGCAATTTTAGCCCCACGAATACAACCGGTGCATGGGCCGGAGAAGTCGGCATGGTGCAAATGCTCCCCGAAGACATCATCCGCAATGGTGTAGACGGCGACGGCGATGGCAAAGTATCGCTCAAAACCTCCCCGCCGGATGCGCTTCTGTCGGGCGCGAAAATGCTCAAAGGCCTAGGCTGGAATGCAGGACAACCTTGGTTGCAAGAGATCGTCGTGCCCAGCAATCTTGACTGGAGCAAGACTGGCCTTGATAAATCCTACAAAGTCTCCGATTGGAAGCGCATGGGCGTCAAAGGGAGAAGTACAAACATTGGCCCAGATAATTTACAGGCCTCGATACTTTTACCGATGGGGCGCAATGGCCCCGCCTTTTTAGCTTACCCCAATTTTCACGTGTACTTCGAGTGGAACAAGAGTTTCGTTTATGTCACGACCGCCGCCTATTTCGCCACGCGTCTTGAAGGTGCCCCCGTTTTCAACTTGGGGTCCCCGGATCCTTCGCTGTCGGATGCACAAATGAAATCGCTCCAGAAAAAGCTCTCGGCAAGGGGGCACGATGTGGGTAAAATTGACGGCATCCTTGGGGCAAAAACGCGCGCAGGGGTTCAGCTAGAACAGCAGCGTCTTGGATTGCCCGCAGACGCTTGGCCCACAAATGACTTGGTGAACAAGCTTTAAGAAAACGGTTGGGGGCTGGTTTAAGCGACCAGCGCCTCAGCCTTTTTGAGGTCCACAGAGACCAGCTGGCTTACGCCCTGTTCGGCCATTGTCACACCGAACAGTCGATCCATGCGCGCCATCGTGACCGCATGGTGGGTGATGATCAAAAACCGTGTTTCGGTCCGGCGCGTCATCTCGTCCAACAGGTCGCAGAACCGCGTCACATTGGCATCATCAAGCGGCGCGTCGACTTCATCAAGAACGCAAATCGGCGCTGGATTAGCAAGAAATACCGCAAAGATAAGTGCCATGGCCGTCAGGGTCTGCTCGCCCCCAGACAGGAGGCTCATCGTGCTAAGTTTTTTACCAGGAGGTTGGCACATAATCTCAAGGCCCGCTTCAAGTGGGTCGTCAGATTCAACCAATACAAGGTTCGCTTCGCCGCCGCCAAACAGATGTTTGAACAACAAGGTAAAGTTGCTGTTCACTTGCTCAAACGCGGTCAAAAGCCGCTCACGACCCTCTTTATTCAAGCTGGCAATTCCGGTACGAAGCTTCTTGATGGCTTCATCCAAATCGGCTTTCTCGCTTGCCAGGTGGTCGTGCTCTTCCTGAACGCCCCGCGCGTCCTCCTCGGCCCGAAGGTTCACCGCACCCAGAGCATCACGTTGACGTTTTAGACGGTTCACATCCGCCTCCACGGCCTCGGAATCTGGCATATTTTCGGGCAGAACGCCCAGCGTCTCAAGCAAGTTCTCGGGCGTAGTTTCCATGGCTTCGGCAATGCGCTCTGCGGCATGAATCGCGGTCTCGCGCGTGGCATCGGCCCGCGCGTCGGCCCGCGCGCGCACTTCTCGCGCTTCGCCTGCGGCCCGCTCCGCGTCACGTTCCGCAAGAAGCGCCTCTCGCAATGCTGTCTCGGCCTCTGCAAGCTTGTCAGACGCTCCCCGACACCTTATTTCCGCCGTAGCAATGGCTTCCGCTAAAGCCATCCGTTTCGCAGCGATTTCGTCTGGCGCGGTCTGTGCTTCCTGAAGTTCAGCCTCATTTTCAAGCCGCCGTTCTTCCAATTCTCCAATGCGTTTTTCCGCATTCTCCAAACGAAGCCGCCAACCGCTGATTTCCTTGAGAACCTCTTGGCGGCGCTTGGTGCGTGCATCGCCTTCGCGGCGCACCTCGTCAAAGGCCGACCGTTTTGACATCATCGTCATCCGTGCCGCCTCAACCGTCATTTTCACGTCTTCGACTTCCTCACGCGCTTGATCCAAATCATCCAAGTCCGCAAGGATCGCCGCCGCGTCATTCACCCGATTGCGTGCCCCCAACGCTTCTTCTTCGTGGCGCACGACCGCAAGCCGCAGACTCTCAAGCTTGCCTTCTGCGATATTGCGATCTGCTTCGGCCCGCGAAAGAGCGCGGCCCGCGTCCGTAAGTGCACGGTCTGCATCGCGGCGTGCGTTGCGGGCCTCTTGGTCCTCGCGGGTTAGACGCTGAAGGTCCGACGACAAGACGTCATGCGCACGGCTCGCGCCATCCGCCCGCGCACTCACTTCCTCCAAATCTCGCTTCAATTCCTCCAAACGATTGAGTTGTTGGAGGCGCAAGGCGGCGGCACTTGGGGCGTCTTCTGCTCCCGCGCGAAACCCATCCCAACGCCATAAATCGCCTTCTATACTGACCAGCCGCTGCCCGGGTTTCAAATCTTTTTGCAGGCGCGCCCCGTCGCCGGCCTCCACAAGACCGACTTGCCTCATACGGCGAAGTAATACGTTTGGCGAGGTCACAAAATGCGTCAAAACTTGCACGCCAGAGGGCAAAGATTGTAGTGTGGCATAATCTGGTAAAGTCACCCAGCCAGAAGGCATCTCATCCTGCACTTCGGGAGCGCGCAAATCGTCGGCAAGCGCCGCACCAAGCGCTTTTTCATAGCCAGATTTAACCTGTAGGGCGTCCAAAACTTGCCCGCCCTCTGCGGTGTCACGTTCGACCAATCGTGCCAACGCCCCAACCTCGGCTCGCAGCGCGTTTGCCTCGCCTTCGGCTTCGCTGCGCTCGGCGCGGGCATCCGCTTCACGGGCCTGCGCATCGGCGCGCGCGTTGTCCGCCATAATCAGGGCCTCCTCGGCCGCTTCCGTGGCCTTCGCTGCCAAATTTTGCGCGTCCTCTGCGGCTTCAAAATCTAGGGAGGATTTTGACAATGCGGCTTGAGAATGCGCCGAAGCTTCCCGCGCACGGACAGCATCTCCTTCGTTTCGATCCAGTGTTTTTTGGTGGTCCTCGACAAGTCTCCGCGCCGATTGATGTCGCGCTGCAAGGCGTGCAACGTCTTCGGTGAGCTGGCCGATGGCGGCTTCTCGATCTTGGAGGATACTTGCCGCATCCTGTGCGGCTTCATTGCTGATTTCAAGTCGTTCTTGATAGCCTTCAGCGGCCTTCGCTAGTTGCGCTTGCTCCCATTCAAGACCGGAAATCGTCTCGCCTGCGTCCTTGTTAAGCTCCTGTTCCCGCGCCTTATCTTTGGCCAACTGCTCAATGCGTGCGGTGAGCGTTTTGATTGTATCAAGCGCGCGGTCCTCTTGCTCGGACAGGGTATCTCGCTGATTTTCCAAACGCGTCAATACGGCAGCAGCAATAGTTTCTTCTTCGCGCAAAGGTGGCAGGGTTTCTTCGTTTTTTGCGCGGGCTTTGGTGGCCGAACGTGCCGCCCCTTCGCTCGCCCCAGCAAGGCGCGTGAGTTCGGTCAGTTCCGCTTGCGCCGCCGCACGCAATTCATCCGCTTCTTTCCAACGGCGATACAGTAAAAGCCCCTCGGACTTGCGCAATTCCTCGCCAATGGTGCGGTATCTCTGGGCCTGTCTTGCTTGGCGTTCGAGTTGCGCCAATTGAGTGGCCAAGGCCTCAATAACATCTTCGATCCGTGAGAGATTGGTTTCGGTCCCTTTGAGCTTCAGCTCCGCCTCGTGGCGGCGTTGATAGAGCCCCGAAATGCCCGCAGCCTCCTCCAAAATTCGGCGACGATCTTTGGGTTTCGCGTTGATCAATTCGCTGATCTGCCCCTGACGTACAAGCGCTGGCGAATGGGACCCCGTCGAGGCATCGGCAAACAGCATTTGGATGTCTCGCGCGCGGGCATCCTTGGAATTTGCCTTGAACGCAGACCCCGCATCGCGGGTAATGCGCCGCACCACCTCGAGTGAATCCTGATCGTTAAAACCAGCGGGGGCAAGGCGATCACTGTTGTCGATCGTGATCGCGACTTCGGCAAAATTGCGCGCGGGTCGCGTTGCGGTTCCCGCAAAAATCACGTCTTCCATGCCGCCACCGCGCATCGCCTTCGGGCGGGTTTCCCCCATCACCCAGCGCAACGCCTCAAGCAAGTTCGATTTTCCACAGCCATTTGGGCCGACAACCCCTGTAAGACCATGCGCAATCACAAGATCGGTGGGATCGACAAAGCTCTTGAAGCCATTCAGACGGAGCCTAGAAAACTGCAAAAAATTGTCCCTATTTGATTCCTTTGCAATAGGGTTTCGGACAGGGGCCCATTGAGTCAACGAAAAACACCACAAATGGCGTATTTTGGAGAGTTATCCACAAGATATTGCGCATTTTCTACCCTGTAGTCGCCCTGAAGGTGCGGAGGTATGCTGATTGTATGGGTATCGGCGGCGAATCTGTTTTGCTTGCAAGCTTTGGGAGTGCGTTCTCACTTTAATTGCGGGCACTCAACGAATAAGGGCTGGTTTGCGCCCAAAATCCCAGAAAATTCAGAGGCCGGCAGGATTCTACTTGACCCACCCCCCGTATCCCCCTCAGAAAGAAACGGCATGGTATCCCCATTCATGCCGCCAAGCGGCAGGGGATAAATGGGAATGCGGTGAGGGTGACCCAATCAGGGGCCTGATGCCGCAGCCGCCCCCGCGACTGTAAGCGGTGAGTGGATGTCAAATACCACTGGAGCGTTGGGAAACCAACAATCTGGGAAGGTGACATCGCACTTTGACCCGCGAGCCAGGAGACCAGCCTTGCAGCAACGTAACCGAACCGTCGGGTGTGACGGAAAAAGGAATGATAGAATGAACGAACAAAACAAAACACGCACAGATGCAAAAGTTCTCGCGGCTCCTATTGCCCAAGTCCAAACTGGTATTCTACCAATATTTGCAGCGGCTCTCGCTGGCGTAGTGTTAATCTCCCTCGCGGGCTTCGCACAGGCTTCCATGTTGCATGACTCGGCCCACGATACGCGCCACGCCATCGCGTTCCCCTGCCACTAAACAATGTTTAAACAGATTTTTACCAGCGCGTTGTTCGCTGGTATTGCTGCAGGGCTGCTTTCGGCTCTGCTGCAATTTTGGCTTGTCACCCCCGTACTTCTTGAGGGTGAGGAATATGAAACCGGTGCGAAAAACCATTTCGCAGGCGTTTTGATTGTGGAGGGCGAAGACCCTGCTCCTATCGAAGTGGAAGTGGAAATACCGCCAACCACCAGCGAACTCATTACGCGGCACGGGATGACCGTGGCGATGAACATCATTGTGTTCACGGGCTTTGCGCTCATACTTGTCGCAGGAATCGCGACAGCAGCGTCCGCTGGGTACGAGGTCACGCCCAAATCGGGGATAGTTTGGGGATTGGCAGGCTTTATTGCCGTTCAACTCGCCCCCGCTGCGGGACTATTCCCTGAATTGCCGGGCACCCCCGCAGAGGACATTTTTCTGCGGCAAATGTGGTGGATCACAACCGTCGTCGCAACCCTCGTGGGCCTTGCGCTTATTGCCTTTGGGAACCGCGCCTATTGGATGGTTTTAGGCGCGATCTTCATCGCCGCGCCCCATATCATCGGCGCGCCTCACCTTGAGTTCTATGCGGGCGTTGCCCCCCCCGAACTCTCGGCGCTTTTCGTCAGTCGCTCCCTTGCGGTTGCCTGTGCGAGTTGGGCCATCATGGGTGGTGTTGCTGGCGCGGTCTGGCATCGGCAAACGGTATAAACAACCTGCGCAGGGGCGTGTTCCTTGCGCAGCTTTCCAAATCTGAAAGTGAGGCCATCAATGGCACAAAAAATTCCCGCTACGATCGTCACTGGCTTCCTTGGCTCGGGCAAAACCACCCTTATTCGCCACATTTTACAAAACGCTAATGGCAAACGGATTGCGTTGATCATCAACGAATTCGGTGATCTGGGCGTGGACGGCGATATCCTCAAAGGCTGTGGCGAAGAGACCTGCACCGAAGACGACATCATGGAACTGTCCAACGGCTGTATCTGCTGTACGGTCGCAGAGGATTTTGTACCCACTATGGAAAAACTCCTCGCGCGGGAAAATGCGCCCGATCATATCGTGATTGAAACCTCCGGCCTTGCGCTGCCTCAACCCCTCGTGCGGGCGTTCAATTGGCCCGCGATTGCCACCAAAGTAACGGTTGATGGCGTCGTCACCGTTGTGGATGGTCGTGCCGTTGTGGACGGGCAATTTGCCCACAACATTGCCGCCGTAGATGCGCAACGCAAACAAGATGAGAACCTAGATCACGAAACACCGCTTTCGGAATTGTTCGAGGATCAAATTGCTTGCGCCGACATGATTGTTGTCAACAAAGCCGACCTTTTGAGTGCTGAAGAAGTCGAGAATCTTGTCGCCAAGTTGCGCGGTGAAAGCCGTGACGGAGTCCAAGTGTTGAAGTCAACATTGGGCGCGTTGCCCGTTGATGTTTTACTTGGACAAGGCGTTGGTGCCGAGGCGGACCTTTCTGCGCGCCATGAAATCCATCACCATCATCACCACCACGATGAGGATGACGACGACGATCACCATGATGAGCACACGCACGGTCATGACGAATTCGAAAGCTTCATCGTCACCCTTGATGAGATCACCGATCATGCGGGTTTTGCACAGAGGGTCTCTGACGTCATTCGCACCCACAATATTCTACGCCTAAAAGGCTTCGTTGCGGTCCAGGGCAAGCCCATGCGCCTGACGCTTCAAGCGGTTGGCCCTCGTGTTGATACCTATTTCGATCAACCCTTTGGCGAACAAAAACGCGAAACCAAACTCGTTGTTATTGGCGAAGCAGGCCTAGATCAGGGCGCGATCCGCGCGGCCTTAAGCGCGTGAAAATCTCCGTCGGAATAGGCGACCCAAAAGACCCGCGCACCGTAGAACTCCTTACGGCGCATCACAGTCTGATGCAGTCGCTCTTTCCGGCGGAATCGAACCACTTTTTGTCGGTGGATGCGCTTTGCGGTCTTGAGATAACCTTTCTGGTCGCAAGCGAAGGGGCGCAACATTTGGGATGTGGCGCCTTGGCGAACAAGGGCAGCTATGGCGAAATAAAATCGATGTTCGTCTCGGAAGCGGCAAGGGGCAAAGGTGTCGCGAACCTGATCTTGACGGAGCTAATTTCCAACGCACGCGCGTCCGGCCTCTCAAAGCTGTACCTCGAAACCGGTGACAGCCTGCGCGCCGCGCACGCGCTCTACGAAAAACATGGGTTTACCTATTGTGGCCCCTTTGGCGACTATGCCGCCGATCCCCTGAGCTATTTTATGGAGCTGACCCTTTAATGCATCTTTTGGCCGCCACTCCCGGGAATGTCGACGACGGAACTGAGCCCGTTGATCTAGGGCAAACGCCCGCTGATATTCTGTTCATCTCGGCGGCGGACACAGAGCTAGCAGCCCTTTCAGAAGCGCGGCGGGAAATGCAGAATCCGCCAAGTTTGCGCCTTGCGAGTCTGATGCATCTGCAACACCCGATGTCGGTGGACCTCCATATCGACGCCTGTGCGCGTAAGTGTAAATTGGTGATCGCGCGGGTTTTGGGCGGAGCGGGCTATTGGAAATACGGCCTTGTGCAATACGCCGCACATTTACACGCGGCGGGGGTGGCATTCGTCGCCCTTCCCGGAGACGACAAACCCGATGACGAATTGCGGGACCTCTCGACCGTTTCTCGTGACGATTACAATGCGCTTTGGGCCTACCTCGTGGAAGGCGGCCCCGAAAACGCGACACATTTCTTGGACTATGCGCAGGCAATGCTCACCGACGCGCCGCGCCCAGAAGCCGCGCGGCCCTTGTTGCGGGCGGGCGTTTATTGGCCTGGGGCTGGCATCTCTAATCTGACCACAGCGCAAGCCGAATGGACAGAAAACGCGCCCGTTGTCCCGCTGGTGTTTTATCGTGCTTTGGTGCAAGGCGCAGGTCTCAATCCTGTAAATCGGCTGGTGAAATCCCTTGTGCGCCAAGGGTTAAACCCACTGCCTATCTTCGTGGCCTCCCTCAAAGACCCAGTTTCCGTGGAAACCCTTGAGCATTTATTCACCCAAGCGACGCCAAGTGTTATATTGAATGCGACGGCCTTTGCCACAGGATCGCCACAAGAAGGAGAGCATTCCAACGGGGCATCGAACCCCCTTGTAATGCCTGCTGCAAATGCGTCGCCCGTTTTCCAAGTGGTGTTCTCAGCCAGCTCAGAAACGGCTTGGAGTGAGGGAATGTTTGGTCTCGCCGCACGCGATATCGCAATGAATGTCGCGCTTCCCGAAGTGGATGGACGCATTTTGAGCCGCGCTGTCAGTTTCAAGGGCGAAGCATTTTTTGACGAGGAGACCGAATGCGCCATCGCGGGATATCGCGCACAGGGCGACCGTGTGGAATTTGTGGCAAAACTTGCGGCAAATTGGGCGCGGTTACGCAATGCGCCTGTCGAAAAACGCAGGGTAGCTTTGGTTTTGGCGAATTATCCGAACAAGGACGGACGCCTTGCCAATGGCGTGGGTTTAGATGCCCCAGCAGCGACTTGCGGTACACTCGCCTCCTTAAATGACGCGGGATATACGGTGCGAAATGCGCCTCAAGACAGCGACGCATTGATGCAATCGATCCTCGCGGGACCCACGAATTGGCTAACGGATCGCACCCGACGAGACGGTGGTGTCCGCCTTGCCCTTTCCGACTATCGCACGCTCTATGACGCACTTCCCTATGACATGCGCCGCCAGATTGAAGACCGTTGGGGCGCTCCCGAAACGGACCCTTTCTTTGAGGGCGGAAGCTTTGCCCTTTCGGTTTTGGAGTATGGCAATGTTGTCGTGGGCATTCAGCCTGCGCGGGGGTATAATATTGACCCGAAAGAGACCTACCATTCACCCGACTTGGTACCGCCCCACAATTATTTTGCGTTCTACTTTTGGCTACGTGAAACCTTTGGGGCACATGCGATTGTGCACATGGGCAAGCACGGGAATATGGAATGGCTTCCCGGAAAGGCTGTTGCCCTTTCTCAGGAATGCTACCCCGAGGCTGTGTTTGGCCCAATGCCGCATATTTACCCGTTTATCGTCAATGATCCGGGCGAAGGTACACAAGCCAAACGCCGTGCGCAGGCCGTCATTATTGACCACCTAACACCACCGCTTACCCGCGCCGAAAGCTATGGGCCAATGCGTGATCTGGAGGGGCTTGTTGACGAATACTATGAGGCGGCGGGGGTTGATCCACGGCGGATTGAGTATCTAAGACGCGAAATTTTAAGCCTGACTAGCAGCACTGGATTGGGCGAAGACGCAGGTCTTACTGGAACTGACGAAGACGGCGATTTGGCCAAACTCGATGCCTATTTATGCGATCTAAAAGAAGCGCAAATTCGCGACGGGCTGCACGTTTTTGGCGAGAGTCCGATTGGGCGCCTTGAGAGGGATCTAGTGCAGGCACTTGTTCGGGTGCCGCGCGGCGATGGTCGGGGGGGGAATGCGTCTCTGATCCGAGCACTTGCAGTGGATTTTGGATTTGAATTCGATCCCTTGGATTGTGATATGGCGGCGCCCCATGCTGTAGAGAAACCCAGCGAACTCGCGGAGATCACAACGGATACTTGGCGAAGCCTTGGAGATACTGTCGAGCGGTTGGAGTTATTCGCGAGCGCGATGTTAGATGGAAAAGAGGCTCCCGGCCCACAGTCGGAAGCGGTTTTGCGGGAAGTTAGAACGAGCGTACGTCCAAAAGTTGCGGCCTGCGGCCCTGCGGAAATGACGGGTCTCCTCACCGCCCTTGCAGGGCAATTCGTTGCCCCGGCGCCATCCGGCGCTCCCACACGTGGGCGGCTTGATACCCTTCCAACCGGACGCAATTTCTATAGTGTTGACGGGCGAGCGGTCCCCACGCCGACGGCTTGGGCCTTGGGATGGAAATCCGCAAACCTATTGATTGAGCGCCACCTACAAGATCACGGAGACTGGCCCCAAACCATGCTTTTGACCGCGTGGGGAACCGCAAATATGCGCACGGGTGGGGACGATATTGCCCAAGCCTTGGCGCTCATGGGGGTCAAGCCGACGTGGGACGCGGCAAATCGGCGTGTTACGGGATTTGAAGTCCTTCCACAGGGGGTCTTGGGGCGGCCTCGCGTGGATGTCACCCTCCGAGTGTCAGGGTTTTTCCGCGACGCGTTTCCACAACTTATTGCGCTCATCGACAGTGCCGCGCGCGCGGTTATGGCGCTTGACGAACCCGCAGCAACCAACCCTGCACGGGCACGCATGTTGGCGGAAGGGCTTGAGAATTCACACCGCGTATTCGGCTCAAAACCGGGGGCCTATGGCGCGGGCCTTCAGGCTTTGATTGATGAGCAACTCTGGGCAAATAAATCCGATCTCGCGGAGGCCTACCTAGAATGGGGCAGCTATGCCTATGGCAAAGGGGCCGAGGGAACGCGTGCACGTGCGCAATTTGAAACCCGCCTCTCACAGACCGAAGCCATCGTTCAAAATCAAGACAACCGTGAGCACGACCTACTTGATAGCGACGATTATTATCAATTTGAGGGAGGGGCTGCGGCAGCCGTGCATACCCTTCAAGGCGTTGATCGGCCGATCTATCATAACGATCACTCGCGGCCGGAACGCCCCGTTATTCGCCGCCTAGAAGACGAAATCGGGCGCGTCGTGCGCAGCCGTGTTGTTAATCCGAAATGGATTAATGGCGTGATGCGTCACGGATATAAAGGCGCCTTCGAGATGGCCGCGACCGTGGACTATATGTTTGCGTTTGCCGCGACAACGGGTGCCGTAAAAAGCCACCATTTTGATGCCGTCCATCAAGCGTTTTTAGAGGATGAAAACGTGCGTGCGTTCATTGTCGAGCATAATGCGCCTGCGTTGCTAGAGATCGCACAACGCCTGGATGAGGCGATTGAACGTGGGCTTTGGACTCCGCGCTCCAACTCTGCACGCGCGTTATTGGACAATCTTAAATCGGGCTAACAATCAATCCGCGCGGCAACGAGCGCGGGGTCGCCCTTCACCGTCGTTTGGTCGACAACACACCCTGTTGCGACCTCTATGGCGACAACGGCACGCAATAAAACCCGCCCGAAATCGCGGCGGGGGGCATAATTGGTCCGAATTGCTTCGACAACTTCCCCGTTGGAGCGAACGGTAAAATCGCTGCCCTCGACGCTTACCTTTTTGACATCAAAACCCTTCGTGCGGGGGTGTGGACTGTCACAGCCTGTCACAGCCAAAAGGGCAGAAAATAAGATTGCGAGAGCACGCATATGGAGGTTTCCTAATCTGGTGTGAGTAAGGCTAATGCGACGTGGTTAACAAAGCCTTACTTCGCGCGCAGGATTGAGCGGAAAAGCACCCTTGCAACCCGTGCCATCTGCCTCCAAAGTCATTCCGGAAAACAGGAGAAACCCATGAGCGAAGACACCGAACGCCACGCGATGAAAATGGTCAAGAAGAAGGCCGCTCGTGATAAAATCATGGCGACAAAAACCGACCAGAAAGGCCTGATCATTGTCCATACGGGCAAGGGAAAAGGCAAATCCAGCGCGGCATTTGGGATGATTTTTCGCTGTATTGCGCATGATATGAAATGCGCCGTCGTGCAATTCATCAAAGGCGGGATGAGCACTGGTGAACGCGACCTTATCCTCGACAAATTTAGTGACGCTTGCGAATTTTATACGATGGGTGAAGGGTTTACCTGGGAAACCCAAGATAAATCACGCGATATCGAAATGGCGACCGCCGCTTGGGAAAAGGCAAAAGAACTCATTCGTAATCCCGAAAACAAAATGGTTTTGCTTGATGAAATCAACATCGCGATGCGATACGACTATATTGATGTGAACGATGTGGTCGAGTTTTTAGCGACCGAGAAACCGCCGATGACCCATGTTGTTCTGACAGGGCGCAACGCCAAGGAAGCCCTCATTGAAGCCGCTGATCTGGTGACGGAAATGGAACTTATCAAACACCCCTTCCGCGCGGGTATCAAAGCGCAGATCGGCGTTGAGTTTTAGGAACCTATTCTAGGATACGAGCGGATTTCGCCCACCAAGTTGGATACGCTTCGGAGATTTTTTCTGCGGCCTTTGAGGCGGCCGCAGAATCAGGAAACACGCCAAAACACGTCGCCCCAGAACCCGACATTCGGGAGAGGAGCGCACCAGTCTGAGAAATCGCTTCAAGTACTCGGGAAATGACAGGCTGAACCGCGATTGCGGGTGCCTGAAGATCATTGCGCTGGTGCGCAAGCCATCTACAAAACTCGTCCAAACTGGAACAGTCCGGCACGTCATCCATTGCTGTATTATGGCTGTTTTCCAATGCCTTGAAAATATCTGGTGTTGCTACACTCTGACGTGGATTGATCAATAAAAGGGCCATATCAGGCAGTTTGGGAACGGCGGTTAAGACTTCGCCAATTCCTTGCATTCTAGCCGTAGTAGACGACAAACACACGGGCACGTCCGCCCCGAGTTGAAGCACATCGGAACTCTTTGGCAAAGGCAGCGCCCAATGACGAGCAAGCAACCGCAGAGTTGCCGCAGCATCGGCAGACCCACCTCCAATCCCAGAAGCCGTTGGCAGGTTTTTTTGCAGTGTCAAAGCGACCGGTTGCCCAGGATTCAACAAACGCGCAGCACGCAAGACAAGGTTGTCTTTTTCCTTGGCAAGCCCCGCCCCCTCTGGCCCTTCAACCGCCAGGGAAAGTATGTCTGAATTCGTGGCTCCAACATAGTCGCCGATATCTGCGAACACCACGAGGCTATCGAGAAGGTGGTACCCATCCGCACGCCGCCCTGTGACATGCAGTGTCAGGTTTATTTTTGCGGGAGCGAATTCCATTTCAACCTAGTCTTCGGTCGCAATTTCTTCATCCGCCAAGACCTCGTCCAATCCGACTTCTAGTTTGCGACGGATGCGATCGGCATCCTTTTCTTCGGGTTCAAACGACAGTGCCCGACGCCATTGAAATTCGGCTTCAATCTTGCGGTCAACCATCCAAAGCGCGTCGCCCAAATGATCGCTTACAACGGGATCTACGGGTTCTAATTGCGCAGCCTTTTCCATCAATTCGGCTGCCTCTTCATAGCGTCCGAGCTTGTAATAGGCCCACGCGAGAGAATCTATTATATAGCCATCTTCGGGGCGCGCCGCCACGGCTTTTTCAATCATTTCAAGGGCTTCATCGAGGTTTTCGTTTTTCTCAACCATCGAGTATCCGAGATAATTCAGCACTTGAGGTTGATCTGGGTAGAGTGCCAATGCTTGACGGAAGTCAGCCTCAGCCTTTTCCCAATCCTGCGAGCGTTCGTGCGAAATTCCACGAGAATAGAACACAAACCACAAGTTCGGTGTAATCTCAGGAAAGAGCTCCAAGGCCCCGTCATAAGCCTCAATCGCGCCCAAATACTCCTCTTGGCTGCGCAATAGATCACCCAGCCCGATCAGGACAGCGGGCAATTCTGGGCGGTTTTTAGACAGGGTACGCAATACTTCGACCGCAGCCTCTGGCTTTCCGGCCCGCCTTAAAGTTTCTGCGCGGCCAATTTCGGCCAGATGGAACGAAGGATGGTCGGTGGGCACTTTTGCGTACGCCTTGGTCGCTAAGTCAAATTGCTCCAATTCTTCTAGCATTTCAGCCGTGAGCAATACCGCTGGAATAAAACTGGGGTCCAGAATTTCTGCCATACGGGAATAAAGGATCGTTTGGTCAGGCGTGCCTTCAACCGACAAGATTTCAGCAAGGGTAAACGCCGCTTGGGCTACGCCTTCACGGGCCGATGGAGCGGCAGTAAACGCAAGCGTTTCACCGTTTTCTAAACGTGCATAAAGATCGGCGAACTCAGGGTCCGCATCCCCAAGATTATAGGCCTTCCCAAGCGCTACGAGCGCGTCGTCATTCCGCTCCATTTGGCTCAAAATTTCCACATAGGCAATCAGGGTTGAACGTGTATGCGAAAAGCCTTTTTCCTCAATGCTTTCAAATACTTCTAGTGCTGCGCCGTAGTCGCCCACTGAGCCGAGTGCCAAGGCTCTATGGAAGTTCGCTATACCCTCAAAGCTGGGTTGTGCCTCAAGCGCATCAAACTTCTCGAGCGCAACCGACATTTTACCACTGCCAAGTTCTGCCCATGCATCAATGAGTTGCGTTAGAACGGGGCCAAGATCAGCGCCATCTTTAATGCGCTTGGAAACGGTGTCGTACTCGCCGTTTCTGATCTCCTCTATCGTCAAAACAAGGTCCGCTATTTGTGAATGAATACCTTGCTCTTCGAGGGTCGTCGCAATCGGGATCGCACTTTCGATTTGCCCTAAGGACAGGAAAGACGCCGCAGCGTTATTCAACAGGAAAGTGTTGTCGGGGTCCAGCGCGAGGGCGCGTGTAAAATACACGACGGCTTCCTCAAAATCAGCGGCGGTACTGGCGCTTCTGGCGGCAAGATAGGCTCCAGAAAGTCCTTCGGATTGCGCCGAAAAACCAGAGAAAAACAGAGCGGTGGAGAGAAGCGCGGTGCGCAAAAAGGAGTGTTTCAAACAATCAGGCCTTTGGCAATTCGTTGCGTTACCCTGAACTTAAACATTCACATGCCGCAACGCAATGCGGAGGCGCGCAATCAACGGCCTCCGCACAGTCTTGTGAGAATAATTGCTCACATATTTGGGTAGTTAGGCCCGTCGCCGCCTTGGGGGGTAACCCAAGTGATATTTTGGCTCGGGTCTTTGATGTCACAGGTTTTGCAGTGAACGCAGTTTTGGAAGTTCACTTGGAATCTTGGGCCTGTGCTTGGGTCGTCAATCACCTCATAGACCCCAGCTGGACAGTATCTTTGGGCGGGTTCCGCATATTTGGGCAGGTTCACCGAAATTGGCAGACAGGGATCGGCCAAATGCAAGTGACTTGGCTGACTTTCCTCATGGTTGGTCGCCGAAAAACTAACGTTTGTGAGGCGATCAAAGGACAGCGTTCCATCCGGCTTAGGATAAATGATTTCTTTGTGATCGGCTGCCAGCCCTGTGGCTTCAGCATCGTTTTTGCCGTGCTTTAGCGTCCCAAAAAGGGAAAGCCCGAAAAGCGTATTGGTCCACATATCAAACCCGCCAAGTGTCAGCGAAGCGATCAGGCCTAGCTTCGACCAAAGCGGCTTCACGTTACGCACTTTTTTGAGGTCTTTTGCAATGACGCCGGTGCGCAATTCTGTGTTGTACTCGGTTAACTCGTCGCCCGAACGCCCGCCCTTTATGGCGTCGAATGCGGCCTCGGCGGCAAATTTTCCCGAGAACATAGCGTTGTGATTGCCTTTGATGCGCGGCAGGTTCACGAGTCCAACAGAACATCCCAAAAGTGCGCCGCCTGGGAAAACGGCCTTGGGCATCGACTGATAGCCGCCTTCGGAAATCACCCGTGCGCCATAAGCCACGCGACGGCCACCTTTGAGAAGTTTTGCGATTTCAGGATGGTGCTTGAAGCGTTGGAATTCCATATAGGGGAAAACATAGGGGTTTACGTAATTCAAGTGCACAACAAAGCCGACGTAAACTTGGTTATTTTCCAAGTGATAGATAAACGAGCCACCGCCCGCGTTGCCGTTAAGCGGCCAACCCATTGTATGGGTGACGGTCCCTTCGCGGTGCAGGGCGGGGTCAACCTCCCAGATTTCCTTCATGCCAAGACCGAATTTTGCCACATCGGAGTCTTTGGCGAGGTCGTATTTCGCGATAATTTCCTTTGAGAGACTGCCACGCGCACCTTCCGAAAGGAAAACATACTTCCCACGCAACTCCATTCCGGGTTCGTAATCACTGCCAATGGAGCCATCGGGGTTTTTGCCAAATTCGCCTGCAACAACACCCACGAGTTCGTCGTTCTCGCCGTAAATCAATTGCGAACACGCCATGCCGGGGAAAATTTCGACGCCCAACTCTTCGGCCTGCTCCGCCATCCAGCGGCAAACATTCGCCATAGAAACAATGTAATTACCATGATTGTTCATCAAGGGTGGCATGAGGAAATTAGGAATACGGACGGAGCCTGCTTCGCCCAAAAACAGGAAGTTGTCCTTTTTGACCGGAACCGTGATCGGCGCGCCGCGTTCTTTCCAGTCGGGGATCAATGCGTTTAAGCCTGATGGGTCTAAAACCGCGCCCGAAAGAATATGAGCCCCAACTTCGCTGCCTTTTTCCAACACAACAACGTTAAGATCTGCGTCCAATTGCTTGAGCCTGATCGCCGCTGACAGACCCGCAGGTCCCGCGCCAACAATCACAACATCATACTCCATGGATTCGCGTTCAATATCGGCCATTTCATCCCTTCCCGCACCCGTAAGGCGCCTCACATTCTTGCTCTCTCGCTTTTAGCGATACCCGTGAGAGGGAAAAGGGTCAATCGTGACACCACGTTAAACCGCGCCCAAGCAACGGAATGATCGGCAACGACCACAAAAATTTCATGGACTAAACCACGACTTCGCCAGTTTTGCGCGATTGCCAAAGCAAAAATTTCCAAAGCAGGACGATGAACAGGATCGAAACATATCCGTCCACTACGTAATGCCACCCCAGAAAAACCGACAAAAACAAATAAGTGAGTACGAAGGCGATGCAAATGGGCAATGTTTTGGGGAAGCGCTCGTAAATATAAAGCGCAAACATTGTTGCAACTCCGATGTGAACGCTTGGGAAGGCGGAAATTCCCGTCCCGAGGTGCTGATTTCCCTCCACATAATTTTCCCACAAGTATTCCTGAATGAAACCCACAGCTCCGCCCATTGTCCCCGAAGTATTGAGGGCTTCGAGCAGCGGCGCAAAGTCATTTCCACCGTAAACGCGGTCAAAGAAGATCGGACCACAGGACATGAAAACGAGCGCGATTACATTCCCAAGCACAACCCAAGATGCGAAGTACAAAATTAAAAATCGGCCCACCCGCTCTTTATTACTGTCCACAACCAGCAAAATTACTGGAAAAATGACGCCGATTGCCAGCCAAACCTTCAGGTAAATAAAGGTTGTCAAAGCTTCAGGGATATAGGCCTGAAATTGGTGCGTCAGCTCCCACGGTGTCCTTCCAAAAGAAAGAAGCTCGTCGACTTCAATCAAGAATGGATCAGCATAAAATGGACTAATATTCACCATCGTTGTCTTGATAAGGGTAAACACCAAGTGTTGAATTCCAGCGAGAATTCCGACGACAAACGCTAACGGTAACCGCTCGCGCAACAGGTCTCGTGCAAAAATAAGCCCGAAAACAATAATTCCCAGAAAAGCCCAACTTCCATCAAGCAAGAGGCTTAAGGGTGCCAGTAAAACTTCATGCCAAAAATTTCTGTAGATCTCGAGCGGAACATCCGTGAAAAACCAAACGATCGCAAAGCCCGCAAATAAATGGCCCGCAACTAGATAGAAATATACTCGCACTAAACTGCCTGTTTTAAATACTATTTTTCGGTCGTTATTAGTGGTACTTCTGCTGACGCACTATTGACTTTTTATGCCAAGCTTGAATTAACAAGTATGTGTTGCCAATAACCCATTCATTAACATAGGGCACCCATGGAAAAAATACCAATGACCCAAGCTGGGTTCTCTCGGCTTGAAGTAGAATTAAAGAAATTGAAAACTGTTGAACGGCCGCTCATAATTAGTGCGATTGCCGAAGCGCGTGAGCACGGTGATCTTTCTGAAAACGCCGAGTACCACTCCGCCCGCGAAAAACATAGTTTTATTGAAGGCCGAGTCAAAGAACTTGAGGCCATAATTTCGCTTGCCGAAGTCATCAATGTTGCCGCCTTGTCGGGCACGATTAAATTCGGTGCCACCGTCACAATTGTGGACGAAGACACGGACGAGGAAAAAACTTACCAGATCGTTGGGGAGCCGGAGGCGAACCTTGAAAAAGGCCTTCTCAACATTAAATCCCCGCTCGCTCGCGCCCTCATCGGCAAGGAAGAAGGCGACAGTATTGTTTTTAACGCTCCTGGTGGGACACGTGATTACGAAATCCTGAAAATCGTCTTTCAGTAATACCAAAGCGGAAAGTTCTCCATGGCGGGTACCGAAAAACAAGAGACACTGGACTTGGGAGTTAGCTCCCAACGCGCCACAGCAGCGGGCCTTTCGAGGCCAGAAAAGCTTGCTGTCGCGTTGTCGGCTGTATGGATGGTCGGCGTTGCAGCTATTGTCTTGATGTCTCAAGGCGACACCGCAGCAGCTCAACTTGAGTCGTTGCGGTTTATCATGACTTTGGTAGCCGTTTTCCTGCCCGTCGCGGTTGTTTGGGTAGGTGTTTTATCGGCGCGCAGCGCGCGGACCATCCGCGACGAGGGTGCGCGCCTCCAAGCTTCAATCGACGCCATGCGCCTTAGCTATGTTGCCCAACAGCAGAGCGTCACGCTGGCCAATATTCCGTCCGTGGTTGAGAAATTGGACCAGATCGTTTCCGCGCAGCGACAAACCGAATCCACGATCGCAACCTTTGCCACATCTCGCCCAGCGAGTGCGCCTGCCCCAATGTTGATCAAGTCTGCGACCCTGACCACTGCCCGACAATCCTATGACGCGCAACCAACGTTGGCCCTCGGCACATCCTCTGAGGACATCGCGCCGCCCTTGTCCAAAGCTGATTTTATTCGGGCCGTGAATTTCCCCGAAAATGCCGAGGACAAAGAAGGTTTCGCCGCCCTGCGTCGTGCCCTCAAAGATCGCGAAGCCTCCCGCCTCATCCAGTCCGCACAAGACGTTTTGACCCTGCTCAGTCAAGACGGGATTTACATGGACGACCTGCGCCCGGATCGGGCGCGCCCCGACATCTGGCGCCAGTTTGCCAATGGGGAACGTGGTCGGACAGTGGCGGTTATTGGCGGCATTCGGGATCGGTCTTGCTTGGCGTTAACTGCGGGACGTATGCGTCAGGACCCCATTTTCCGCGACACGTCACATCATTTTTTGCGCCAGTTCGACAAAACCTTTTCCGTCTTTGAGGCCGACGCCACCGACATGGAAATCGCCGAAATTACTGATACAAGAACCGCGCGGGCATTTATGCTTTTGGGCCGCGTCTCGGGTACCTTCGACTAAATTCCAAAACCCGAAAATGGTAAAAACCGAACGGGCGAACCCTCTTTGATTTCGGTCTGATCTTCTGAAAGTTCGATCAATCCATTCGCCCAGCTCAGCCCAGATATCCGCCCTGACCCTTCCGAGGCAAAAGCTTCAACCCGTCCATCCTCCGCCAAACGCGCACGCAAAAACTCCCGCCTACCAGGTTTCTTTCGTTTGGAAAACGCCGCCGGAACATTAAAGCCAAGCGGCACAACCCATTCCGCCCCAGACAAAACGGCCAGCGACGGACGCGCAAAAATCAAGGCGCAAACAAAGGCCGCCACAGGATTCCCGGGAAGGCCAAATACCGGCACGTCCTGCCACATCGCTAAGGCCAATGGCCGTCCAGGTTTTATCGCAATGCGCCAAGTTTGCAGCGCGCCTTTTTCGGCCAAAAGTGCCCCCACATGATCCTCATCGCCCCCCGACGCGCCGCCAGAAGTAAAGACAACATCGACTTGCGCGGCCGCAGCATTGAGCGCCGCTTCAAGCACATCACGATCATCCTTCACATGTCCAAGATCCACCGCTACGTGGCCCCACGCCGCTGCAAGCGACAACAGCATCGGGCGATTGGCGTCATATGTTGCCGACGGGTTTTGCGTACTTCCCGGCGCGACAATTTCGTCCCCCGTTGAAAGCACACCCACGCGCAACCGTTGAAAAACCGGAACATCCTGCGTGCCCGTCGCCGCCAGAATAGCGATCTCGGGCGCGGACAGCCTTTGCCCCGCGCGCAAAATGACCTCCCCCTTATCCACATCCTCGCCCGCGCGGCGGGTGTTCGCTCGCGGCTTGAGTGGCCCGTTAAATTTGATCGCGCCCCCTTGGAAAGCGACATCTTCTTGCATCACCACACTGTCAACTCCGGCGGGCAAAACTGCCCCCGTCAAAATGCGCACGGCCTGACCCGCCGCGACAGATCCCTCATACGGGGCACCCGCAGCGGCACGCCCGTCCAGCACTTGCAATTCTTGAAAACCCGCACCGCGAGAATTGGAAAACCCATACCCATCAACCGCCGAGTTTGCCGCGGGCGGATTGGCCCGCAAAGCCACTTGATCCAAAGCCAAAATGCGCCCCAAAGCTGCGTCCAACGGAATTTTCTCAGCGCCAACCACCGTTGATAACTGCCCCTTCAAGCGGTCCAATGCCTCCTGAACCGGCGTCCAATGCATTCCTTCTGGCAAGGCAAAGCAATCGTCTTTGAGCGGGGGAACCACGCTGCCCCCTAGTCCGACATGTGCTAGAATAAAATCCGCTATCCCTGCCGTGTCGTCCAAATCGAAAACAGGGAGGTGCAAATTCTGCGGTTGATCTGAAGCCACGCCAACAATGCTCGCATCCTTTAGGCAAATGAGCGCCTCCCGCGCCACCTCCGCGCGATGCACTTCTATTTTGGGGTGGGGTGACGCCTTAAACCCTTCAACCAAAACCAAATCAACAGTATCTAGTCGCGCCAAATGTACCGCGAGGTCCGGCTCCTGTTCTCCACGTAATTCGTCCATCAACGCCCAGCGTTGGGACGATGAAAGCAGCACCTGCTTTGCGCCTGCGGTTCGGTGCCGATGGCTGTCTTTGCCTTCCTGATCGATATCAAACCGATGATGGGCGTGTTTGGTCGTGGAAACTGAGAACCCCCGCCGTGTAATCTCGGCGATCAGTCGCTCCATCAGGCCCGTTTTGCCGTTGTTTTTCCAACCCGTGATTCCAAAAACCCTCATGCGCTGGCCGCCAAAAATGCACGCGCTTGTGCCAAATCTCCTGGGGTATTCACGTTAAAAAAGGGATCAAACGGGTCGGTTGGGAAAACGGCCTTTGCCACTCCGTGCACATCGGCCCAAAGGATGACTTTGCGCACTCCACCGCTTAGCGCTGCACGCAAATCCTCCCGCAGGGCAACCGGCCAAAGCCCGAAAACCGGATGCAACATCACTTTGCCCGTTTCATTTGGTGTCGCCGCCATCGCAATCGGCAAGTTTTCGGTTTCCGACGCGAGCAACAGTCTTGGTACAATGTCCGCAGGGAAAAATGGTGTGTCGGCGGCGGCGGTAACGATATGATCCGCCCCCTGCAATGCGGCCCAATCTAGCCCCGCAAGCACCCCCGCCAATGGCCCAGCAAAGCCCTCAATCGTGTCGCCGAGAATCGTGAGGTTGAACGCCGAAAACCGAACCGGGTCGCCATTCGCATTGAGGGAAAGTTCGGCAACTTGAGGCTCGAGACGCTCAATCACATGCGTCAACAATTGCACGTCACCAAGGTGGGTCAAACACTTGTCCCCGCCCCCCATTCTCCGCGATTCCCCGCCCGCCAAAATCACGCCTAATGGTGCTTTCATTTCGCCGCCTCCTTGTTGCGCATCACAGGTTTTACATCTCGGATAAGGCGTTCTTCTCCCGACAAACACGTAAAGCGTTGCCCGCGCATACGCCCGATCAAAGTAAGCCCAATCGACTGTGCAATCTCAACCCCCCAAGCGGTAAATCCCGAACGAGAAACAAGGGTCGGAATCCCCATTTGGGCGCATTTAATAACCATCTCACTGGTAAGGCGTCCCGTGGTATATAGGATTTTGTCCGACGGATCGGCACTTGTGGAAAACATCCAGCCCGCAACTTTATCCACGGCGTTGTGCCGCCCAACATCTTCCATATAAACCAACGGCTTATCCTGATGGCACAGCACCGTTCCATGAATGGCTCCAGCCGTCAAATACAGGCTTGGCATGCGATTAATACTGTCCGCCAAGGCATAGAGCCAACTCGTCCTCACCTCGACTTTGGGCAACTCAAGCGCCTCCAGCCCCTCCATCATATCGCCAAATACGGTTCCCACGGCACAGCCACTTGTGCGGGTCTTCTTGCGCATTTTTTCCTCATAGTCGGTCTTGCGTTCCGTACGTACAACGACGACCTGCAAGTCCTCATCATAATCAACGCCCGTCACAACATCATCCGCGTTCAACATCCCCTGATTACGCAGAAACCCAAGTGCCAAATAATCGGGGTAATCCCCAATTGTCATGGCCGTAACGATCTCTTGACTGTTGAGGTAAATCGTTAACGGTCGTTCCTCGACAACATCGATTTCCACAGGCAATCCGGCCTGATCAAATCCGACGACTTTGCGGGTCAAGCCAGCGCGCTCCGGATCCGGCGCAATCAACATTGGTACAATATTTGGGGTTGTTGCCACAGACCGTCCCTCTATAGGTTTAGCTTAATTTTCCGATAGCTTAGAGCCAGTCCATGCCCAACTCCACCATCAAATCCGCGTTTTGGCGTGGTCTTCGCGACGGATCGCCTTTTCTCGTCGTCGGCGCGCCGTTTGCATTGCTTTTTGGCGTCGTCGCGACCGAGAGCGGGTTGGACATCCTCCATGTCATGTCCTTCTCAATTTTGGTGATCGCGGGGGCGGCGCAATTCACGGCCGTCTCCTTGATGGATGAAAACGCCCCCACAATTATCGTGCTTTTGACAAGCCTCGCGGTCAACTTGCGGATGACAATGTATTCCGCGTCACTTGTGCCTTACCTTGGCAAAGCCCCCCTCTGGCAACGGGCAACCGTCAGCTATTTATTGGTGGATCAGGGATATTCTGTCAGCATCTCGGAATACGAAAAGCGCCCGAAAATGAGCGTCCCAGAGCGGTTTGCGTATTTTGCTGGGACAATGACCCTCCTCACGCCTGTTTGGTATATTTTCACCTTCGTCGGGGCAAAGGTCGGCTCGGAAATCCCGCCCGCGTTCGCCTTGGATTTCGCGGTTCCCATCACGTTTTTGGCCATGGTCGCCCCGATGTTGCGTACGGCAGCCCATGTGGCCGCAGCGGTAGTTTCCATCATCCTCTCGTTGCTTCTGGGTTTTATGCCCGCGGGAACCGGCCTGTTGGTCGCCGCCTTTGCTGCCATGATCGTAGGCGCGCAAATTGAAGTCTGGATGAAAAGGAACGCCACATGACTTATTCGGACGCAAATATTTGGTTCATCATCGTTGGTTTGGGGCTCGGAACCTACTTAATCCGCTTCTCGTTCCTTGGCCTCATTGGCGGACGTGAATTACCGGAATGGTTGCTGCGCCATTTGCGTTATACACCTGTTGCCGTGATGCCCGGGCTTGTGGCTCCGCTGGTTCTTTGGCCTAACGCCACGGGCGGCGATCTTGATCCCGCGCGTTTAATCGCGGCTGGTGTCACGCTCTCGGTGGGGTATTTTAGCAAGAATTTCCTCGCCGCGTTCTTTTGCGGCGGCATTGCGCTATATCTTTCGCTCTACTTGCTTAACTAGACCGAATGGGCCTTAAAATACGAACAAACGGCGGCCTATGAGCCGCCGCTTTGAGTCTGCACTTATGTGTTGAAAAGCGCTAAAAAGATCAGAATGCCGATCGAAATTCCGCCTCCCCAAGTCACCAATTTAATAAATCCGGCAAAGGTGTTTTCTTGAACTTCAACGTCCGCTTCACCGTGCTTATGTTCGGCCATCTGGTTATTCCTTTTTTGTGTCACATGTCATGATTATCGACCAATTAAACGATTCAGAGCGGCATGTCACCCTCTGACATTCACTTGGCGCCTTCTTCTAAATCTGCCGCCAATCGAAAGCCAATTCTATTTGGCGCGGCGGCCGCCTTCAGCTTGGGAAGGGCGCGGAGCATGACCGAGAGTTGAGATACATGTTGGATCAATTGCGTTTTGGCACCCGAAGTTTCGGTTCCATAGAATGTAATGATATCAGGATCATAATAGCCAAGCCCCTCAATTCGCAACACCCCTGCGTCGCCACCAACAAATCCCATGGCCACTTCGTGCTCATTGTCGAGCTGCTCTTCGAAGTTTTTGATATACATAATCAAGCGCTCATAGGCCCAGTGAGCGGGTGTTTTTTGCCCCATTGGGGTTTTCGATACGCCCTTTGGCACCGGCTTCTGCTCAATTGTTTTAGGTGGATTGGGGCCACAATGCACCACATGCGCGCGCGGCAAGGCTTCTGCTTCTACAGCTTCAGCAGTTGTTTTAATTTTCCCGTCCATCGAAATTCTCCTTCACGCAATACTCCCACGCGTCGTTTTCGCGGGCTGATCGGGTAACTTTCCCCGCCAAGTATAGGTGATTTACGTGCGCGATTGCTTCGACCAATGCAAGCCCGTATTCGCCCTCGCCGATTGTTCGTTTATACAGCGGAGGGAAACATTCATGTGCCGTTTTTGGGGTTTCAAGGAATTCCAACAAGCGCTCCAAACCACTATGATGGTTTTTTATCAATTGCTTAAGCCGCGTAGGAAGGCCCGTATAAGGCAGCTTATGACCGCCCAATATGAACTGGTCCGCGCGCGCATAGGCGCTCAAACGTTCGCAAGCCTCGAGCCATTCTCCGAGCGGGTCGGCCATCGGTTCGGTGGCATAAACACCGATATTGGGAGAGATTGATTGCAGGAGTTGATCGCCCCCGATTACCAATTCGTCGTCGCGACTAAAAAGGCAAGCATGCTCGGGCGCATGGCCATTGCCGATACGCACATCCCACATTCGCCCGCCAATTTCCAACGTGTCCCCTTCTTGGATACGCGTGTACCCAACCGGCATTGGCGTGACGATATCGGCAAAATTAAACGGACGTTCTTGGGAGCGTTTCGCATAGGTCGCGGCTTCCATCCCCGCCTGCCGCCAAAACGTCAGGTTTTCCTCGGTTGGAAGCTCCTGATTATCAAGCGTTAACATGCGCGCGGACAGCCACGCCGTGCGTGTAGTGATCAATTCTGTACCGCATTCCGTTTGGAACCACCCCGCAAGCCCCACATGATCGGGATGGTGATGGGTCACCAAAAGGCGCGCAACGGGCTTGCCTTCCAGGGGGCCCGCCATCAAGTCTCGCCAAATCTCGCGGGTTCTTTTTGTATCAAAACCTGTGTCGACAATCGTCCAGCTTTCCCCGTCGTCAAAGGCATAGACGTTCACGTGATCCAGCTTCATCGGCAAAGGCAGGCGCATCCATAACACCCCCTGCGCAACCGTAATTGCCTCCCCCTCAGCGGGCGGCGTTTCAAACGGATATCTGATTCCCGCCGCTATTTTGCGCCCCTGCGCGTTCACGCGCCGAGGTCCGCCGCCGTGATTGCAAAGAGGTCTTTTTTGCCCTCGCGAACATGCTGAAGGAGGGCCACATGCTCGGGCAGCAATCGTTTCACATAAAAGCGCGCAAGGCGTGTGCGCGGGCCTTCGCCCTCTTCAGCCATCGCAGCCTTAAGGTGCGCATGACTGCCCAAAACAAGCGCGAATGCCTTCAGAAATGGAACAGCGCCCGAAAACCGATCACTTATATCGTCTTGGCTAACCAACCATTCCGTCGCTTCTCGCAGGGTCTCGGCGGAAGCCCAAACCGCACCTGCCATTTGCGGAAACTGGCCACGGGCGGACTCGGCGTTGTTTTCAACTTCTTCGAGCAAACGGAAGGCCGCGTCGCCGCCATCCATCATTTTGCGGGCCACAAGGTCCATCGCCTGAATGCCGTTCGTGCCTTCGTAAATCGCGGTGACGCGCACATCGCGGGTAAATTGCCCCGCGCCCGTTTCCTCGACATAGCCCATGCCGCCGTGCACCTGAACGCCCATCGTCGAAACTTCGATCCCGACATCCGTGCCATAGGCCTTGGAAATAGGGGTCAAAAAGGCCGCCCGATCGCGCCAATCTGCCTCGCCCGTCGCGTTCCCCATGTCGATCGCAACCGCGCAAGACAGGGCGATGGAACGGGCCGCAAACACTTGTGATTTCATTGTGGCAAGCATCCGACGCACATCCGCGTGCTCCACGATTGCGCCGCTGCCACCCTCGACAGGTGTGCGACCTTGCTTGCGCTCAACGGCATAGGCCAAGGCATGTTGGAAGGCCGCTTCTGCAACCCCAATACCCTCGACTGCAACCCCTAGACGAGCGTTGTTCATCATGGTGAACATGGCTTTCATGCCACCATTTTCCTGCCCGACAATCCAGCCTTTCGCGCCATCAAAACTCAAAACGGCGGTCGGCGAACCGTGCAAACCTGTTTTATGCTCAAGCGACACAACCTTCAGCGTATTCGCTATCCCAGGCACACCGTTTTCATCGGGTATCAGCTTAGGCACCATAAACAGGCTAATCCCGCGCGTCCCTGCAGGAGCATCCGGCAAACGTGCCAAAACGAGATGACAGACGTTTTGGGTAAAATCATTGTCGGCCCAGCTGATGTATATTTTCTCGCCTGTAATGGCATATTCGCCGTCGCCCATAGACACAGCTTTCGTCGACAAAGCGCCAACATCGCTTCCCGCCGCAGATTCGGTCAGGTTCATCGTGCCACTCCATTCGCCGGAAATCAGCTTGGGGAGGTAGAGGGCTTTGATGGTGTCGCTGGCGTGATGTTCCAGCGCTTCGATTTGCCCTTGGGTAAGCAATGGATTCAACTGAAGCGCCAAACACGCGCCCGACATCATGTCGTTCACTGCGGTCAAAACCGCAAACGGCAGGCCCATACCGCCAAACTCCTCCGAGGCCGCCGCGCCAATCCATCCACCGTCGGCAATCGCGGCATAGCCTTGGGCAAAACCAGTGGATGTACGCACGACACCATTCTCAAGGCGTGCAGGTTCCAAATCCCCAATCCGATTCAACGGCGCAATCACATCGTCGCATAATTTACCCGCCTCGAGGAGAATCGCTTCCACAACATCGGGCGTCGCTTCGGCGAACTTCTCGGTTGCGTATGTCTGCTCAAGGCCCACAATATTGTCGAAAATAAACTGAAAATCAGCAGTCGGCGCGCGATAGGGCATTTGGCCTCCGTTCAACAGCTTGGCAAAAACGCCCGACGCCGTTATGTCTTGTGAATTCAAGATCGAACCTAGTACATCCCGCGCGACCATCAATAAAAACGCCACGTCAGAAAGACTTGTTATTCAAACCCTTCTCCTCCCAGAAATGCCAGACGGCGTCAATCAAGCAGCAAAAATCTTGACGCGCGGAGGGCTTTGCGCCTTTCCGACCGAAACGGTTTACGGGCTTGGCGCCGATGCGCGCAACAGCACAGCAGTTGCGGGTATTTTCCACGCCAAAGGACGGCCCCAGTTCAATCCGCTGATCGTCCACGTCGCCTCCCTTGAGGCGGCCGAAAAATACGGGGTGTTTAATGAGGATGCCCGCGCGCTTGCACAGGCCTTTTGGCCCGGCCCCCTCACGCTTGTTGTACCTCTGCGCGCGGATGCAGGGCTGTCGAGTTTGGTCACGGCGGGGCTTGGGTCGGTTGGACTGCGCGTCCCTGCGGCTCCTTTGGCGCATGATCTTTTGCAAACCTTCCAAGGCCCCGTCGCCGCTCCCTCTGCGAACCCCTCAGGCAAGATCAGCCCCACAACTGCGGCGCATGTTGTTGACGGCCTATCGGGGCGCATCGACGCGATTTTAGATGGCGGCTCTTGCGAAGTCGGCCTCGAAAGCACGATTGTTGGATGCGTCGCGGCCCCAACCCTTTTACGGCACGGTGGGTTGCCCAAAGAAGCGATCGAACAGTGCCTCGGGCACGACCTCGCCGACGCAAAAGAGGGCGAGATATCCGCACCGGGCCAACTTTTGAGCCACTATGCGCCCAGCGCCCCAGTGCGCCTAAATGCGACCGAAAAACTTGCGGGCGAGGTTTTAATTGGGTTTGGCGCAACCAAAGACGCTGACCTTACGCTTTCCCACAGTGGGGACTTGCATGAGGCGGCGGCGAATTTGTTTGATATCTTGCATCAAGCCAACGCCTTAAATGCCGAAAAAATCGCCTTCGCACCGATACCAGAAGTTGGACTTGGACAAGCGATAAACGACCGCCTGCGCCGCGCTGCCGCCCCGCGTTAAGCGTTGCCAGACACCGAAGACAGCATCAACGGACTCACCCCAAGCTTGGCAAGAGCCGCTTCCCATTTTTCCATGTTGTCTGCTTCAAAAACCACGTCTGGGTCCGCATCTGAGGTCAACCATCCGTTGGCGAGGATTTCGTTCTCTAACTGCCCCGGTCCCCATCCCGCATACCCCAAGGCCAACAAAGCACTTTGCGGACCATTGCCAGTACATAGATCCTCAAGAATATTTAGCGTGGCGGTCATTCCAAAATTTTGATCCACTTGAAGGGTCGTTTCGCCGCCATCGTAATCATTAGAGTGCAGCACAAATCCGCGCGCGTGTTCAACAGGACCGCCAAAATGCACATGAATGTCGTCGCCACGATCACTGGGCGCGATCCCGAGTTGGTCTATCAGCGTGTCAAATTTCACGTTAAAGGAAGGCTTGTTAACGATGATCCCCATCGCGCCCTCGGAGGAATGGGCACAGAGGTAAACAACACTGTGGTCAAATCGCGTATCCCCCATTCCGGGCATCGCAATCAGAAGTTTACCGCTCAAGCTTTCCGTCACACTAATCATCTGGTTAGTGTGCTTAGAAAGTTGGCGTGTTTCAAGTGGATTAAATGGCGCAGTCACGGTGTTTTCGCTGAAATGTGATTTTCCAAAAAGGGGGTGTGCCCTATATCTGGTGTTATGAAACATTTTCCCCTCTTTCGACGTGCGTTTTTCTCTGCGGTCCTTGCCCTTACGTCAGCGGCGTCTCAAGGCTCCGCACAATCCAGCTTGGACGGCGACAAAATGGTTTCGTTGGAAATACTAACGGGGTGGCGGGCACAGGATGGCACCCAAATCGCGGCAATGAAAATCGCGCTTGCACCAGATTGGGTGACCTATTGGCGTGTGCCCGGTGAAGCGGGAATTCCCCCACAATTTAGCCTGACGCAAAGCGAGAATATTTCGGGGATTTCTTTTTCTTGGCCGCGCCCCAAAGCCGAAACAAAATTCGGTTTGCAATCATTTGTGTACCACGACCAAGTGATTGTACCGATGACAGTGACCCTCAAAAACCCAAGGGCACCTGCGCGCCTTGCGGGTGAAATTCAAATCGGAGTCTGCGCGGATGTCTGCATTCCCGTAAAGCTTTCATTTGATACTGATTTGCCCGCAACGGGGGAAGTGGGGACCAAAGCAATCAAACACGCCCTCTTACTGGGCGCGCGCGCATCCAAAACAACCGCGACATGTGATTTCATCCCCAGCGCCGCGGGCATGGGAGTGCGGATCACAGCGAAACTCCCTCCCCTCAAAGGGCAGGAAATTGCCGTCGTGGAGCACAGTGATCAATCGCTCTGGGTGAGTCCGACCCGCGTTTCACGCAATGGAAACACCCTCAATGTGGAAACATCCCTTGCTAGCGACACCGGCCTCCCGACAGGGCTGCAACGCAGCGATCTACGCCTCACGGTTCTGGGCGAGAGCGATATGGTAGAGTTTATCGGCTGTCACTCACCCAGCTAGTTTGCGATTAACTTGCCGCGCCATAACCACCGCGCCAATGAGGTAAACTGCCAAAGTAGCCAGCAAAATTCCCGCGACAAACACCCCAAAAGCCGTTGGCATAACGGGTCCATCTGCGAGTCTAGGAACGGCCGCAAGCAAAGGCGCCCAAAGCGCGCCCGTCAGGAGAGCGGCCCCCAAAGTGGCAGCAAAAATCACAGCGGACAACCCCACCAAAATAGCCACGCTCCAAGACGCAACGGCCCCACCCACAGGAAACCGGATCGCGCGTTTAAACGCCGCAACGTGGCGCGCGGTGTCGCTCTGAATGGCGACCAAAGACGGCACCACCAACAACACAAGCACCATGCCAAAGCCCAGCCCATACACCAATGTAATCACCGTTGGTTTCAGGAATTGCGCTTGGCTTGAGGTTTCAAACAACAACGGCGAGAGGCCCAAAACGGTTGTCAGTGTCGTGAGCATCACTGGCCGCAATCGATCTGCAACCCCATCAACAATCGCAGGAAACAAACCGCGCTCATCGGCGTATTCGTCAATCGTTGTGATCAGAACGATCGAGTCGTTGATGATAATGCCCGTCATCCCTATCAGCCCCACAACCGAGAACATCGACAGTGGCACATCCCACACCGCATGGCCATAAATCGTCCCCACGAGGCCGAAGGGAATAATCGCCATCACAACAATCGGGCGCGTCCAACTCGAGAACACCCAAGCCAACACGAGGTAGATGCCCGTCAGGCACAAAATCAAACCCAGAAACGCATCATTTAGGAAATCGCGCCCCTGTTCATCCAAGCCAGATTGATTCCACCCAACCCCGAAGTCGGACTCAATTTGAGGCAATATTTCATCGCGCAATTGTTCCGAGATCGCCACAGCCCGCGCAGGATCATCGTCGGAGATATCCCCCGTCACCGTGACAACGCGCAGGCCATTTTCGCGCCGCACGGTCGAAAAACCAGTCTGGCGTTTTACCGTTACAATATCTCCCAAAGGCACATAACTACCGCTTTCGGCCCGCAGGTAGGACTGTTCCAAGAAGTCCGCACCAAGCTCCCCTTTTGGAAGTTCCACGCGGATTATTGCGCTCCGAGGTCCGTCTGGATAGGTCGCCGCCTCAATACCATTTAAACGGTCGCGCAAAATGCGCCCCAGATCATCGATGGCAAAGCCAAGTGACTGGCCTTGTGGGGTCAACTCAAGAATGAGTTCTTCCTTGTCATAAGACAGCGTATCTTCAAGCGCCGAGACTTCAGGGAAAGAGATGAGCGCGGTTTTCAAGGCTTCCGCGGCCTCTTTGAGGGTCACCGCAGAGGCGCCATAAAACTGAACATCCAGCGCATCACCACCTGGGCCTGACCGCCCGCCTCTAAAGCTCACAAGTTCGGTGCGAGGTGTTTGAACCATCTCGTCCTGCAAATCGGCGAGGAAGGTAAAGCTGCTGTAAGGGCGCAGATCCGCGTCGATGAGTTCGACGGAAATTGCCCCCAAAAGCGATGAATCCTTAGACTCGACCCCAGAAAATCCACGCCCTGCATTCCCGCCAATTTCGGCGAGGGAATAGGCCACAGGATTGGTACCATGTTCGACCTCGTACCGCGTGCCCAGCACCTCCACAGCGCGTTGCATTTCTTGCATCATCACCTTGGTGTCGTCGCGCGTGGCACCGTCCACCATGGCGAAATTCCCCGTGATGGTCGAAAGTTCTGGCGCATTAAAAAACCGCCATTGCACATCGCCTCTGATAAAAACCGCAGCCTGCGACGCCAGCAAAAGGATGCCCGCCGCAAACACAGGATAGCGAAGGCGCACCACCAATCGCATCATCGGGCGGAAAAAGTTATCGCGTACATAGCCAAAGCCACGGTTAACCACTCGACTTGGCGCGTCGTACCAATGATTTTTACCGGAATGGGCCAGAGCATGGCTGAGGTGGTTAGGTAGGATCAAAAAGCACTCAACAAGCGACGCAATCAAAACGGCGATAACGGTAAACGGAATATCCGCAATCAAGCTGCCAAACCGCCCGCCAATCGCTACCAATCCGAAAAAGGCAATCACCGTCGTGATGGTTGCAGAAAAAACAGGCGGAGCCATCCGCCGCGCGGCGTTCTCTGCGGCCTCAACGGGGGATTCCCCAAGACGCCGCGCCCGAAAATCCGCGTGTTCGCCCACCACAATTGCATCGTCCACAACGATGCCGAGCGTAATAATCAACGCAAATAGCGAGATCATGTTGAAGGTCAATCCACCCGCATACATGATCGCGACCGCCGCCAACATCGCGACGGGAATACCCGCCGCGACCCAAATTGCCGTGCGCGCGTTGAGGAACAAAAACAACAATGTAACAACGAGGGCGAGGCCCATCAAACCATTCTCAAGCAACAGATTTAACCGCCCCGTAATCGCCTCGGCGCGGGTGTTAATCAGGCTGACGGATACCCCCTGTGGAACCACCGTCCGCATCTCGGCGGCGACCTTCTCCACCTGTTTTTGAATACCGATTGCATCCCCTTGGGCCGAACGATCCACGCGGACAACAATTGCGGGATTGTCACCGACAAAATAGGCCCGATCATGATCGACCCCGTACGTGGTGATCGTTGCCACATCGCCCACTGTGAGTTGGGTGCCGTCAGATTTGCTCTCAATCACCACGGATGAGATTTCATCAATACTCTTTTTCGCGACCCCGGTGCGGACCCGAATATTGGCGCCCTCAACATCCCCTGCGGGATCAGCGGCGGCTTCTGCGGCAATGACCGAAGCGATTTGAGCCATCGAAAGGTCATTCTGAATCAGCGAGGTCGCTGTAACCTCAACGATGGTTTCTGGCGCAGAAAGGCCGCGAATACTTGCGCGTGTAACGCCCTCAGCGAATAGGCGCGCGACAAATTCATCGGCCAAACGCCCGAGTTGCTCGGCGTCTACCGGCCCAGTTAGAACCACATCCGTGACGCGATCGCGCCATGCACCGCGCCGGACAACGGGATCGTCAGCCCCCTCAGGGAGGTTGGAAATCGTATTCACGGCGGACTGAACATCATCCGTCGCGCGGGCCATGTCCCAGTCGTCTTCAAAATCGAGCGAGACCGAAGCACTACCTTCTCTTGAAGTCGACGTCGAGGTTTCAACCCCCTCCACTGACAGCAACACTGGCTCCAATAATTGGATAATCGCGGAGTCCACATCCTCTGATCCGGCCCCCTCCCATCGCACCGAGACGCTTACGTTATCAATGACGATATCGGGGAAAAACTGCGCACGCATACGGGGTGCTGCGGCCAATCCAAGGGCAATCATGACCACCAAAAGGAGATTTGCTGCGGTGGCGTGACGCGTGAAATAGGACAACACACCACTCGCAGATCCGGAAAGTTTACGCGCCATGATCAGCCCCCCATCCGACCTTCAAGTCGCTCGACCACACTTGACGGGACTTTAGGTTGGGACAGCTGGCCAAGAATGCGTTCCCGCGCGTCGGCGGGCATCCGTTGATTGCTTTCGACAAAAGCGATCAACTTGCCGCGTCGCTCGTCCGTAAGTTCAACCAACTCTGGTTCGGGCTTGGCGGCTTGCTCGGTGTCTTGCACGCCTAAAGGTCGCGCTGGTGTTATCTTAATTCCCGCCCCCAAAAGCGGCGAACGTTCGGCGACGATTTGCCGTCCATAAAGCGCCTCTGCTTCGATCAAAATATCATCGCCCTGCCGCCGCAAAACATTCACGACAACAGACTCAAGACGGTCCTCTTCCCCAACGGCCAAAACTTCAGAAGCGGCATTTATGGCGAGAGCGGGGATAAGGGCGGCGCGCCGCAAAACAGGCTCGTCCGCATGTACAGTCACGAAATCCCCGGGGCGGAAACCGGGCGCGTCTTCAAGACTGGCATAAAGCACGCGGCCCGTTTGGCCCTCGCCGACGCTCGCGCTTTCGCGGGTAATTTTACCCGAGACCTCTAAATCAAGGTCCAAGACATTGAGGCTCACCGAAATATTCGATCCAATCAGGCGCCCTTGCCCATCCAAAAGCCGCGCGTATTGGCCGGTGGAGACGCGAAACGCGACCTCAAGAAGCGTGGGATCAATCAGTTGCGCGATCTGCTCATTATTTGTAACCAACCCTCCCTCAACGAGGGTTACCCCCGAAAGCGTCCCTGTAAAGGCTGCATAGATTTCGGTCTCTGCAAGGCGGCGTTCGGCTTCGATTTTCTCAATATCTTGCCGCACGAGAGATGTTTTTGCTGTACTCACCCGCGCCACGGCCTGCGCGATGGCTTGGCGGCGCGACACAATCGCTTGATTGGCCGCCGCGACCGCAAGGGCTGCGGTTTCAACAGAAGCATCAGTGCCAACCCCCCGCTTTCGCAAATCGTTTTGCCGCGTGAGGGCCGCTTCGCGCAGGTCCGCTTGTGCCTGTACCGCCGCGAGGTCTTCGTTCGCCAAAATCAGCGCCGCTTCCGCCTCGCTCAATTCCGCATTTGCTTCCAAAATATCCGCCGCAACCCGCTTCACCGTGTCTTGGGCATCTGCGGGATCAATACGCAAAAGAAGCTGGCCTTGCGTGACACGCCCACCTTCCTCAAACGCCTCGTCCATGAAAACAACAGTCCCGCCAGATGCCGCACGCACGTCTAGAATACGCCGGCTGCGCACTTCGCCAAACGCGGTAAACACAGGGGTATGCTCGCCCGCAACCACATCAAGGACATTCGCGGCAAATGCCCGCTCGCGGACGGGTCTTTGACGATCTTCTTGCTCGGCCAAGGATCGCACAGCAGAAAACACAACTTGCCCCGCCCATGCCAAAATCCCAAGGGTGAGGGACAGTAAAAGGACGCCAATCAGGCTCCGGCCAAGAAATCGCATAAATCGTCTCCGTTGGCGCATTTTACCACAATGGGAATGGCGCCAGAATCAAGAATTCGTGTGCCGACCAACAAGGGCGGATAAAAGGTATACGTAGCAGAAACCTACTTCCGTCGCATTTTTTCCGTTAATCGCGGAAATATTTCAACAAAATTGCACGGCATGTGACGATAATCGAGCTGGTGCACCAAAATTTCATCCCATGCATCCTTGCACGCGCCGGGACTTCCGGGGAGCGCGAACAAATAGGTCCCCTGTGCAACGCCTCCGGTGGCGCGGCTTTGGACCGCGGATGTGCCAATTTTCTTCATCGAAACGATTGTAAAGACCGTGCCAAAGGCCTCGATCTCTTTTTCATAGACGTCGCGATGCGCCTCGACAGTCACATCGCGCCCCGTGAGGCCCGTGCCGCCCGTGGAAATAATCACGTCAATTTCAGGATCCGCACACCACTCGCGCAATCGTGCCGCGATTTGGTCCCGCTCGTCGTGGATGATTTCGCGCGCGGCCAAAATATGTCCAGCCGCTGTAAGCCGATCCACTAGAGTTTGCCCCGAGCGGTCCTCTGCGAGGGAGCGGCTGTCTGACACCGTTAAAACAGCAATGCGGACGGGTAAAAATGCGCGTTCAGACATGACTTAACTCCCGAAGGCGGGCTTGCAACGCCAAGAGGTCCGCCCATGCTTCGCGTTTACTCTCTGGGGAACGCAACAGTTTCGACGGGTGCAACATAGGGAGCGCTGGCCGTTCTTGGGCCGTTGTCCATTGACCACGCTGGCGGTTGATATTCCCTTTTCCCAAAAGCGCAAGGCACGGCGAATTCCCCATCAACACAACCACATCGGGGTCTGCAAGCTCGATATGACGGGCCAAAAACGGACGCATCAAAGTGAGTTCATCCATCGTAGGTTCGCGATCCTGTGGCGTGGGCCAAGGCAATACCGTGGTGAGGTAAAGCGCTGTTTGCGGGTCGGGCGTACCACGAACGTGACCGATGGCGGCAAACATTCGGTCCAAAAGCTGGCCTTGCGCACCATAAAACGGCGATTTGTTGCGATCTTCGTCGACGCTGGGCACTTCGCCAATCACCATGATGCGCGCTTGTGGGTTTCCGTCCGAAAAACAAAATCCGCGTGCGCCTTTTTTCAGGTCACAGCCTTCAAATGCCTCGGTTGCGGATGCAAGTTCTGCGAGGGTCGAAGCCCCTTGTGCCGCAGCAACCGCCCTGCGACGTGCTTCTTCCAAGAGATCGGCTGCGCTCACTTCGGTATGAATAATAGGCGCAGGTTTCGCGGTTTTTTTCGCAAGTGCCGCAGGGGGGGCCAGTGTCGCCGGAATTTCATAGCGATCAATCGGAGAATCTTCGATCGCCTCATCGGCTCCGAGCTCGATCTGCCATTCCAACAAGGCTTTCGCCTCATAATATCCGAGTTCTGTCTCCATCCGTTTAAAGTATGCTGCGGGGGGCAAAGGGTAAAGCGGAGAAAAGAATAAATTGCCCCCGCGCGCCGTAGTTTCTATAAGCGAGAAAATCGACACAGGGGCTAGCCATGACTTTCCGCGCCAAGCATCTTTTGGGGATCGAATATCTCGCCCCAGATGAGATCACCACACTTTTAGATTTGGCCGAGACCTATGTCGAATTAAACCGCTCCAAAACCAAACATTCCGATGTTTTGGCGGGTCTGACCCAAATCAACATGTTCTTTGAAAACTCGACGCGCACACAGGCCAGCTTTGAGCTTGCAGGCAAGCGTTTGGGGGCGGACGTGATGAATATGGCAATGCAGGCCAGCAGCACGAAAAAGGGCGAAACGCTGATTGACACGGCGCTCACCCTGAATGCCATGCACCCCGATTTGCTGGTGGTGCGCCATCCACATTCCGGTGCCGTCAACCTGTTGGCCGAGAAGGTGAATTGTGCCGTTTTGAACGCGGGTGATGGCTTTCACGAGCACCCGACTCAGGCCTTGCTGGATGCCCTTACGATCCGCCGCGCCAAGGGGCGTTTGCATCGGCTCTCTATTGCCATCTGTGGCGATATTGCCCACTCGCGGGTTGCCCGCAGTAACCTGATCCTGCTTGGGAAAATGGAAAATCGTGTGCGCCTCGTTGGCCCCACAACTCTGATGCCCAGCCAGATTTCCGAGTTTGGCGTCGAAGTCTTTGATGATATGCGCGAAGGCCTTGCGGACGTTGACGTTGTGATGATGCTGCGCCTTCAGAAAGAACGCATGGACGGCGGATTTATCCCAAGCGAGCGCGAATATTACCACCGCTACGGCCTTGACGCCGAGAAGCTGTCCTATGCCAAACCCGATGCCATTGTCATGCACCCTGGCCCGATGAATCGCGGTGTCGAGATCGACGGCACTATCGCCGACGACATCAACCGCAGTGTCATTCAGGAACAAGTCGAGATGGGCGTCGCCGTGCGCATGGCCGCGATGGACCTTTTGGCCCGAAATTTGCGCAATCGTTCCGCCGCCTAATCTTCTAAGCCTAGGAAGCCAAACATGAAAACTCTGCTCGCCAACGCGATTTTGATAGACCCCGAAGACAAAACCGAAGCCCTCGGTTGGTTGCTGCTCGACGCGGGTTTGATTACGGACAAAGGCACAGGGACGCCTCCCGCCTGCGCGAACACGATCGATTGTCGTGGCCTGCACCTTGCGCCCGGGATTGTGGATATCGGCGTTAAAATCGGCGAACCGGGCGAGCGTCACAAGGAAAGTTTCCGCACCGCAGGCGCAGCGGCGGCGGCGGGTGGAGTTACCACAATGATCACCCGCCCCGATACATCCCCTGCCCTCGACACGCCCGAAGCGCTGGAATTTGTGACACGTCGCGCCAACGAGGCCGCCCCCGTAAATATCCTCCCCATGGCCGCCCTGACCAAAGGTCGCTTGGGCCATGAAATGGTGGAAATCGGCTTCCTAACGGATGCCGGGGCCATTGCCTTTTCCGATTGCGATCATGTGGTCGCCGACAACAAAGTTTTCTCTCGCGCACTGACTTATGCGAAAAGCCTCGGCGCCTTGGTTATTGCCCACCCCCAAGATCCGAATATGTCAAAAGGCGCGGCTGTCACCTCCGGAAAATTCGCGTCGCTGCGCGGCTTGCCCGCCGTGTCGCCGATGGCCGAACGGATGGGGCTTGAGCGCGACCTCGCGTTGGTTGAAATGACCGGTGCCCGTTACCACGCCGACACACTCTCTACTGCCGCCGCCCTGCCCGCACTGCAACGTGCCAAAGACGCGGGGCTTGATGTGACCGCAGGGGTCAGTATCCATCACCTCACGCTCAACGAACTTGATGTCGGCGATTATCGCACGTTCTTTAAGGTTAAGCCGCCGTTGCGTTCAGAGGATGATCGTCTTGCGATGGTCGATGCCGTAGCCACCGGCCTGATCGACATCATCTCCTCGATGCACACCCCGCAGGACGAAGAGAGCAAACGCCTTCCCTTCCAAGAGGCCGCATCAGGCGCTGTCGCGCTCGAAACCCTGCTGCCTGCCGCCCTCCGTTTGGTCCATAGCGAGTTAATCGACCTACCGACACTATTCGCGGCACTCGCGCTTAATCCCGCAAAACGCCTCGGGCTTCCCTGTGGACGCCTCGCGATTGGCGCGCCTGCGGATCTCGTTCTATTTGATATCAATGCGCCTTTTGTGCTGGATCGGTTTTCCCTAAAGTCAAAATCTAAAAATACCCCCTTTGACGGGCAGCGAATGCAGGGCAAGGTACGGATGAGTTTTGTCGCTGGACACGCCATTTTTGGAGCCGAATATGCCGATCATTGAGACTTCCCCGAGCGTTTTGGCCCTCGCCGCCATATTTGGCTATTTGCTTGGCTCCATTCCATTCGGGATGATTTTGGCCAAGGCAATGGGGCTAGGAAACTTGCGTGAGATCGGCTCAGGCAACATCGGGGCCACCAACGTTTTACGCACAGGCAATAAAACCGCCGCTGCACTCACACTCGTTTTGGATGGCGGCAAAGGAGCCGTTGCTGTTCTCATCGCCTTTGCACTTTGGGGCGAAGGCGCGGCACAAATCGCGGGATTGGCGGCGTTTTTGGGCCATTGCTATCCAGTTTGGCTGAAATTTTCTGGCGGCAAAGGCGTGGCAACCTACCTTGGGATCATGCTCGCCCTCAACCCAATTATCGGCCTCGCAGCCTGTGGCACTTGGCTGGCTTTTGCCATTTTACTAAGGTATTCGTCCCTTGCGGCTCTTATGGCCGCAGGCTTTGCGCCCGTTTGGATGGTTGTCCTGAGTTTAGATACGACCTTTATCCTCGGCGTTGTTCTTGCAATTCTGATATACTGGCGGCATCGCACCAATGTTGCGCGCCTACGTTTGGGCACCGAACCAAAAATTGGGAAAAAGTAGATGCAAACAAAAGCCGGACATATATTCTCGCGGTGGGCCTTTTTCTTGAGCGTTGGCTTGTCGCCTTTTCTAGTCGCCGCTGCAAGTTTCGGTCTTATGGCGACGAAATTAATTCCATCGTTAACCTTTGTTCTTTTGGCACCCGCGGCAATGCTCGTGCTTCTTCTGGTACCGTTTATTGTTTTAGGGTGGCCCGCACTGTATTTCGCGTCCCTGCGCCGCGCGCCGTCGATCTGGTTTTGGGTCGTCGTGGGCGTTCTAGTGGGCTTGGTTTCGCCGGTCGCAATTGGCATTCAAAACGCGCTATTGGCTGGCCGCGTGGACGCCGTTCTTGTGAAAACTGCCTTTGAAATCGGCTATACCATGGGCCTCATTGTGATGCCAATTTGGAGCGGTTTCGCCGCCTTGTTGTATTGGATTTTCACCCGAGGCCAGAAAGCCCCGAGTTTGTAGGCAAAAGCTTAGTAGCAATACTCGTCGTAAATACGGGTTAAATCTCCGCCCCAATCGCCGTTGTATTTATCCAGCAATTCATCGGCAGGAGTGCGTCCTGTTTCGACGCTTTCTTTCAATGCGTTCAGGAAGTGGGTTTCGTCAGGAATCAATCCGCCCGCACCGGGACGCGCACGCGCCTTAAGACCTGCCTCGGCAATGGCCACACATTCGCGCGCGAGATCGAGCATTTTGATACTATTAAATTCGCCCTGAAGCCCGTCGACCGAAGCCGCAACGCGCAGGCCTTCGCGGGTTTCCGTATCCCAATCTTTGGCCAAATCCCATGCCGCATCCAACGAGGATTGCTCGTAACACATGCCCACCCAAAACGCGGGCAACGCACAGAGACGACGCCACGGACCGCCATCGGCACCACGCATTTCAAGGAATTGTTTGATCCGCGCTTCGGGGAAAATCGTTGTTAGGTGATCTGCCCAATCAGACAGGCTTGGCTTTTCACCCGGCAGTGCGGGAAGTTGGCCCTTGAGGAAGTCGCGGAAACTTTGGCCCAGCGCGTTGATGTATTTTCCGTCGCGATAGACAAAATACATCGGCACATCGAGCGCGTATTGCACCCAAGCTTCAAACCCCATGCCGTCCTCAAAGACAAACGGCAAGGTGCCTGTGCGATCAGGGTCAAGATCGCGCCAAACGCGGCTACGCCATGATTTATGGCCGTTGATTTTGTTTTCAAAAAACGGCGAATTCGCGAAAAGTGCGGTTGCGACGGGTTGAAGCGCGAGGGCCACCCGCAGCTTTTGCACCATATCGGCCTCAGAGCCGAAATCGATGTTCACCTGAACCGTACAGGTACGGCGCATCATCGTCGTGCCCATCGTGCCCACTTTGTTCATATAAGCGTCCATCAGCTTATAACGCCCCTTGGGCATCAGGGGCATTTCATCGTGCATCCAAATTGGCGCGGCCCCAAGGCCGATGAATTTGACTCCAATATGATCGGCGATTTCCTTGACTTCGCGCAGGTGGTCATTCACCTCGTCACAGGTCTCGTGGATGGTCTCAAGCGGAGCCCCAGACAGTTCCAAAGCACCTCCGGGTTCCAGCGAAACATTAGCGCCATTCTTGGTGAGGCCGATCAGCTTGCCACCCTCTTCCATCGGGGCCCAGCCGAATTTGTCGCGCAATCCGCCCAAAACCGCCAAGATCGAACGCTCGCCTTCATAGGGGAGTGGCTTGTAGCTGTCTTGGCAAAACCCGAATTTCTCGTGTTCAGTTCCAATGCGCCAATCAGATTTGGGCTTACAGCCGTCTTCCAAGAGTTGCGCCAATTGGTCATGGCTTTCGATGGGGCCTGCGCCGGTTTGTGGGATAGACATGAGACGGGCTCCAGTGGGTTATCGGGGTTTAAGTCGTGAGGTGAAAATTAGGGGATGTCAATGCAACATTCGCCGCGAGATATAGCCCTCATCCTGCCAGATCAGGAAACGGCTATTCTGGGTTGATTGGCTGGCGGCGATCACTTTTTCGTAGTCAGCCCCCGGAAAAGCGACAAGCGCATCAAAAAGGCCTTCGGCCCCAACCGCCCCTGAAGGAATACGTACGGGTTGACCGTCGCGTTGATAGAAGATCCAGTGCATAGCCTGTGTATTTGGGCCTTTGTCGATGGTTTGAATCTCAATTTTGACGACTTGATCCATCGCGATAGTGCCGCCAATCCCGCTGGAGAAAAACGTCACTTCTTGCTCCACCATTTCCACTACCCCGTCAGAGATAGGGGCCTTTGCGCGTAGGATGCGGAAACGTGCACGGCGCAAACCCAAGAAGACAAACGCCGCCCCCGCTAATAGGAGCGGAATGGAAATGAACGTTATGAAGCCGCCCGCCAAAAATCCGATCACTCCGAGAACCACCGCGGCGATTCCCCAAGCAACTTCCTGATACTGCTTGAGCCTTTCGAGAACTTCAGGCCGAACAAAACTCATATCACCAGTCTCCGAGATGTGTTTGCCAAAGGGTGAGTGCCGCAACCGCGGCAGTATCTGCGCGCAAAATTCGTGGCCCAAGACTTACAGCATGCGTAAAGGGGAGCGCATGGAGGCGATTGCGTTCGGCTTCGGAAAAACCACCCTCAGGGCCGATGAGGATCGCCCATTTGTCACCCGTAGCCTTGCCTAGAACTTCGCCAGATCCCGCAAGGTTTTCATCGCAAAACATGATATTGCGGTCCGCCGGCCACGCGTCGAGCAGACGGTCAAGCCGCTGTAAATCGGCGACTTCGGGCACATATGTGCCGCCACATTGTTCGGCCGCCTCAACCGCGTGGGCTTGAAGGCGGTCGCGGCGAATCCGTTCCGAATTGGTGAATTCTGTTTGAATGGGGCAAATGCGCATCGCGCCCATTTCGGCGGCTTTCTCGACGATAAAATCCGTGCGCGCCTTTTTGATCGGAGCAAAACAAAGCCACAGGTCGGGCGGCATTTGCAAAAGGCGGCTCTGCGTCTCGCATTCCAACACGCCCCCGCGTTTTCCTGCCTCAACAATACGCGCCAAATACTCACCGTCGCGGCCATTAAACAGCGCGATATAGGAACCAACAGGTTGCCGCATCACTCCAAAAAGGTAATGCGCCTGATCGCGATCTAGAGGAATTGATTGCCCAACCCCTAGGCCCTGTTCTACATAAAGTCTAATCTTTGCTTTCATGGACTTAACTTATGCCCGACACACCCGAACTTCCAGAGGCCAATGCCCCTAAATCTGCGGCGCCCGTTCAGGATGCGCCAATTGGCAATTGGGTGGACCTCTTTGCACCAGAAGCCACTCGCCCCTATTTGCGGTTGTCGCGGGCTGATCGACCAATCGGTGCGTGGCTTTTGTATATTCCCTGCTTGTGGGGTGTCTGTTTGGCGATGCTGTCATCGGGGAGCGCGTCGTTCGCCGATCTTTGGATCGCGTTGGGCTGCGGGTTTGGCGCGTTTTTGATGCGCGGCGCGGGGTGTACATGGAACGATATCAGCGACCGAAATTTCGACGGCCTTGTAGAGCGCACCAAGTCCCGCCCCATCCCGTCAGGCCAAGTCAGCGTGCGCGGCGCTTTGATCTGGATGGTGGCACAGGTGGCAATTTCCGCCTTGATCCTGTTTAGTTTTCCCCTGCCTGCGATCATTCTTGGGATCGTGGCGCTTGTGCCCGTGGCGATTTATCCTTTTGCCAAGCGGTTCACATGGTGGCCGCAGGTTTTCCTCGGGATCGCTTTTAACTGGGGCGCATTGGTGGCCTATGTCGCGCATACTGGCGTGATCGACGGCGCGGTGATTGCGCTTTATCTTGCTGGGATCACGTGGACGCTGTTTTACGACACGATCTATGCGCATCAAGACAAGGAGGATGACGCCATGATTGGCATCAAATCCACAGCGCTTCTTTTTGGGGATCGCACCCGTATTGCGCTTCGCTATTTCTTAATGACAACCGTCGGTTTGATGGGGCTTGCCGTTATCCTTGCGACCGCGCCGCGCGAAAACCTACTCTTGCTTGTTGTCGCTTTGGGTGGGCCTTGGGCGTTGGGATGGCATCTCGCGTGGCAAATGCGCTTATTTGACGGGGATGACGTGTCAATGTGCCTGCGGCTTTTCCGTTCCAATCGCGAAGCGGGGTTGTTGCCTGTGCTGTTTTTCGCCGCATGCTTATTCCTGTGATTGAACCCATGGGACGAAGCGCCTAAACAAGGGCAACTCTCATCCAAGACAGGGTCTTCATGCGCTCACTTTCCACATTGGCAGGCGTCTTCGCCTTTCTCGCAGCGGCCGTTTTGGCCATCATGGCAGCCTATTTCGCCGTCGGAGCTATCGAAAAATACTCTGGGGCCGCCGTTGGCGAAGCTCTGAGTGAGCAGCAAATGAATTGGACAAATGTGGACGTTGACGGCCTGCAAGTCATATTGACGGGCACTGCCCCCACCGAAGCTGCACGTTTTAGAGCGCTGACAAGTGCGGGGAACGTTGTTGATCCGTCGCGCATTGCGGACTTTATTGACGTTGCCGAAGCCGAAAGCATTGCCGCGCCCGATTTCACAATTGAGATTCTTCAAAACACGGATGGCATCTCCCTCATCGGACTTATCCCCGAAGAGTTTGATCGCGAAGCCTTCCTTGAGGCCCTTCGCGACGCGACCAAGGGCACGCCAATCGTCGACTTTCTTCAATCTGCCCCCTATCCCGCGCCCGAAGGCTGGGATCAAGCACTCCTCTATAGCTACCGCGCCCTTGCGCAGCTTAAGCGTTCAAAAATATCCCTTTCGGCGAATAGTATCTCAATTACCGCCGTGAGTGAATCCCAAGGTGAGCGGGCGGAACTTGAAAAAGCGCTGCGCCGTGCCGCCCCCCAGACCGCCAAACTTTACCTGTCAATTTCTGCCCCGCGCCCCGTCTTGACTCCCTTCTCGCTTCGGTTCGTCCTCAAGGATGGCGTCGCTCGTTTTGACGCTTGCGCCGCAGACACAATCCCTACGCAGGCGCGTATCCTCGCGGCGGCTCAGGCGGCAGGCCTTAAAGGGGTTTCCAATTGCACGCTTGGCCTTGGCGTCCCCACCACACATTGGGGAGAGGCCGTTGAAACAGGTATCCGCGCGCTGGTAAAACTTGGTGGCGGCTCGCTTAGTTTCGCGGATGCGGATGTTACCGTAATCGCAGACGAAGGCACCGATGTGGAGCTTTTCAACACTACAATTGCCGAGCTAGAGGCCGACCTCCCGCTGCTATTCTCATTATCCGCTACATTGCCTGAATCCGAGGAGACCACCACGCGCCTTGAAGGCCCGATTGATTTTGTGGCCACCCTAAGCCCCGAGGGGCAGGTTCAGCTGCGCGGTCGTGTTCCGACTGAACGCGTTCGCAAAGCGGCGCAAAGCTATGCGCGGGCACGCTTTGGACGGGACGAGGTTTATGCCCCCCTTAGCCTTGATCCGGATCTACCAGCAGGCTGGCCAATGCGGGTTTTCTCAGGCCTCGCGGCCCTCGCAGAACTCAACAATGGCTCTGTTGTGGTCGGGGCAAACAACCTGACCGTCAAAGGGGTCACGGGCAATCTGGACACGAATGCACAACTCGCGGCCATGCTGGCAACCCAACTCCCCGAAGGCACAGACGTCACCTTTGATGTGGTCTATAACGAGGCCTTAGATCCGGTCGCCGCCCTTCCCACGCCAAAAGAATGTGTGACCTCGATCAACGCCGTCATTCAAGCCAACAAAATCAATTTTGCACCGGGCGCGGATACCATCGCCCCTGAGTCTAGATCTTCGATTGATCAAATTGCCGCCCTCATGAAGGAATGCGAAGGCGTCCCCTTGGAAATCGCGGGTCACACAGACAGCCAAGGTAGCGACGGCATGAACTATGACCTCTCACAAGCCCGCGCAGAGGCCGTCGTTAACGCCCTGATGGCGCGGCGCGTGTTGACCGGAAATCTGAAAGCTCTAGGGTATGGCGAAACAACACCCATCGCTAGTAATGACACAGAAGAAGGCCGCGAAGACAATCGACGTATTGAATTTACATTGATACTTCCAGAAGATGACGCCACACAAGAAGAGGGTCCGGCATCCGCGCTAGACCCAGAAACCGACGCTCCCCAAGAAGGCGCGACAGAAGAAACCGAGCAAGAGGCCACTGAATGAACGGAATTGAGTTTATTGCCGCGACGGCAATTATCCTATTTGTGGCTTTTGCACTGGGATGGTTTGCCAATTGGTTGGTGCATCGGTTTAGTCGCGTGTCAAAAGCGGACATCGGCGAGCTTGAGAAAATGGCGCAGGCCTTGCATGAGGCCGAGGAATTGCGCGATCAGGCCATCACCTATTTGGAACAACGCGAATCCGAACTGAACAGCCATATTTCCCAGACAGAGGCGGAATTGAGCGCGGCGATGGATGGCCTTCGGACCGCTCGTCACGAAGCCGAAGAACTCCGCATCTATATTGAAAAAACCAACGGCGCTTAAGGCTTCCAGCGGTTGAGGGCATCTTCATCGTCCCTTTTGGACGCAACCCAAGTTGCACCGGATTTTGTGAATTCTTTTTTCCAAAACGGTGCGCGGGATTTCAAATAATCCATAAGGTACTCTGCGGCTTCAAAGGCAGCGACCCGATGGCGCGACGCCGTGGCGACCATCATGATGGTTTCCCCCGCTTTTAGGTCGCCAAAACGGTGCAGGATAAGAAGGTTGCTCAAGTCCCAACGCGTCCGCGCCTTTTGTGCGATCTCGCCCAGCGCGCGTTCGGTCATTCCCGGATAATGCTCGATTTCCATCCGATCCAAATCACCGTTCGGCGTATCCCGCACGATGCCTGTGAATGTCACGATGGCCCCTGCGGAACGCGATGCCGCAGTAAAGCGCGCAAGCTCAACGCCTGCGTCAAACTCAAGCTCCTGCACGCGGATATCCACGGCCTAGCCCCCAGTCATCGGCGGGAAGAAAGCCACTTCCCGTGCGCCAGCTAAGGGCGCGTCAAACTCGGTAAGTTCTTGGTCAATTGCGACTCTGAGCGACGCAAGGTCCTCAAAAGCTAGGGCATAACGTTCTTCGCGGCCACGCAATTCCTCAACCAAATCCATCACGGTTTTGGCCGAGGTTTCGATCTGCTCCTTGGGCAGACCAATCCGCTCGCGCACCCATGCGAAATACATCACATCAATCATTTTGGCTCATCCGCAAGATAGGGCCGCGATTTATTGAAATAATCCCACCCCGTAATCAGGGTCAGTACCGCAGCAATCCACAAAATCCAAAGGCCTGCATAATGCGTCGCGAGCGCGCCAAAGCGTAGCCACCAAAGGCCCATGTGATCGGCCGTATCACCAGCGAGGATGCTGGAAATAATCCCTTGATCCATACCAATCGTAAACGCCCAAAAATAATGCTCGAAAATACCCTGAGCAAGCAACACTGAGATTGCCACCATTTGCGCCGTGGTTTTCCATTTCGCCAGCTTGGTGACCTTGAGTTTGCCCGCGTCCGCGCCCAAAAACTCGCGCAGCCCACTGACAAAAACCTCGCGGAACATGATGATCGTCGCGGGGAACACTACAAAGGGATTCATATTCCAGACCCCGACAAGCACCATCAAGGCAATAACGACCATAGCCTTGTCCGCGATGGGATCAAGCATGGTGCCAAATTTGCTGATCTGCTTCCACTTACGGGCAAGATAGCCGTCGATATAATCGGTCAGGGCCGCGCCCACAAAAAGCGTCAAGGCAAACCAATCGGCAAACCCGCGCGGCAAGAAAATAAACCCGAGGGCGAGAAACGGCGCGGCCAAGAGGCGGACAACCGTGAGAATATTTGGTATGTTCCAAGTCATGTGACCTTGTTACCCTTTTTCGTGGAAAAAATCATAGAGGGTTTCGGCCATTGCGCCCGAAATTCCTTCTACTGCCTTTAAATCGGACAAACCAGCCCGTGACACGGCCTTTGCGCTGCCAAAATGCGCCAAAAGCGCACGTTTCCTCGCCGCGCCCACGCCTGGAACATCATCAAGAGGCGTCGCACTAAAGGCTTTGGAGCGTTTGGCGCGGTGGGTTCCAATTGCAAAACGGTGAACTTCGTCACGCATGCGCTGAATAAAATACAAAACGGGGTCGTTGTGGCGCAGCGCCATCGGCCGTTTGCCCGTGCGGTGAAATTCTTCTTTGCCGTGGTCGCGATCAACCCCCTTGGCCACGCCCACCATCGGAATGTCCCCGACGCCATATTCGGTCATGATTTCGCGGACTGCACTGACCTGCCCCGCGCCGCCATCAATCAACAAAAGGTCGGGCCACGTCCCGCTCGTGCGCTCTGGGTCTTCCTTCAGCAAGCGTTTAAAGCGGCGCGAGAGCACCTCTTTCATCATGCCAAAGTCATCGCCGGGGGTGATCTCCGTGTCTTTGATGTTGAATTTCCGGTATTGGCTTTTAATAAATCCCTCTGGCCCCGAAACGATCATTCCGCCGACGGCATTGGTGCCCGAAATATGCGAGTTGTCGTAAACTTCGATGCGTTTGGGCGTTGCGGGTAGATCAAAGGCTTCGGCAACCCCCGCCAGTAATTTGCTTTGCGCCGCCGTCTCGGACATCTTGCGCGCGAGGCTTTCACGGGCGTTGCGACTGGCGTTCACTACAAGTTCGTATTTTTCGCCGCGTTGCGGGATAAGCACCTCGACCCGACGCTCGGCTCTTTGGCTCAAAGCTTCCGTCATCAAGTCTTTGTCTTCTATATCATGCGACAGGATCACCTGCTTGGGCGGCAGCTTGTTGTCGTAAAACTGGCCCAAAAACGCCTGCAGCGCCTCGGCGGGGGAAATATCCAATCCGACCCGTGGGTAGAAATCGCGGTTGCCCCAATTTTGGTTGGCCCGAATAAAAAACACCTGCACACAGGCCTGCCCGCCCTCCATATGGAGAGCGACAATATCCGCCTCCGCAACACCGCGCGGATTGATGCCTTGGTTCTGCTGCACTTGTGTTAGCGCCTTGATCCGGTCCCGCAACGCAGCCGCCCGTTCAAACTCAAGCGCCTCGCTCGCCGACGCCATTTCTGCCGCCAGTGTAGCCTGAACATTAGTGGATTTTCCTTGCAGAAACCGCTCCGCATCACTGACCAATTGCGCATAGTCCGACTTACTGACCAACCCCACACAAGGGGCCGAGCAGCGCTTGATCTGATATTGCAAACAGGGTCGCGTTCGCCCTTCAAAGGTGGCATCCGTGCAATCGCGCAGCAAGAAAACCTTCTGAAGTTGGTTGAGTGTCCGGTTTACGGAACTCGCGCTGGCAAAGGGTCCATAGTAGTTTCCTTTCGCCCCCTTGCGTCCACGGTGCTTCTTGACCGGCGGAAAATCATGCTCTGTTGAGACAAAAATATTGGCAAAACTTTTATCGTCGCGCAACAACACGTTGTACTTAGGTTTGAGTTGTTTGATCAGGTTTTGCTCAAGCAACAACGCCTCGGTTTCAGTACGCGTCGTCAGGAACATCATCTCGGCGGTTTCCGAAATCATCCGCAAAATCCGCCCCGTGTGACCGTTAGGATTGGCGTAGTTACTCACACGTTTGCGAAGGTTGCGCGCCTTGCCCACATAGAGCACCCGCGCCTCGCTATCGAGCATCCGATAGACCCCCGGCGAGTTGTCGAGGGTATGCAAATACCCCTGCACGCGCGCATGCCCCACAAGAGGCGTAGCGACATCAGCAGCGTCGCTAATTGCTGACACTGGGCCAGCTTGGGGGGTTGCTTCTTTTTTCATTGTGATTCCATTCTGCCCTGCAATCTATTCGCTATGGGAGCAAGAGAAAACATGTCCACGGTTTCTGTGGATAACTAGGTTGATAAGTTTCCTTGATCGCCATTTTTCCCTTTGTTTTGGGCATTATCTCCGCATTGCTTAATTTTTAGGCAAAATCTCAACACACTGATATCAAAAGAAACTTTTCTCAAAATCAAGCAAGCAACTGAAAACATTAAGGAATTTGTAACGTTTTTGTTAACTTTCCGAGACGGGTGCACAACTTGTCACAGCCGCTTGGCTATTTGCTCTCTGGCTTTCCTTGAACATCTCTGGTTTGCCATGTCAGATGCTGTCCTCCATCCACGCAAAGGAGCTGACCTGTCACCGCTGGAGCGTCTAGGAAGTAGCCGAGCGCCGCTGTGATGTCCGCCGCATTCGCACCGCGCTCAAGCAAACTATTTCGCCTCTGTGCGTCGAAGTGCTCCTGTGTTTGACGTGCGCCCCTTAAGGTGGTTCCCGGCCCGATGGCATTCACCCGAATACGCGGCGCGAGCGCCTGAGCGGAGGTCTGGGTCAGGTTCCACAGTGCCTGTTTGGCCAACGAATACGTCATAAACTCCGGAGTCAGTTTGCGTACCCGTTGGTCAACCATATTCACGATCATTGCCGGAAAATCGCCCTCCGGAACTTGCGCGGCAAAAGCCTGTGTCAGGATAAATGGAGCCCGCAAATTGGACGTCATATGGCGATCCCAACTGTCGCGAGTGGCGGTTTTGATAGTATCATATTCGAATATTGATGCGTTATTGACGAGGCAACTTAGTGGCCCGCCAAGGGCACGTACTGCGCGCTCAACCAGGCCTTCACAGTGATCCAAATCCAAAAGGTCGGCTTGAAGTGAAACCGCTTGTTGGCCAAGAGCTTGGACCATGCCAACAGTGTCCTGCGCACCCTCTTCGGACCCCGCGAAATGCACCGCCACATCAAATCCTCGCCCCGCAAGATAAACGGCCATCGCCTGTCCAAGACGCGCGCCGGCACCCGTCACCAATGCACGTGGTTGCATAGATATCTCCCTAGTTGATCAGGACGACGCCCATATACACAAGGTAGGCGCTCGACAAAACGATGCCCCAGATTCGCGACAGGTTCCACCCCAACAAGACGAAAGGAAAGAGCACAAGGGACGCGGCCAACATGACCCATAAATCAAAAGTCAGAATTTCATGGGGAACAGGAATGGTTCCAATCAGCGAGCCAACCCCCATAATCGCAAGAATGTTAAACATATTGCTGCCAATCACGTTGCCCAAAGCGACGTCCGCTTGCCGACGCAGGGCCGCCATCACGGTCGTTGCAAGCTCCGGCAAGGAGGTTCCGATCGCAACGAGAGTTAGGCCAATGACCGTATCACTCACCCCAAATTGCTCTGCAATATTTACGGCGCCATCAATAAACAGGTCCGCCCCGAGTGGCAGGCCGATCAAACCAATAACCAAGAAGAATGCGATGGATTTTCCCGTAATCTTAGGGTCCGCGCCCTCGACCTCTTCCAAATCCAAAGCGCAAGCATGGCTGTCCGACCGGTGGCGCATCGCATCGCGACCAGCGTCAATTAGGATTAAGACGAGCACACCGAGCATGATAAGCCCATGCGGCCAACTTAAGGGCCCAAAGAAGCACATGACTATGAAAAGGCCGGTTGCCCCCAGCATAAATATATAGCTTTTTCGGGTATTACATTCAGCAGTATGCATCGTGGTAATCAGGGCGGGAATTCCCAAAACGAGCAACACATTGGCGATATTTGAACCAATGATATTCCCCAAGGCCATGCCCGGAAATCCATTCCCGACGGCCTCAATGGTGATCAATAGTTCCGGTGCGGATGTTCCAAAGGCAACGATTGTTAGGCTGACAAGGAGGGGCGGAATCCCGAGGCGCAACGACAGGTTTACTGCTCCACGTACCAACAAATCGCCAGACAGCAAAAGGATGGTGAGCCCCAAACCCACCAAGAACCAATCGAGCATCGTTTATCCCTTATCCAATTGGCAACGACATGGCGACTTCCGAAGCCGAATACGTCCACAATTATTACATCTTGCCCGTGCAACCTGCTTATGACCGGGATATTTCAGGCGACCAAACATCGCCAAAACCAACATCCCAATCAAAAATAAGCTGACTATTTTAATCACAACTACAACCCAAACCGAGAAAACTCACTGCGTTCTTCGATTTTCCCGATCGTATCCCCAAGGATTTGCGCACCGAGGCGGCGCAGAAACGGTTTTTTCTGACCGTAGGGCATGAAAATAACTTTCTCGCCATATTGCTCGCGCATTTTGGGCATCATGTGCCCGATTCCGTCGATCAAACCAAGGTCCAGCGCCTGCTTCCCGATCCAATATTCGCCCGTAAACAAATCTTGATCCGCAAGCTTATCACCGCGCCGCGACGTGATCTGTTCTTTGAACACATCGTGCATTTGATCCAGCACCACCTTCAGGCGCTTCACGTCTGCAGGCTTTTCCGGAAGGAAAGGATCATTTGTCGATTTCGATTTTCCCGCCGTATAAACCCGCCGTTCAATCCCGTGTTTTTCGATCAGGCCCGACAGGCCAAAACTCGAAGAGATCACGCCAATGGACCCCACAATAGACGCCGCATCTGCCCAGATTTCATCGGCAGCGGATGCCAGCCAATAGCCACCAGAAGCCGCAACATCTTCGACAAACGCGTAAACTGGAATTTTCATCTCGGCCGCAAGGCTGCGAATACGCTGGCCGATCAACGCGCTCTGCACGGGCGATCCGCCCGGCGAGTTAATCAAAAGCGCAACCGCCACTGGTTTTCCACGCCGAAAAGCGCGCTCCAAAACAGGCGCGATAGACGCTTCGTTGAGCGCGCCGCGGCCGGACGCTGAAATCACACCTTGAAGGCGCACGACTGCGACCTTTGGCTCGGATTTGAGAAAGGGAATAAATCTTTTCATTAAATGGATGTAGGCGTCCCCCACGACCGGAACAAGGGGACCCGTGAAATCTGGGGTAACTGTTGCGCAGTTACCCCGCGACAATCCTAACACAGGTGCGCACTTTCCCAGCTTCTTTTGCTCCGTTCATTTATCCGAACACATTTTCACGATACAACAAAGAAATCCGTCGCGCGAAAAGCATTACCAAAAAGGCAAATCATGGCGAAATTACCGGAAATCGCGAGTCTTTGGATTGGCGGACAGCTCTCATGGCTTGAACAATTGTGTTTGGTGAGCTTTGCCCATGCAGGCCACAAAGTGACGCTCTATAGCTACAGCCCGATCCCGAATTGCCCCGCAGAAGTGGAGCAGCTCCCCGCCGATCCAATTTTTGCCGCCGAGCCGATGTTGCGGCACGCACGCACCGGAAGCCCCGCGATTCATGCGGATTTGTTTCGGCTGAACATGCTGCAACACACGGGGAAAATCTGGGTCGATGCCGATATGTATTGCTATCAGCCTTTCGATTTCCAAAACCCCCATGTTTTTGGGTGGGAAAAGCCCGGCCTCGTGTGCAATGCCGTTCTGGGTCTGCCAAAAGATAGCGAAGCTTTGGGGAATATGCTCGAGTTTTTCAAAGATGAGTACGCTATCGCTCCTTGGCTCAAACCATGGCAACAGCGCGAATTGGAAGCAGAGCGCGACGCGGGCAACCCTGTACATATGACAGCGCAAAATTGGGGGTTCACTGGCCCCGAAGCCGTGACGCATTTCCTGAAAGAGAGCGGTGAAATCAAATTTGCGCAGCCCGAAGCGGCCTTCTATCCAATTTCATTCCGTCACCGAAACCACATGATCAAAAAACGCTTCGACGTTGCGGGGCAATTGGGAAGTGACACCTATGGGGTGCATTTTTGGGCCCGTCGTATGAAGCCACGTCTAGAAGAAAAAGAGGGCGGCTCGCCAGACGCGGGAAGCTTTATGGCCGACGCCGTTATGCGCCATGGGATTGTTTGCGACGATGCGCCCATACCGCGCAAAATCGTAAAACAAGACCCCCGCGCCAAAGACGCCAAATTCCTAGCGGACCTCGCCTTGGAAGGGCTGGGCACGGACGCGTCGCCGGAGGCCATTGCACGCAAGCATAACGTGGAGCCAAAATTGGTCCGTGAAGCGATTGCAACTTTACAGTCAGGCGCCGCCAGCCTGTTTAAACGCTAAAACAGCACCAATTCTGGCGCCGAAGTGTATTGTGGATCAAATATGAACCACAGCGGCACATATCTTGACCTACCGATCAATTGGGCATCTCCTTATCTTAGAGGTAGGCCGTCAAATTTGCCCGCTCGATTATTTTAAGGTGTTCCATGACCGTTTCTATGCACCCACAATCCGCACCCGATTATGCCACACTCTTTACCGAAACACGGGCGCGCACCCATGCTATTGTGGCGCCACTGACCCCTGAGGATATGGCGCTTCAATCGATGGAAGATGCCAGCCCTGCGAAGTGGCATCTTGCTCATACCACATGGTTTTTTGAGGAATTCATTCTCAAACCACATGCGCCAAATTACCGCTCGCCCGACGATCGTTTCGCCTTCCTTTTTAACTCCTATTACGTGCAAGCAGGTCCGCGTCATGCGCGCGACAAACGGGGGCTGATTTCACGGCCCGGAGTTGAGGATGTTCTGGCCTATCGCGCCCACGTTGATTCGCAACTTCAAGCCCTTTTGCAATCCGGAACGGGCGACACAGAAACAATCCACTGCATCACAGAGCTTGGTTGTCACCACGAAATGCAGCATCAAGAACTGCTCGTGACCGACCTTTTGCACGCGTTTTCCTACAACCCCTTGATGCCCGTTTATCGCGCACCTGAACCGCTTGAAACAACGCAAGAGATTGCGCATCGGTTTACCTCCCATGCAGGTGGCTTGGTTGAGATCGGCCACAACGGAAACGGCTTTGCCTATGATTGCGAAGGGCCGCGCCACAAAACCTATGTCGCCCCGTACCAGTTGGGGAACCGCGCCGCCACCAACCGCGATTGGATCGGATTCATGCAGGACGGCGGCTATGACGACGCCACACTTTGGCTGATGGAAGGGTGGGCCGTTAAGCAACGCGAAGGTTGGGACAGCCCTCTTTATTGGTGGCTTCAGGACGGCGTATATTGGAGCTATTCCCTGCGCGGCGCGCAACCCGTCAACCTTGATGCGCCCGTCGTGCATGTGTCCTATTACGAGGCCGACGCCTTTGCCCGTTGGGCCGGCGCCCGCCTCGCAACCGAAGCCGAATGGGAGCTTGCGGCGCGAGACACGCCTCTAAAGGGCAACTTTCTAGACAGTAAAAACTTCCGTCCAACTGCGGCGACAGAATCCCTTTGGGGAAATGTGTGGGAATGGACGCAAAGCCCATTCACCCCCTACCCCGGCTTTAAACCACCCGAAGGCGCCCTTGGGGAATACAACGGCAAGTTCATGGTCAATCAAATGGTGCTGCGCGGCGGTTCCTGTGCCACCGCAATCGCCCAAATGCGCCCAAGTTACCGCACGTTTTTCTATCCGCACCAACGCTGGCAAATGCTGGGTTTGCGACTGGCCAAAGATCAAGGGAACGTATGATGGACTTGCCAACAATTCAAAACGCCGCGCTCCTTAAAAGCGCACTTGAAGGGCTGAACAGCACGCCAAAAAGCCTCGAAAGCAAATGGTTCTATGACAACGCTGGCAGTCATTTGTTTGAAGAAATCACCGAGTTGGAAGAGTATTATCCAACCCGCACAGAGCTGGCGATTTTAACTGATAATGCCTCGCTGTTGGAAAAATACGTCCCCGCAGCAAGCGTTCTTGTGGAGCTTGGGAGTGGGGCAAGCCGCAAAACGCGGGTGTTGCTCGACCAGTTCACACAGCTTGCGGCCTATCTGCCGACCGACATATCTGGTCCGTTTCTAAACCAAGTCGCGCAGCAATTGCGCCATGACTATCCACGCCTGATCATCGACCCGATTGTGGCCGATTTCACCAGCCCAATCCCCCTGCACGCAAAATATGTCGACACAGCCAAAACTGCGTTTTTCCCAGGTTCGACCCTTGGCAATCTGTCGCGAGACGACGCCATTTCCCTTCTGAGCCGAATCCGCAAATGGAACAATGTCACGGGCTTTATCTTGGGTGTCGATTTGGTAAAGGACACGCAGATTTTGCTTGATGCCTATAATGATGCGCAGGGGATCACCGCCGACTTTAACCTCAACCTCCTGCATCGCATGAACCGTGAAATCGGCGCGGTGTTTGACGTTGATAAGTTCGAACATGAGGCCAGATGGAACGACGTGGCATCGCGGATCGAAATGTATTTAGTCAGCCTGTCGGATCAATCTGTGCCGATAGGCTCCGAGGAAATTAGGTTTTCCAAAGGGGAAACCATTCACACCGAGAACAGCCGCAAATACACACGAGAAAGCCTCTCCGAAATGGCCGCGCTTTCTGGGTGGGGCGTGTCGGAGTTCCTAACAGATGCAGACAATCTTTTTGCTGTTGCGGTTTTGACGCCCGCCTAGGATTGGGCGTCCTCATCACGCGCTCGCGCATTATCTTCACGGCGGATCACCGTTCCCACGCGAAGGCCACCAGGAGAACCAACACGGCTACGGGTGCGCAAAACGGGTGTGTTTTGAGAGGTGTGCGCCGAGGATTCGCGCATGAGAATATAAAGGCCACTAGCGATAATCACACCTGCGCCAACCACTGTCGCTGTATCGAGCCGCTCGTTGAACAAGAAATATCCGTAAATACTGGCCCAAATAATCTGAGAATATTGCATCGGCGCCACGACCACGGCTTCACCGCTGCGATACGCAAAGATTTGGAACATCATGGCGATATACGCGAGTAAAGCAATCGCCCCCACAGCCGCAAAATCGAGCGGTGCCATAGGAACATAATAGAACGGCATCAAGCAGCCCATCACCAAGAAATTCCCCATCATCGGATAGAGCAAAAGCACAACGCTGCGTTCTTCTTGGCCGATTTTACGCACGATGATCGAGCTTAGGGACCCACCGATAGCGCCCATCAAAGCTGCGAGATGCCCAAGCCCAAGATCGGCATCTCCGGGACGCAAAACGATCAATACTCCGATCAAACCCACGATAACCGCCATCCAGCGTCGCATGCGAACACGCTCGCCCAGAATGGGAATCGCCAACACTGTAATCATCAGGGGCGTTGCGAAAAGGATTGCATAAACCTGTGTGAGCGGCAAATGCGCAAACGCATAAAACGCACTCGCACCCGTTACGACAGCTGAAAGAGTCCGCACAAGCATCCACCAAGGATGCACTGGGCGCAGCGTGCCATGCGTCGCATCACGCATCAGCATCACGGTCACAAACGGGAACCCTAAAAGCACGCTAAAAAACACGATTTGGAAGGCCGAATATGTACCTCCAAGCGACTTGACGATCACGTCATGCGTCGCAAAAACGCCGAAAGCAACAAGAGCAAATAACGCGCCCTTGGCGTTTGGGGATATTTTCAACATTGGGTATCTCAGCAATTTTGGGAGTATGACGTCGGCGAATACTTCTTAGCGCATACCTGAAGGGAAAAACGCCTTCGCCGCAAGGGCGCCGCCCCCTAGAAACGAAAAAAGGGGACACAAAGCCCCCAATTTCCAGAATTTTCGATCAGCTTAGAGGCTTGCGTCGAGAGCGGCGATGATTGCGTCGCCCATTTCGCCTGTGCTGATCGAAGTTCCGCCATCTGGCCCCAAGAGGTCTGCGGTGCGTGCGCCATTGGCCAAGACGGTTGCAATAGCCGCCTCCAAACGCGCCGCTTCTTCGCCCGCCTCAAAGGAATACCGCAACGCCATTGCGAAGCTGAGGATACAAGCGATGGGGTTGGCTTTACCTTGGCCCGCAATGTCGGGTGCGGAGCCGTGAACGGGTTCGTACATCGCCTTTGGGCGGCCATTTTCCATCGGTGCCCCAAGGCTTGCCGAGGGCAACATGCCCAAAGAACCCGTCAGCATCGCAGCAGCATCCGAAAGGATATCGCCAAACAGGTTGTCCGTGACGATAACGTCAAATTGCTTAGGGGCACGCACCAGTTGCATGGCGCCGTTGTCGGCATACATGTGGCTCAATTCAACATCGGGATATTCCGCGGCGTGGATCTCGGTGACGACATCGCGCCACAAAATGCCGCTCTCCATAACGTTGGCTTTTTCCATCGAACACAAACGGTTGCTCCGAAGGCGTGCTAATTCAAACGCACTGCGCGCAACGCGGGCGATTTCGCTTTCGGTGTAACGTTGCGTGTTGATGCCAACCCGCTCGTTGCCTTCTTTGAAAATGCCACGTGGCTCACCGAAATAAATACCGGAGGTCAATTCGCGCACGATCATAATGTCGAGGCCGGCAACTACTTCTTTCTTCAAGCTTGAGAAATCGGCCAGCGCATCAAAACACTGCGCAGGGCGCAAGTTCGAGAACAAATCCATTTCCTTGCGCAGACGCAAAAGGCCGCGCTCTGGCTTCACCGAGAAATCCAACACGTCGTATTTCGGGCCACCAACGGCGCCGAGCAACACGGCGTCAACCTCCATGGCGCGCGCCATTGTGTCGTCGTGCAACGGTGTGCCGTGTTTGTCATAGGCCGCGCCGCCGACGAGGTCTTCGGACACATCAAACGCCATGTCACGCTTCTCGCCATACCAAGCGATGACTTTGCGGACTTCGTCCATGACTTCGGGGCCAATGCCGTCACCAGGAAGGATCAAAATGGATGGGTTACTCATGAGAATTCCTCGACTATTTGCTAAGTTGCCTTGGCAATATCGCGCGCGCTCCGAAAATTCAAGCACCCGCGACGCGACTTAGCTCCTCGGCCAAATAATCATAGACCCGACGAATGCGCGGCGTGTTGCGCAAGGCCTCAGGGGCGGTCAACCAAATGGGCAGCGCGTCAGTGACGGTGTCTGGCAAAATCTCGACAACTTCCGACGTCTTGTTCGCAATAGTTTTAAGCGCGATGCCAATCCCACAACCCGCGCGGACCAACTCCCAATAGGCCGTTTGGTTGTCACATCGCGTCGCAAAAAAACGGCGGTCCACATGCCACCCCAAAGCGCGCATCCCTTTTATAATAAGTTCACTGCGATCATACCCGACCCAATCGTGATGATTAAGATCAAGGTGTGTGATCGGCATTCCCTTGCGCTCAATATAGGATTTCGCCGCATATATTCCCAAATCCATATCGCCAATATGGCGCGTTATCGTGTCCAACTGCTCGGGGCGGAACATGCGCACGGCGATATCCGCTTCGTGGAAAAGCAGGTTGTCCGTCGTGTCGCTTGCGTTCAATTCCACTTCGATGTCCGGCTCAAATGCGCGCAAACGTGCCAAAATTGGAGGAAGAATATGATGGGAGAACATCACCGACGCTGTGACACGAACAACCCCCGAGAGGCTTTGCGCCTGCCCGGCGGCCGCCAGCGAAAGCCGCGCGGCGGCGGCCTGCATATCCCGTGCGGCGGGCAATAATGCGTGGCCATATTCGGTAAGTTCATACCCCCGCGCCACGCGCGAAAAAAGCTGCACCTCCAAGGCGTTTTCGATTTGTGTGATATGTCGCCCAAGGGTTGGCTGGCTGTGCCCCAACCGTTTGGCAGCGCCCGTCAGTGACCCCGCCTCAGCTACAGCGATAAAGCTTTGAATGAGGGACCAGTCCAAGGACGCGAGAGAATTAACATTCATTTTTGAATACCACACATCCAAATTTTGCGAATACAACCCACAATAACGAATAGGTAAGCTTGTTTCAACACTTCAGAAAGGACTTACAAATGACCCAGACAGTACTCATCCTTGGCGCGAGCGGAAAAATAGGTCGCCACGCGGCCGAGGCCTTTGCAAAGGCGGGATGGACCGTGCGCAAATTCAACCGCTCCACCGATGACCTCATGCAATCGGTGATGGGGGCCGATGTGATCGTCAACGGCTTCAATCCCGCCGGTTACAAGGGGTGGGCGACGCTTGTTCCCAAATATACCGCTGACATTATCGCTGCGGCAAAAGCCAGCGGTGCCACCGTTATCATTCCAGGAAACGTTTACAATTTTGGCGCAACCGCTGGAACGTGGGGGCCAACCACTTCGCAAGCTGCAACCACGCGCAAAGGCCGCCTTCGGATCGAAATGGAAGAGAGTTATCGTCAAGCCGCCAAAGACGGCCTGCGCACAATCATTCTGCGCGGCGGCGATTTCCTCGACCCCAATCGCGACGGAACATTGATGAGCCTCGTGATCCTTGGAAAAATCGACAAGGGCGTTGTTACAACTATGGGGCCAACAGACGTCGAACATGCCTATTGCTATCTTCCCGACTGGGCGCGCGTGGCGGTCGCTTTGGCGGAGACGCGAGCCACTCTGAATGCCTTTGAAGACATCCCCCTCCCAGGTGAAAGTTTTACGATTCAGGAACTTTGTGAGGAGATCACGGCGGCGGCGGGACAGAAAATCAAGATTACGAATTTTCCGTGGTGGTTGATGCGGCTCGCGAGCCCTGTATGGACCTTAGCTTATGAGTTGCTTGAAATGCGGTATTTGAGCGAGATTCCACACCGCCTTTCGGGTGCACGCTTAGCGGAAATCCTGCCGGACTTTCACCCGACACCCCGCCAAGAGATCATGCTTTGCGAACTACCGTCTAACCTCAAGCGCGCCCAACTTATGGCAGCGTGATGTCCACCCAAACCAGTCGATGGCGGGTAATCCCCTCGCCCTCGGCCAAAAGGGCCGCTTCTGGGGTGCCTTCTTGGGGCCAGAAAACGCCGCTCCCGACGACGGTAATGTCCGACGAAGGCAAGACGTAATCAACCCGCAGATTTCCGGGGCTGGAACCGTCGCCTGGCCAATCCGCCGTATCCAAAGCGGGATCGCCGAGGTGACTTGGGTCTGACGCTGCCTTCCCGCCATGGCTTGCGGGCTGCGGATCAAACACGCGGGGATGGTCTAAAAGGGTCTGCATCACGCCTTTGATGCCATCGCCATCTACGGGGTCAAGATTCGAGTTCCCGAGGATCACAAACGGGCCGCTGGGCGCGAGTTGGGCAAGGGCGCCGTCAAGGTACGCGCCCCAAAATCGCGTTTCATCGGCGCTACGTTTGCCGTTCATATCCTCTGGGCCGTCGAAAACTGGCGGCGTGGCCGAATAGGCAAAAAGGTGAAGCACCCCATCGGGCGTCGTTATTGGAAGGTCCCAATGACCCGTCGTCGAAAGGCGCTGGCTGTCTTGTGCGGCCTGACTTGGAAACGGAGCGCCGTCGATCTGTGGCAAATCCGCCTGTGGAAAATCTTTCCAGAGTAAATCCGAGAAGTCGCGAAACACTGCATCCTCGATCGGATAGCGCGAAAGAACTGCCATGCCATTGGCCCCCGCATAGCGCCCATACCCCTGCGCGTCGCGCGCACTCCCCAAACGGCCGTCGCCATTCAGGTCCAAACCCGAGGCCATGCCAGAATTGGGAAGGGCGGCGAAAACATGGGGATAGTCGGCACCCCCGCCTGCCAACGCATCGGCAAACGCGCGGACCGTTATATTTGAAAGATCGTAATCTATGCCCGTTAGCAGAAGGATATCGGGGTTCACATGGGCAATCACACCCAGAGCGGCATTCGCGTCATCGGAGGACTCACGCAGAATATCGCGCAACAGAATTCCCGGCCCTTTGCGGAAAAAATCAACGTCGTATGTCGCCACTCGCAAGGGTGTTTGCCCCATTGCTGGCCCCGCCATCAGCAGGGCAATTAGGCAGCGACCAAGCCATCCTGTTGGGTAAAGGATGATTGGCGTTTTGCTTGAATCAACGATGCAATCCGCGCCATGGCGATGCCGCGCATAAACAGAGACGCAGGTAAGAAAGCCCATGCGGAAATCGTCCAGACCAAAGTTTGTGGCGAATCCAGCGAGAACGCTTGAAAGACAGTCGAAGTCGTCTGCATCGCCGCGGGAATAATAAACGGTAGAAGAAAGCCTAGCACAGAATTAAACCGCGCGTCCCGCGTAAGGCGATCGACAACATCGCGACCCGCTGTGGGATCAAAGGTCGGCAAATTGACCCAAACATTAAAGTTTTGACCGCGAGCGGGCCAGCGCCCCATCCGCAGACCAATCATAAAAACAGCAAGGGACACGAGAGAGATCAAATAACAAAGACCGGCTGCTGTGCGCACAAACTCTATGTCGCTCGAACTTGCGTCCGCTGGCAGCGCCAAAACAAACAAGCGCACAGGGCTGTAGGGGAAATCCATAGCTTGGCCGACGACAGTTCCGACGGCATGCGTGAAACGTTGCAAAGTTGCGGCATCCGCGCCGTCATCAACAATCAACGACAGCAAAACAACCATCAGCAACAAGCTGATATAGCGAATCCGATTAAATGGGGGCGCGTCGCGAAATTCCATCAGGCTAGGGTAGTCGGAAGCATATTCAATTGTGGTGAGCAGGCCTGCAAAAATCGCGAGAAGCGCCACAACTTGGCTCGTATCTGAATGATTGCCGGGCACGATTATGGAGGGCGCTGCAATTAAGAGAGCCACCAAAATACCGCGCACGATCGCGCCAATTAGCTGTGATAACACTGCCCAATTACCCTTTGGTTGGCCGAAAACGATCCGTAGCCGATCTCTTATTCCAACGATTTTCCGCACATTGTGGCGGTCTGCCTCATTCTTGCCCAATTTTTGCCTTCTTTCGCCACGTTCTGCAACACTCTGTTAACTATGACTAAATGTTTAAGGCAATTTCATGGTGAAACTGGTGCGAGATTGCATCATTAACCACGAAGGGGGTCGCAGATATACTGCGACCCCCTAGATGTGGTAGAACCGGCAATTTTACCGCCTAGCGTTATACCCAAGGGCGAGAGATCGCCGCGGCAGATTCGAAAGAATCAATCGCCGCTTCTTTGGCCAAAGTTAGGCTGATGTCATCCAGACCTTCGAGCAAACATTGCTTTTTGAAGGCGTCAACATCGAAGGGAACAACCGTTCCATCTGACATCGTGATCTCTTGCGCTTCAAGGTCTACAGTCATGCGTGCGTTCGCGCCATTACCGGCATCCTGCATCAACATGTCGACTTGCTCCTTGGGGAGGATGATCGGCAAAATTCCGTTTTTGAAGCAATTGCTGAAGAAAATATCCGCAAGGCTTGTGGAAATAACACACCGAATTCCGAAGTCTTTGATCGCCCAAGGTGCGTGCTCCCGCGACGAGCCACACCCAAAGTTGTCGCCCGCAATAAGGATTTCCGCGTCCCGATATGCGGGATTGTTCAGCACAAAATCCGCCTTTTCAGAGCCGTCGTTATTATAGCGCATTTCGGCGAACAAATTGACGCCAAGCCCCGTGCGATTGATCGTTTTCAGGAATACTTTTGGGATGATCATATCAGTGTCGATATTGATCAACGGCATTGGCGCCGCGATTCCGGTCAGTTTTTCGAACTTTTCCATTTAGGGTATTCCTCTTAAATAAGGTCGCGGATGTCGGTCAATTTACCAGTCAAAGCAGCGGCTGCTGCCATAGCTGGAGACACGAGATGGGTACGCCCACCACGGCCCTGACGACCTTCGAAATTGCGGTTGGATGTTGCCGCACAGCGTTCACCATCCGAAAGCTGATCTGGATTCATTGCCAAACACATGGAACACCCAGCCAAACGCCATTCAAAACCGGCGTCCGTGAAGATAGCAGCAAGGCCCTCTTCTTCGGCTTGCGCCCGCACGAGGCCGGAACCCGGAACGATCATCGCCCGCATACCTTCTTTAATTTTCTTGCCCTTCACGACGCCAGCAACTGCGCGCAAATCTTCGATCCGGCCATTGGTACAGGAGCCAATGAACACTGTGTCGATTTCAATGTCGGTCAATTTCATACCAGGCGTGAGGCCCATGTATTCCAGTGAGCGCGCAACGGCGTCAACTTTGCCACCGGTAAAATCCGACGGGAACGGAACAGTGGCCGTGATCGGCAACACGTCTTCGGGCGAAGTGCCCCAAGTCACAACAGGCTGAATATCTTCGGCCTTAAGTGTGATGACCTTGTCAAAATGCGCGTCATCGTCCGAATAGAGCGTTTTCCACCACGCCAGAGCCGCGTCAAATTCCGCGCCTTTGGGTGCATGTGGACGGCCTTTGACATAGTCAAACGTTGTTTGGTCGGGCGCAATCATACCTGCGCGCGCGCCGCCTTCGATGGCCATATTACAGACGGTCATACGGCCTTCCATAGAAAGGGCGCGAATGGCTTCGCCACAATATTCGATCACATAACCAGTACCGCCAGCGGTGCCCGTTTCGCCAATCACGGCCATAGTGATGTCTTTGGCTGTCACACCGGGATTCAATTTCCCTGTGATTTCGACCTTCATGTTTTTGGATTTTTGCTGGATCAGCGTTTGGGTCGCCAAAACATGCTCAACTTCCGATGTCCCGATGCCATGCGCCAACGCGCCAAACGCGCCGTGGGTTGCTGTGTGGCTGTCGCCGCAAACTACAGTCATGCCCGGAAGGGTCCAACCCTGCTCTGGGCCAACGATGTGCACAATTCCTTGGCGCACGTCGGAAACTGGATAGTAGTGAATGCCAAAATCCTTAGCATTCTTGTCGAGAGCGTCAACTTGAATGCGGCTCTCTTCGTTTTCGATACCTTTGGCGCGATCCAGCGTGGTTGGTACGTTGTGATCAGGCACAGCGATGGTTTTATCCGGCGCGCGCACTTTGCGATTCGTTAGGCGCAAACCTTCAAAGGCCTGCGGGCTTGTCACTTCGTGGACAAGGTGGCGGTCAATATAAAGTAGGGTTGTGCCGTCTTCGTCAACTTGGGCGACATGGGCATCCCAGATTTTATCATAAAGTGTTTTGGCGGACATGGTCCACTCCCGTTCGTTAGGTAAATTTGTGGCATTTTGGCTGCAAAGCGGACGCACCTGTGGCGCGCCAAACCTAGAGGTAGGCGTTGATCGAGAGCTGTTGTCCATAGAACCGCCAAGGCAGAAAACTATGGTCATCGATGTCAAATATACGCTTCATAACGTTGCCATACTCTCTTTGAATGAGTCTCGCAATACTTCCCCGCGCGAAAACCCAAGACGACAAGGGTTATAAATGCGGCCCCTAGCACCAAAATTCGCGCTTTCCCGCCCCGATTAAGCTTTGTGGTGTTGCTAATCCCGCGCCAAAGTCCTATGACCCCGCGTCTTATCATTGAGATTTAACATATGCGGTGTTATCTTTAGACGATACATGCATCGGAGGGTCCGGTGCGCATTACGGAGGACAGGAATCTGTCTCACTCTTCTGACACTGCCAACGGCGACAAACCCGTTAAGGCAAAGAAAAAAACAGCATCCGAAAGTGCCGCGAGCGAAGCTTTGCTCGCGCTCATTTTGTCGTCTTTAGAAGATGACAAAGCTGAAGACGTTGTAACAATCGACCTTGCGGGCAAGTCTGAAATGGCCGACCAAATGATCGTGTGCTCGGGTCGCTCCTCGCGCCAAGTCTCGGCAATTTCCGAGAAGCTCGCGGATCGCATCAAGCAAGAGACCGGCTACATTTCGAAGCTTGAAGGCAAAGGCCCCGGCGATTGGGTTCTGGTCGATGCGGGCGACGTGATTGTGCATGTATTCCGCCCTGAAGTGCGCGAATTCTATCAGCTTGAAAAAATGTGGCAGGCTGGCGTTCCAGGCTCAAGCGATCCAACCTCTTTGACATAGGTTTCAAGGATGCGCGTTCATATCTGTGCTGTTGGCCGCATGCGGGCGGGGCCAGAACGCGCCCTTTTGGACGATTATCTCACCCGATTTGACCGCACGGGACGCGCCCTGAACCTTGGGCCCGTCATCGTGCATGAAGTCGAGGACAAAAAGGGGCTTGGCTCCGATGCAGAAGCCGTCCTTCTAGAACGCGCCCTGCCCCAAAACGCCCTGATTGCGATTATGGACGAACGGGGCAAGGTGATGCCAAGCCCCGATTTCGCCAACACTCTCGCGCAATGGCGCGATGACGGACAAAGCGACGTGGCCTTTATTATCGGTGGTGCGGACGGCATTGCGAGATCCCTGCGCGCCAAGGCCAATTTTCGCCTATCCTTTGGCGCTATGGTCTGGCCGCATATGTTGGCGCGCGTTATGCTCTCTGAGCAGCTGTATCGCGCCGCGACAATCCTTTCCGGCAGCCCCTACCACCGCACATGACCTTGCTCTTCGCAGGGCTGCGGATTAAACCTAACGCAAATCCATAAAGCGAGAGAGCCATGTCCGCGAAAACGATAGCAAAAAAACCGATTGTTCTTTGTATTCTTGATGGTTGGGGACACCGCGACGAAACCGCGAACAACGCACCTGCGATGGCCGCGACTCCGAATTTCGACCGCATCATGAACGAAAGCCCGCATGCGACCCTGACCACATACGGACCCGATGTGGGCCTCCCCACGGGGCAGATGGGCAATTCGGAAGTTGGGCACACAAATATCGGGGCCGGACGCGTGGTGCCGATGGACCTTGGACAAATTGACCTTGCGGTTGAGAATGGAAGTTTCGCCCAAAACAAAGCCCTGCGCGGATTTATCGACACCCTAAAAAACAACGGCGGCACCGCGCATTTGATCGGTGTCATTTCGGACGGCGGCGTGCACGGGCATCTCAACCACGTCGTCGCGGCAGCCAAAGCGGTCAGCGACGCAGGCGTGCCATGCGTCATCCATGCAATCACCGACGGGCGCGATGTTGCACCTAAATCGGCAGATCACTTTATGGCCGAATTTGTGGCTGCCCTGCCCCAATCCGTCCAGATCGGCACGGTTTCTGGACGCTATTACGCCTTGGATCGGGACAACCGCTGGGAACGCGTCTCCAAAGCCTATGGCGCAATAATAAATGCCACGGGAGAAGCCGCGAACACAGCCATCGAGGCTGTCTCCGCAGCTTGGGCGCGCGGCGAAACCGACGAATTCATCTTGCCGACCGTCATCGCACCCTATGTGGGCGTTCGGGATGGCGACGGGGTTTATTGCCTCAACTTCCGCGCAGACCGCGCCCGCGAAATCCTTGCGGCCATCGGACAACCCGCCTTTAACGGATTTGAAACCGGACCTCGGCCCACACTTTCAAGCTACCTTGGGATGGTCGGTTATTCCGATGACCACACCACCTATATGGACGTCTGTTTTCCCAAGGCAAACCTTGTGAACACCCTTGGCTCTTGGGTCGCCCAAAAGGGTTTGCGCCAATTCCGCCTTGCCGAAACCGAAAAATACCCACATGTGACGTTCTTTTTGAACGGTGGCAAAGAAGAGCCAGAAATCGGCGAAGACCGCTTCATGCCCCAGTCGCCCAAAGTCGCGACCTATGATTTGCAACCTGAGATGTCGTCCGTCGAGGTCACAGACAAATTCGTCGAGGCCATCAATGCGGGCTATGACCTCATCGTTACCAATTACGCGAACCCCGATATGGTTGGTCATACGGGTGACTTGGCGGCTGCGATTAAGGCCTGCGAAGCTGTGGATCGCGGCCTCGGACGGGTGCTTGAGGCATTGGAGGCCGTTGGCGGCGCGATGATTATCACGGCGGACCACGGCAATTGTGAAACGATGGTAGACCCCGTAACCGGAGGGCCACACACCGCCCATACAACCAATCCCGTTCCCGTCGCCCTGTTTGGTGGACCCGCGGGCGCTAAACTTCGGACGGGTCGCCTTTCCGATCTTGCGCCAACGATCCTCGATCTGATGGGGCTTGATCTCCCGCCAGAAATGACGGGCGAGACGCTGATCATTCGATGAAAACCCTGCGCATCATAGGCTGCCTTTTGACGTTGGGCATGGCTACGCCTTCGATGGCGGAGGTTGATCCTTCGCATGCGGCACGCCGCGCGGCCCAACAAATCAGCACGGCAACCTTGGCGTTAGACGACGCCAAAAGCGCGAGTGATCGCGTTGCCGCCCTGACCGAAGCGGTGCAAGCCTTTGAAGCGGGCCTTGAAGCCATGCGCGAGGGCCTGCGACGTGCCACCATTCGCGAACAGGCCATTGCGCTTGAATTTGAAGCCCGCCGCGAAGAAGTCGCCCAGTTGATTGGAGTTCTGCAATCAATGGAATCGTCGCCGACGCCTCTCTTACTGCTCCACCCCTCCGGCCCCCTTGGAACCGCGCGCTCTGGGATGATCCTGTCGGACGTCACACCAAGCCTTCAGGCGAACGCCGAAGAATTACGCGCCCGCCTTCAGGAAGTTGCCCTGCTGCGTTCGCTTCAGGAAAGTGCCGTGCAATCGCTTCAGGAAGGGCTTTTTGGCGCCCAAGACGCGCGCACCGAATTATCGCTGGCGATTTCGGACCGCACAGATCTACCGCGGCGCTTTGTTGAAGACCCTGAGCGCCTGCAAAGCCTGCTCGAAGGCAGCGAAACACTTGAAGCCTTCGCCACGGGACTGGTGCAAGGCGTCGACGCCGCGCCTTTGGTCATCATGGATTTCGAAGCCATGCAGGGAAACCTCAACCTCCCCGTCTTGGGGCGCGTCTTGAGAAAGTATGACGAAGCCGACGCCTCGGGCATCCGTCGTCCCGGTTTTTTGATCGCGGCGAACCCTCTTTCCGTCGTTACTTCTCCGGCTCCGGCGACCATTCGCTATCGCGGTCCGCTGCTTGACTACGGAAATGTGATCATTCTGGAGCCACAAGCGGGTTATCTTTTGGTCATAGCTGGATTAAGTGAGGTATATGGCGAAGTCGGCCAAGTGGTTCTGACAGGGGATCCGTTGGGTCTCATGGGCGGTAACGCGCCTCAAGCGCAAGAGTTTTTGCAGAAAACGCGCAATGGGAGTGGCGCTTCTCGTTCGGAAACGCTTTATATGGAGTTACGACAGGGCAAATCCACGCTGGATCCCGCCCCGTGGTTTGCAGTGACAAAGGAATAGGACAATATGAAGAAATTCTTTATGGCAGCAGCCGGTGGCTCGCTTTTGGCCGTTTTGGTGACAACACAGCTTGCTGCCCCTCTTTTGGCACAGGAAACTGAAACGAAATCTTCGGTCTATGAGCAGCTCGACTTATTCGGCGCAGCTTTTGAGCGCATCCGCGCACAATATGTCGAAGAAGTTGACGAATCCGAACTTATTGAAGCCGCGATCTCTGGGATGCTCACATCCCTCGACCCGCATTCAAGCTACCTACCCCCGACCGATTTCGACGACATGCGCGAACAAACGCGCGGCGAATTTGGCGGCCTTGGCATCGAAGTGACCCAAGAGGAGGGCTTCGTTAAAGTTGTCTCTCCGATTGACGACACACCAGCCTTTGAAGCGGGCGTCGAAGCAGGCGATTTTATTACGCACGTTGATGGCGAAAGCATACTCGGCCTAACACTCGACGAAGCCGTTGAAGCGATGCGCGGTGAAGTTGGCAGTGAAATCATCATCACCGTCGTGCGCGAAGGCGAAACAGAACCCTTTGATATTTCCATAATTCGCGACATCATCAAGCTTACAGCCGTGCGGTCGCGCACCGAAGGCGACACCGTCGTTTTACGGATCACAACCTTCAATGATCAAACGTACCCCAATCTTGCCGAAGGGATCAAAGAACAGGTCGAAGAGGCTGGCGGTATTGAAAACGTAAATGGATTTATCGTCGATTTGCGCAACAATCCAGGTGGCCTCCTCACGCAAGCGATCCGCGTCTCCGACGCCTTCCTTGAGGCCGGAGAAATCGTTTCTACTCGTGGCCGTGCTGCCGCAGATGGCGAGCGCTTCAATGCGACCGCTGGCGATTTGGCTGAGGGCAAACCAATCGTTGTCTTAATCAACGGTGGCTCCGCATCGGCATCCGAGATCGTCGCGGGTGCCCTGCAAGATCACCGTCGCGCCGTTGTTGTCGGCACCAAAAGCTTCGGCAAGGGATCTGTTCAGACGATCATGCCCCTCAAAGGCGACGGTGCCATGCGCCTAACAACGGCACGGTATTACACACCGTCTGGCCGCTCGATCCAAGCTCTCGGCGTGTCGCCAAACATCGTTGTTGAACAGCCCCGCCGCGATCCGGAAGCCGTCGAAGAAGAGGAAGAGGATACACCTAAGCGCCGCACAGAAGAAGACCTGCGCGGTAGCCTCTCCAATGACTCGATGACAGACGATGAGCGTCACCTCCTGCAAGAGGAGCAACAAGCTGAAGAAGACGCAGCCAAGTTGCGCGACGAAGATTATCAGCTTTCCTACGCCATCGATATCCTGCGCGGACTTACCGCCTTAAGTGGCGAAAAGTAAGTTTGAGAACACAAATTTCGCGGCAGTGGTTTCAAAGCCGCTGCCCCGTTTCTTTTCTAAATGCAAAGTGTTGCCTCCCATGACCATCGATGCTCAAGACAATCGCCCCTACCGCCCCTGTGTTGGCGTCATGCTGGTCAATAAAGACGGTCACATTTTTGCAGGTCAACGCAACGACCGCCCCGAATCTGAGCCGCCTGCTTGGCAAATGCCTCAAGGAGGCGTTGATAAGGGCGAAGCGCCGGAAGTCGCTGTCCTAAGAGAGCTTTGGGAAGAAACCGGCGTGACCAAAAACCTCGTAACCATTGAGGCTCAAACCAGTGAATGGCTCCCCTATGATTTGCCGCTGGAACTGTCCCAACGCCTCTGGAAAGGCAAATATCGCGGCCAAGAACAGCTTTGGTTCCTAATGCGGTTCAACGGAACGGATGCCGATATTAACATCCAAACCGAACACCCCGAATTTAGCGAATGGCGCTGGATGGCACCCGATGAGTTGCTCCAATCGATCGTCCCCTTCAAACGGGATCTCTATGATCTTGTTATGGCCGAACTTCGCCCCAAAATTTAGGTTTCCCTTCGGTCGAGACTGTGTAGCAACGCATTTTATTGCGCCCGGTCTCCAACTCCAATCGCGGCTCGGCTAATTGTGATTGAGATATTCAGAACCATAAATTTTCGGTATAACCGCCGGATGACAACCAGCCTCCCAGTGGCGACTGCATCGTGGAAATCAATATCGACCAAATCAAACGCATCAACAAATAGCGCCCACGCCACGAACCGGACTATCTTCGCCCACAAAGCCTCGGCCCATAGCGCGGGCAGGTTATGCCGCTTGGCCGTCAAACCGTGGAAACAGCACAGTTTCCTCCAGATGGATATGCGCCACAAGATCGTCGCCCAATTTGCGCACTCCAGTGTAAAGCGCCGTCCACGAGCCACAAGCGCCTTCGGGTAGGTTTAGACCATGGCTGGCATGCTCAATCCCCCGCAAAAGATTGGTGGAATTCTCGTGGTCTTGACGCATAATCGCGAGTGGGGCAGCCAGCGCGGAGGCATTCCCTTCGCGCATCAAAGGGAACAAAACCTGTTCCTCCTTCTGCATATGGGGGTCCAGTTCGTCATACAAAGCGATCAATGCGGCCGTCAGCCCAAGTGGGGCCTCTTCGTGGTCGCCATGCACGGTTTCCACACGTTGCGCCAAGGGGATTAGGCTCTCCAATTCGCGGCGATGGGTTTCATGGTAGCGTTCCAACAGATGATCGATCAGCGCCGATGTTTCGCTTGGTGCATCGCGGTTCGCGGCCTCTTGCAACGCCATAAGTTGCGCCAACAGGGTGTCAGGTTTCAATCCTTGGGCGTCCGCAGCCTCGGCCAACGGCATCTTACCGCCGCAACAGAAACTGATGCCTGCTTGGCGGAACAATTCGGCGGCACCGGGCATCTCGGCGGCAATATCGCGCACTTGCGTATCTAGGGATATTTTCATTTTGGGTCGTCTCCGATTGAGGGAGCCCAGGCTTTGGCTTGGGCAGGGGCGAGTCGCAACAAATCAACCGCGCGCGCGGCGATTTGGGTGGTGATGTCTTGAGTGGTTTGGGGGCGCAGGTAAAACGCGGGCACGGGCGGCATAATGATACCGCCCATTTCGGTGACCGCGGTCATATTGCGCAAGTGGGCCAGCGTCAGCGGTGCTTCACGCGCCAGCAAAATCAAAGGGCGGCGTTCTTTGAGTTGCACACTGGCGGCGCGGGTCAGCAGGTTATCATCCAGCCCCTGCGCAATCGCGGCAAGACTGCGCATCGAACAAGGCGCGACGATCATGCCCGCAACGGGATAAGAGCCAGAAGCAATGGTTGCCCCCAGATCGGCGACCGGATGTAGGCGGTCTACCAAAGCCACCAGTTCGGCTTGTGCGTTAGGCCCGATTTCGAGATCTAAAGTGCGTTCCGCCATCCGCGAGAGCACCAAATCAACCTTAATACCGGAGCAGTGCAGAACCTTCGCAGCTTCCAGCGCCAAAGCCGCGCCTGACGCTCCAGAGACGCCCAAAATCACCCGTCTGGTCATCGCGCACCGCCCAAATACCGCGCAATCAATTCGGTGGCGCGCGCCTCGTGTTCCGGATCAATCGCCATCACGCGGCCCCATTCACGCGTGGTTTCCGCGCCGATTTTATTTGTGGCATCAATGCCAAGTTTGCCCGCCAACCCGTCACGGGGGCTGGAGAAATCCAGATAGTCCATTGGCGTATTTTCGAGCACAGTCACATCACGTGAGGGGTCCATGCGGGTGGCCATGGCTTAAGCAACGTCGTCCCAATTGCGCGGGTCAATGTCTTCATCCACGACAATAATTGTCTTGGTATAAGAGAACTGCGCCAACATTCCCCAAAGCGCCATCATGACGCGCTTAGCTTGACCGGGATAGCGTTTGGAAATCTGCACCACAGCCATCCGATAGGAGCATGCCGCGGGTGGTAACCAAAGGTCGCGGATTTCAGGGATTTGCGCGCGGATCACGGGCAGGGCGAGAGTATTGAACACTTCGCCAATTACCGACGGCTCATCAGGAGGGCGCCCCGTAACGTTGCTCAGATAAAGCGGATTGCGGCGATGGGTGATCGCGCTGATCCGCAACACAGGGAAGTTTTCGACCGAATTGTAATAACCGGTGTGATCGCCAAACGGCCCCTCTGGGGCGAAATCATTGGGGTGAACCCAGCCTTCGATCATAATTTCCGCATGGGCGGGCACCAAAAGCGGTACGCTGCGGGCGGGAACAAGTTGCGTGCGCGCGCCGCGCAATACGCCCGAAAACATCAATTCCGAGATATTTTCGGGTAGGGGAAGCGCCGCAGAAAGCAGCGTTGCAGGGTCCGCTCCGAGGGCAATTGCAACCGGCATCGGCGCACCAGCTTGCGCCCAGCTGCGGGCATGGGCCGCCCCGCCGCGATGTGCCAGCCAGCGCAGGATTAAGCGATCTGCTCCAATAACTTGAGCGCGGTAACCCCCCAAGTTATACTGTGCCAAACTGTCCAGCGTCGTGCCATAGGGCCGCGTGATGACAACTGGCCATGTGATCAACGGCCCCGCATCCTCGGGCCACGGCGTTTGGACGGGGATCATATTCATATCAATCGGCGCGTCAATTTCTTGCACAGGTGCTGTGCGCAGAAGTTTCGGGCGTGTCGTCAGGGCCGCCTTGAGCATCGGCCAGCGGGACAGCGCATCGCGCATGCCATCCACTAGAGGCGGGCTGCGCAAGGCCGCGAGAAAGTCGCCAAAGGCAGGAACCTCATCAAGCGCAAGTCCTAGTCCGGCGGCGACACGTTCTGAGGTGCCGAAAAGATTGCCGATCACAGGCATGGCAGACGCAGTATTCTCCGCTCCGATGGCAGCATCAAAGCGCAAAACCGGACCCTTGGCGCGCAACGCGGCCATTTGCACGGCGGTCATTTCATGTTGCAGGCTGATCTTGTCAGGGAGACAAAGAAAATCGTCCTTTTCCTTGGTCCAAGCAAGGAAGGCACGTAGATCAATAAAGGTGGGTAAACTGCGGATATCGGACCCCAAGACTGCTTGAGATGTCCCTATCAACCCTGCTTTTTCTTTAATTTGACGTTGGTCAACTCTGGTCGAAATATTTAGCCCGTGCGGATGGCAGCGATAGGTAAGGTCATAATTAATCACCTACATTTGATTTCGGACAAGGCAAGCCGAGCGTGACACTGATACCGTTTGAGGGGCGCTGACGTTTGAGCGCCGCGACTAGAGATAAGGAGAAACCGAATGTCGGTACTTATTCTGTTTGCATCTCTCGAAGGGCAGACTCGCAAGATTGCTCGGTTTGTTGAAGCCGAAGTGCGCAATGCGGGGTATGAGGCCACGTTGGTGGATGTATCTGACAAGATGGCGGAAGTAACGTTTGTGGGATTTGATACTGTCATTTTGGCCGCGCCGGTCCATGAGCGTCGGCATCCCCCGAATTTTGAACTTCTGTTGACCGCAAGCCAAGACTCTTTGGCGGCCCGTCGCACATTTATGATCTCCGTCAGCCTTGGCGCTGCATTTCCCGAGTTAATCGAGGAGGCGCAGGAATATTTGATTGAAATGAAATTGCGAACTGGTCTTGAGCCAAATGCAGAGTTGCTCGTTGCCGGAGCGGTGCACCCCAGCAGCTATGGCTATTATGAAACCCAAATACTGCGGCACGCGATCTTGCGTCATCAGGCAATTGATCCACGCAAGGAAGACCGCGAGTTTACCGATTGGGACGCGCTGTCGAAGGCCATAACGGAGTTTGTTTCTACTGGTACGTGAGCCGTTGCTTGCGCGGGTTCGAGGGGTATTCGTATTGGTCAGCTGATTTGGTGAAATTCTACTAATTCGCACTCCGCGTCATAATAATTCATCACAGCACACAATCCCTCTTGGATTGCTCAAACAAAAGCGGCAAGTTCAACCCGACATGCGATTACTCATCTCTTTTGCCGCCCTTTTTCTCTCGGTTATTTTGCTACAACTTTCGTCCGGCGGCGTGGGGCCTCTTGATGTGTTGTCTGGGCTCACCCTTGGCTTTTCCAAGCAGGAAATCGGAATGCTGGGTTCGGCCCATTTTCTGGGGTTTTTCATAGGCTGCTGGTGGGCACCGCGCCTGATGGGCAACGTGGGTCACTCGCGCGCGTTTGCCGCTTTCACGGCCAGCGGTTCCATCGGATTGATGGCACATATGATGGTGCTGGATCCCTACGCGTGGGCCTTGATGCGCGTGGCCTCAGGGCTTTGTGTGGCGGGATGCTATACCGTGATCGAAGCGTGGTTGCAGGCGCGAGTCACCAATGAAACACGCGGCCGCACGATGGGGGTATACCGCGTCGTGGACATGACGGGATCGCTGGCCGCGCAAATGATTATCGGAATCCTGTCCCCCGCGTCATACATATCCTACAACCTGCTGGCTATCCTCTGTTGTGCGGCGCTTTTGCCCCTGATGCTGACGCGCACGGCGGAACCTGAAACACCAAAGCGGGCCCGTTTACGACCCCGTTTGGCGATTGATTGTTCTCCCTTGGCGGCGGCGGCGGTTGTGGTCGCGGCGCTTTCAAGCGCATCCTTTCGTATGGTCGGCCCGATTTATGGTCAGGAAGTCGGATTGAGCGCAGGCCAGATCGCTTGGTTTTTGTCGGCCTTCGTGCTCGGCGGGGCACTGGCACAACTCCCCGTCGGATGGCTGGCGGATAAATACGACCGCCGCTGGGTGTTGGTTTGGCTGTCCTTCGCCGCGATGCTCAGTTGCGGCATTACGATTATGGCCTCGGGTTTGGGGACGACGGGGATCATGCTGTCCGCGGGGCTTTTTGGCCTCACGACCTTTCCGATTTATTCCGTCGCGGCGGCCCACGCGCATGATTTTGCCACCTCCGAGGAGCGCGTCGAACTCTCGGCCGCACTGATGTTTTTCTTCGCGCTTGGGGCTATCTTTGCGCCCTACCTCGCCTCGGTGCTTATTGACGATTTCGGCCCCAAAGCCCTGTTCCTGATGATATCGGTCGGGCACGGCGTTCTGATTGTCTTTGGCCTCGCACGCATGCAAGTGCGTCCCACCAAGGGCGCGCGCACGCCTTATATCTATACGCCGCGCACCTCTTTCACGGTTGGACGGTTGTTTCGCCGCCAACGCGACGGCAGCCTAGAAAACCGCGATCCGGGTGAGTAAACATCCCAATCCAATCAACGCATGCGTAAAAGATGTTTCGCCAAGATAAAGCTCAGTGCAAGCGTGGGGAGGAGCAAGGCGAAGGCGACATTAAGCGAGGTTGCCTCTGCGACGAAACCAATCATGGGCGGTCCAACAAGGAAACCGCTTAACGCGCCAAAGGTCATCACCGATACGTTTCTCGCCTCTCCCTCATCCCCAAGAGCTGCGCTGGCACTTATGCCCAGAGGAAAGATCGTGGACACGCCCAGCCCGACAAAAGCGAAGCCCAAAAATGACGCCTCCGGTCCAAAGTTGAATGCCAGAATGACAAGTCCCAAAATGGCGGAACCAATGCACATGCGCGCCAGCAGCATCGCACCATATCGGTTATTTACTGCGTCGCCAATAAATCGCCCTGCTGTCACAAAACCGGCAAAAATGGTCACCGCCCAACCCTCTTTGCCAGCAATGATCTCAGCAACATCGCGCATATAAACGGTCGACCAGTCAATCATTGCACCTTCGACAATTGTTGCCCCAAAAACAATGGCAACAATCGGTAGAAGCGCTTTTGGAAGTGGTGGTTTGGCCTGCGCGTTTTCTGTGGTCTCCTGTTTCGGCGCAATCCTTGGCAAAATATAGGCAACGACCATCAATAATGGCAAAAGCAGCAAGCCCCCCCATTGCAAGCTTTCGGCCACCGTGAAGCCAAGCCCTGCCATCTGAACACCAATAAAACTGCCCGCCATAATGCCGAGGCTCCAAAAACCGTGCGCTCGGTTCATGATGGATGTCCCAAGCGTTTTCTCCACCCGCGCGGCAAAGACATTCAAGGCGACCTCAGTAAACGCAATGAGCGCCCCGAGCACGAAAAGCGCCAGGAACAACGATCCCACACCCGTTGCAAACCCAGGGAGTACACCCGCAATAAGCATGGGCGGAAATAACCACAAAAGGGTGTGTCTTGGGCCGAAGCGATCAACGACGCGGCTGGCGAGATAGAGAGAGGGCAGAAGCCCGATGGGCATGCCCAACAAACCAAGCGCCAAATCCGAGTTGCTTAGACCCAAGCCTATCTTTATTTCGGCGACATTTGATAGCCAAATGCCAAACTGGATTGGCTGAACAAAAAATACAGCCATGCATAACCAGACCATCTGTCTAGGGGTTACTTTTAGCAATGGACATCTCCTTGGGCGGTCGCCGAAATTCAATCAGTAGAAAGAGCAGAAATCTGCCCGCGAGCGTTACCACATGCGTTTCTGAAACAGTAGGGTTTCTCAACATAAGATTGAGGTGGAAACCGTTCTGCCCTGATTTTAGGGAAAGTTGGTGTCGAGGTTGAAACGCGAGGTGCCTGTTATTAGTTATAGTAGTATAACTAATAGGAAGGATATCCAATGAATAGCCATCTAACAGTTCCCACTTCACCTTTTCACGGGCGAAAGCTCATAGCTACAGTCGCCATGTTATTTGGCGCGTTAACCCTGTTTTCCGCAGGCAATGTCTTGTTTGGTTCCATGGCCTCACAGGCGTGGGCGGGCAATTATGTCGGGTTTGTCGTTTGGTTCAATTTCCTAGCAGGGGCGGCCTATATTCTGGCCGCGATCGGCTTGTGGCAGGGCACACTTTGGGCGGCGCGTCTGTCAGGCTTAATCGCAATCGCAACGGCAGGGGTTGCCTTGGGATTTGCGTTTGTGGTCTTGCTCGGCACCCCGTTTGAGATGCGCACAATCGGCGCGCTGGTCTTGAGATTTACCTTTTGGGCTGTGATCGCCGTCATCGCGACGCGGGCCGTGAAACGAGGATGAGTACACGCAAATCCTCCGAAGATCGCAAGATGCAAATTCTGACGACGACCTTGGATCTTGCGTTCGAAGTTGGTCCGGATCATGTGACAACCGGCATGATCGCCAAGCGGCTTGGCCTGACACAGCCTGCGGTTTATAAGCACTACCCCAAGAAGGAAGACATCTGGTGGGCCGCCACCCAAACGCTATGTGCGCAAATCCGCGAAAATACCCTTGAGGGACAGCAGTCAGAGCGGTCCCCTGTAGACAATCTGCGACATCTAATTTTGGGGCATCTGCAACTGGTGACCCAAACTCCGGCGTTGCCGGAAATCATGGTGACCCGCGACCCAACTGGCATTTTAACCCAAGCGCGGCGCGCCATCCAATCAGAGGTTGTCGCGTTTCGCGCCGCCTTGATCCGCTCCTTTGAAGTGGCTCAAACTCAAGGGCATTTGGGCGGTACATTGCGCGCAGAGGACGGTGTGATGCTACTATTCGGGATCATCCAAAGCCTTGTGTTGCGCCTCATCTTAACCCGAGACGCCACCCACCTTGTGCAAGACGGTGCGCGTCTGCTTGATCTGCAACTGTGCCTCTTCGCGGACAAAGGGATTACAACATGAAACCGCTTTGAAATTGGCTTTTGTTACCCACCCAAGCGCCGCGATAGGTGCGGAACATGATGTTTGTGCCGATCCAGAGTTAAGGGGCCCGCCCAACAAAAATCCGAAAACGGATTGGATTGTGACGGATACTCTGGACATTCAACAAGGGCCGACCCAACATGTGGCGAACGGAAAAGCCGTGCGTATTTGAGACATGGAGAGTCACTATTAGTGTAGAAAGTTGGATATCCAATTACGGCCTTTTTGCCGTCTTTTTGGGCAGTATTGTCGAGGGTGAAACCGTCGCCATTACAGGAGGCATCATGGCGCATCACCATCTCCTTTTGCCTTGGCAGGTGGCGTCGGTGGCCATCTGCGGTGCTTATATGTCAAATCTATCGGTGTTTTTTCTGGGGCGGCGCTATCGCGGGCAGTCGCGCGTTCAGTCGATCCTAGCGAACAAACGACTCTCGGGGATGTTGCAGAAACTCAATAAAAATCCCGCCCGCTATGCGTCCATTTTTCAGTTCATACCGGGCATGCGGATTGTCGGCCCCATCGCGTTGGCCCAATCAGAAATCGGAACCATGCAGTTTGCCGTGCGAGCGGGCATTTCTGCGTTGATTTGGGGGGTGGTATACACTGTCCTCGGTAGCGCCGTTGGCCAACTTCTGGGGCGTGTTTTTGGGCATGTGTTGCATACCAAATATGTGCTGATTGCGGCAGGTCTTGTCCTGTCCGTAATTTTTCTACGGGCGATTTGGAATCATTTTCGCAGCGCAAGCGACCACTAAACTCGCAACGGAATGCGTTAAGTCCAGTGTTTATTCTTCGACACGGTCCGCCAGTAGCACTGCAATAAAGCGGGTAGACGCAAAGCTGGCAAAAATAATTGCGATCACCGAAGTCAGCGGGACCGCTAAAATTGCGCCAGGAATCCCCCAAAGCCCTGTCCAAACCGATAAAGCAATCAACACAATTACCGGACTCAGATTGACTTGCCGCCCAATAAAGCGCGGCTCAATGACATTGCCCATGATAAATTGGGTCGCGGTCAGGAAAAACGTCAGGGACAACGTATGGGAAAGGGAGGCAAACTGTGCAAACGACAGGATAACGGGAAAAAGAACGCCGATATAGGAGCCAACATAGGGGATATAGTTTAGCAATCCGATCATCACCGCCCAAAATAGGGCGAAATCTGTGCCATGCGCCCAGAGGATAAGAAAGGAGATCACCCCAAGCACGACATTGATCAGTGTTTTCACCGCCAAATAGTCGCTGATTTTAGTATTAATTTCGCGAATGACGCGTTTGGCCATTTGGGCCTGATTAGGGGTGGAGAAGACGGCCGCGAGCTTCTTTTCAAAGTTGGAACGTTCGCTCATTAAAAATGCGGCATAAATCACAATCAAGAAGACAGTGAGCCCAACATTAGTAAATCCCCCCAATAGGCTCAAAAAGACGACGCGCAGATCAAAGGCATCGATCGTAACGGTGCGAATTCCCAGCCAAAGCTCCTGATGATCCAACTCAAATCGCGCCGCAATGCTCTCAAGGAATGCGTCCATGTTGGCTTCATAGATAGGGGCAACGGCGGCGATTTCGCGGATTGTGGCGGCAGCAACGATGGCAAGCGTAATGACGGCAGCGGCAAAAACCGACAGCACGCAAAATCGTAGGAAAGGTAGCGGCAAATGGCGCAGCAAAAGCTGGCGGTGCAGCGCATTGGAGGTCGAGATCATCACGTAAACCGCAAAGAGTCCCGTCACGACGGGCAATAAAATTGGCCGCCCTATGAACAGAAGCCAGCCAATGGAAAGGGTGAGAAACATCGCAAGAGCCAGATTTAGGAGGGGCGCGTCTTTCATGAAAAGGTATGTCTCCTGACCGTCGTCACATAATTTTCAACGTTATGACGTTCACGGCCCAAAAGGTATCCTTTATGCGAAAATTTTAAAACTACCCCCCGCGCAGAATTAAGCGCGGCGCAAAACGATTTCAGCGGTGATTGAAATTGGCGCATCGCCGCTTTTCACTGTACCGCTGAAGATATCTTTCTGAATGTCCACAGCGGAGAGGTTGACGCTGGCCTTGCCGTTAACCAACTTACCCGAGTTTATAATGAACTCGGTTATGGCACTGTGCATGGACGGTGCGTCTTGGAACCGCGCGCCGTTGGCACTGCCGAGGCCCATGATTTCACCGTCGGAAATCCCGAAGGCACGGGCGGTTTCTTCAATGGCACAGCAAAGGTCCGTGTTGGGGCGCAGGGTCAGAATGACGGCATCTGGGGTCTGCACGGGCGAGCCCGTCGCACATGCGCGGAACAACTCAAAACAAGTTTCGTCATCTTGCAGGCGCTCAAACCGTCCGCCTTTGAAGCCGATAGCCTTGAGTGTCACAGGGCGCGAAACGGTGCAAATTGGGGCCAGCATATGCCCTAAAGTTGTTCCGTCAACCGAGGTCCAAACGCCGTGGCAATGGGTAAACGATCCGTCGCCGTAATGCCCAACCGACATTCCGCCCATATCCACGCGAGTCTCGCCCTTTGGCTCATAGGTTTCGCTGTACCAAGCGACGCGCGTACCGTCGGGGGATTTGTCCGGCATAACAAAGGCGTAGGGATCGGAAAACAAACCGCTCACATCGACCCAAGCTCCGTCACATCCCGCCGCCGCAACCGCCGAGCAAATGGCGGCTTCGACTTGCTGCCCCGCCTCTAGTTGAATTTCCAGATCATAGGCCTGTACGCCAACAGCTTCGATCCGTTTGGGATTCACAGGACCAGGGTGGACCATGGGTGGATTTAGCGCAGTAGTTTTCATGCGCAGGTCACCTCACCCAGCAAACCGCGCTGTATCAATGTTTCAAGAATAATTTTCTTGGTGATTTTGCCATAGGCAGATTTGGGCATTTCCTCGATGAGGATAAAACGCTTGGGCATTTTATAGCTCGAAATTTTTGGTTTGAGCCATGCGTGCAATTCTTCTGCTGTGGCTTCGGAGCCTTTGCGCAAAACGCAAACGGCGATGCCAACTTCGCCCCAGACCGGATCAGGTACGCCTAGGACTGCAACTTCGCTAACGGCGTCATGAGTGAGGATTTTTTCCTCGATCTCGCGGGGGTAAATATTGGACCCGCCTGAGATATACATGTCGGATTCCCGACCTGTGATGAAAAGATAGCCGCCAGCATCGACATAGCCCAAATCCCCCGTGCGGAACCATCCATCGCGGAAGGCTTTGGCGTTGGCGTCGGGATTATTGTAATAACCCGCAAAAACCGCAGGCCCGATCACGCAAATCTCGCCTTGTTGCCCTACTGGCATTTCACTGCCATCGCTGGCTTGGATGGAGATTTCGATGCCCGTGCGGGGGTAACCACAACTCCCGATCCGCATGTCTGCATCGTCTTCGAAATGTTCCGACGGCGGGAGGACCGTAATGTTTCCAGTGACTTCGCCGAGGCCGAAATATTGCACCAGCACTTTTCCCAGAACCGACAAAGCATATTTTTGATCGGAGCGGTACATCGGTGCGCCCGCGTAAATCATCTGTTTTAGCGAGGAAATATCATATTGGGTCACACTGTCATGTTCGACCAGCATCTTAACGATTGTGGGCACGGTAAACATATTGCTGATCTTGTGATCCTGCACGATTTTCCACGCGATTTCGGGATCAAAACGACCGGCGGGAAACAACACGGTTGCCGCCCCTGCGGCGACTTGGGTCATCTGGTGAATACCTGCGCCGTGACTAAGGGGCGCAAGGCATAGGGACCTCGCCTCATGTGTGGTCCCTGGCATGAGGTCATTCAGGTGATTGAGCAGAACAAACGCCATCTGTCCATGCGTCAGCACCGAGGCCTTGGGCCGCCCCGTTGTGCCCGAAGTAAAGAAAAACCAACAAGGATCATCGCGGTCGACGGCCGTATTTGCAACCGTCTGGCCCATATAGGAATCTACCAGCGTATCAAAATCACTGTCGCCCTTGGGGCCACCGATCACCAGCATGAACCCACGCTCAGGCGCGTCACAGGCGGCGGCGTGCTCAGGGAATTCCACGCCGCAAATCATGCCAGTCGCGCCCGAGGATTGTGCCAGCCACGACACTTCTTCGGGGGTTTGGCGGAAATTCGCAGGCACCCAGACCGCACCCAATCGAAAACAAGCGAGCATGGATTCAAACATCTGGTTACAGTTTTGGGACTGGATTAGGATGCGATCGCCCTTGCTCACGCCAAATCGGTCGCGCAATCCAAACGCCAGCGCATTCACGCGAGCCTCCATCTGCTCCCACGTCCATTGCTCCTCGCCCCAAACCAGCGCCACCTTGTCGCCCAAACGCCGCGCGTTGCGGGTAAGGTGGTTGGCAAGGTTTGAAACACGGGTGGTTGAGGGAGCAATCCCGCCCTTTGGATCGCTGTTAACTGACACCCACGTGCTCATCTTACGCGCTCCAAAACCGACATATAGTTGGCAACCGCCGCGCCGCCCATATTGAACACGCCCGCCAGTTGCGGGGATTTGGCCTGAATGCCTTCAGGCGCTTCGCCCGCCAGTTGCATCGCCGCCATGATGTGCATGGATACGCCCGTCGCCCCGATGGGATGCCCCTTGGATTTCAATCCGCCCGACAGGTTTACCGGAAGGCGGCCATCCTTGCGGGTGATGCCTTCACGGATCACATTTGCGCCTTTGCCCGTTTCGGCAAGGCCCATGGCCTCATATTCCAGCAACTCGGCGATGGTGAAACAATCGTGAGTTTCGACCAAATCCAAATCATAAAGGTTGAGATCCGCAGCCTCCAAAGAGGCAGCCCAAGCCCGACGTGCCCCATCAAAATTGGTGATCTCACGGCGCGATAGGGCCAGTATGTCGTTGGTATGGGTGCGCGCGCGGAAGGCAATGGCGCGTTTGAGGTCGGCGGCCACATCCGCAGAGGCGACAATCATCGCGGCAGCGCCATCCGACACAAGCGAGCAATCGGTGCGGCGCAGCGGGGGGGCCACATAGGGGTTGCGATCAGAAACGTCGTTACATTGCGCAAAGGTTAACGCTTTTTGCATATGAGCGTAGGGGTTATGCGCGCCATTCTGGTGGTTTTTGGAGGCAATCATTGCCAGCGCATCGGAACAATCGCCGTATTTCTGAAAATACTGTTGGGCAATCCGGCCAAACAGTCCCGCAAATCCACCCGCAACATCCGCCTCTTCGCTGCGATAACTCGCCCCTAAAAGGATATCGCCCACCTCAACTGTGGGCAGGGCCGTCATCTTTTCGGCTCCAACCACCAGTGCAATTTTGCCGCGACCAGATTCGATAAAATCAAGCGCAGAGTAAAGCGCCGCAGACCCAGTGGCACAGGCATTTTCCATCCGCACAGCTGGCGTCATGCCCAGTTCTGGCATGGCCATCCCAACCAATGCGCCTTGAAAATCCTGCTTGGAAAAGCCGTTGTTCATGACGCCTACAAAAATGCCGTCAATGTCCGCTGCGCCAACACCTGCATGTTCAAGCGCGGGGGCGATGACTTCGGCCATCAGGGTTTCGGTATCTGGCGCGTTGGATTTGCCAAAATGGCTATGTGCCCAACCAACGATTTGTGCTTTGTTCACGTACCTTATCCTCCGTTAAATACTAAGTGCCGACTAACCCTTGGCCGCCGCGCTGAATTGTGTGCGATGGCGTGGCAGGTCGGTCGATTTTGACAGCGCGAAGGTCTTGGCCATGCGCGCTTCTATTTTCGCGGTTTCAAGCAGCAAAGCCGCGCCCAATTCGGCCTGCCGTTCAGGCCCCATGCGGCTATCGATGGCGGCAATACTAATGGCGCCCGCAACCCGACCACCGGGTATTTTGAAAGCGGCACCCACGGCCCATGAACTGGTCAAAACCAATCCCGGATTGAGGGAGTAGCCGCGCTCGATTGCTTGAATGATCAGGGGTTTCAGGGCTTCGGGGCTACAATCAGGAAAGTTCTGAGCAAGTATATCTGTGTTGCGGCTCAGGATTTCGGCGCGTTCTTCGGCGGGAAGGGCAGAAAGGATGGCCAGCGAACCAGCCCCCACACCTAACGGATGGCGATATCCCACTTGCAGCGCATGAGTGCGGATCGGAAATGCACCTTCTTCCTTGTGCAGGCAAACAGAAAAGGAATCGCGGCGCACAGAGAGAAAAACGGAATCTCCGCTCAGGGCGGCCAGATCCACCAAACTGTTGCGCGTCAGGTCCATCAAATCGAATCTCTGTGCCGCCAACACGCCAAGTACATAGGTTTCTTCGCCGAGAAAATAATGCCGACTTGCCGTGTCTTGTTCCACCATTCGCGCCCGCATGAGGGCAAGCAGTAAGCGCCGCGCAGTTGGGCGACTTAACCCCGTGTCCTGCACGATTGTTGACAGACCAACCCCCTCAACCGCGCTGCGCCCGATTAAGGACAGCAAGGCCAAAGCCCGATCAACGCTTTGCGCTCCGATGTTTTCCAAAGGGAAATTCTCGTCTGTCATCTTCCAAGCACCCCCATGCATCCACAATGTGGACACCTCTTTTGTAGTCATTTTCTATCTGTACAGGCTCAAACATTGATTGTTGAGCAATATCGGGCATATTTCAAGGTAAAATTTGGAATTTCAAAACGACAATAAAATTTTCCCTTGCAACACCATCCAAAATATGGACGTTCTGTTGCCGGAGACCTCCACTGGGAGGGGACTTGTTAAATAGGAGGAGACAATATGTCCAAAATGAATCTCATTTTTGTGGCTGCAATTTCGGCAGCGACCGCTTTTGGGTCTGCGGCGAAGGCTGAAACGCTGCGTCTGTCGCACAATACAAGCGACACGACGTCATGGCATCAAGGGTCCGAAAAATTCTCGGAACTGTTGAACGAAGCCACGGGCGGGGATCTGGACGTGCGTGTTTTTCCAAACGCGCAACTGTCCGGTGGCGACCAAATGAAACAGGCTGAAATGGTTGGCCGCGGCGCGTTGGACTTTGTTGTCACCTCCGCAATCAACGTGACGCCCATCGTTCCTGAGATGGCCGTTTTCTCATTGCCGTATCTGTACTCTGGCTATGACGCCGTCGACGCCACGACATCCGGTGCGCCGGGCGACAAAATGAAAGAGATCATGGCGGAGCACGGTATCATCGTGTTGGCATGGGGCGAAAATGGCTTCCGCGAAGTCACAAACAACGTGCACCCGATCAAATCGCCAGAAGACCTCAAAGGTCTAAAAATGCGTGTTGCGGGTCCGATGTATATCGACGTGATGACCGCACTTGGGGCGAACCCACAACAGATGCAATGGGCGGAAACCTTCAGTGCGCTGCAACAGGGTGTCGTTGACGGCCAAGAAAACCCAATCGGCGCGGTGATTGTGCCCCAACGTGTGTATGAAGTTCAAAAATACATCACCCCTTGGCACTATTCCTACGACCCAATTTTCCTTGGTGTAAGCAAAGAGAAATGGGATGGCTGGGACGCGGAAACACAAGCTAAGGTTCAGGCTGCTGCGATCGAAGCGATGGATTTCCAAATCAAGGTGACTCGTGAAGGAACGGCTGCTGGTCTGGATAAACTGCGCGCAGAAGGCATGGAGGTTTACGAACCTACTGCTGATGAGTTGCAAGCGTTCCGCGACGCCACAAAAGAGCCTTTTGACAAATGGTCCGCCAAGGTTGGCCCTGAACTGGTGGAACTTTTTCAGACTTCCATTAACGGCTCAAATTAATTAAGTGAAAAAACAACGCGTCCCGCGCTAAGTGGGGCGCGTTTTCCGCCTGCGGTGCAGATGCTTGTGCATCGATGTCAGGTATGATCTTCATGCCAAAGGTGGCCCCATGAAAAACCTGATACTTAAAATTGCCGACCGACTGGAAGAATATGTTTGCAGTCTGATTTTTCTGGTGATGACATTTATCGGTTTTGCCAATGTGCTGGTGCGCTATCTTTCCAACTATTCTTTTGCAGCGACGCAGGAAATCCTGTTGAACGGATTTTTGCTGCTGACCGTTTTTGGCGCAGCAATTGCGGCGCGGCGCGGCCAACACCTCGCTGTGACACTGTTCGCGGATATGCTGCCCACTGCCTTACAGCCATTCGTGCGCTGGTTTTCTGTCTTTCTGGGCGTTCTGCTACTGGCGTTGTCGGCGTGGTATTGCGGCGAGATGGTGATAAACCAACGCTCCAGTGGAATCGTTTCGGCAGGTCTTCAGGTCCCATCATGGTATTATTCACTGGCTCTGCCCCTTGGGTTCTTGATGATTGCCGTGCGGTTGGTGCAGGGCGCGATTATTGAGCACAAGGCGGTGGCCTATGTTTGATTTCGATACCGGAACCCAGATGCTCATCCTTTTTGGCGTCCTCTTGGTCATCCGCGTTCCTGTGGCGTTTTCGCTTGGACTTTCATCCCTTTTTGCCATGTGGCAGATGGGTTTTGGGCTGGATCTGGTGGGTGATTTGCTGGCCAGTGGCATCACCAAATTCTCGCTTCTTGCTATTCCCTTCTTTATCCTCGCGGGCATCCTGATGGGAACTGCGGGTATGGCCGATCGGATGATCCGGTTTTTCCGTGTGCTAATGGGCAGCCTTCCTGGTGGCATGGGCCTTGTTGGCGTGGTTGTTAGTTTGTTTTGGGGCGCAGTTTCCGGTTCTGGCCCCGCGTCGGTGGCGGCGATTGGCCCGATGGTCATTCGCGGCATGGAAGAAGACGGCTATCCCAAGGCGTTCGCCGCGGCGATGGTCTGTACGGGTGCGGCCCTGTCCATTGTGATCCCGCCCTCTATCGGCTTGGTGATCTATGGCGTGATTGCCGAGGTTTCCATCGGCGATCTGTTTATCGCCGCAATCTTACCCGGTGTCGTTATGGGCGCCTTGATGTTGGCAGCCCTGCCTTTTGTCAGGGTTCAACGGGCCGCGAACAAATCCTCTAAACTCGCGGAATTGGCACCGATGCCCTACGCAGAGTTCCCTTTTCCCAAGCGCGTTTGGCTGAGCTTTCGGGACGCAATCTGGGGCTTAATGACCCCCGTTGTGATCCTTGGCGGGATTTACACGGGTATATTTACGCCCACAGAGGCGGCCGTTGTTGCCGTGGTCTATGCACTGTTTGTCGGGTTCTTTGTCTATCGCAGCCTAACGATTTCCACCCTTTTTGACGCCCTGACCGATGCCGCCGCTTCCTCGGCGGTTGTGATGTTGGTTGTGACCTTCGCCAGCCTGTTTGGCTGGGTTGTCACCGTAGATGATGTGGTCGGCCGCTATTCGGAAGGCCTGCTTGCCCTTAGCGATTCTCAGTGGACGATTATGCTGGTTATGGCAATGATCCTGCTTATTGCAGGTATGTTTATGGACGCGGTGACGATTATGTTTATCTCGCTTCCTATCTTTCTCCCTGTGGTGCGGGCGCTGGAATGGGATCCCGTCTGGTTCGGCGTGTTCCTCATGATCAATCTCGCCATTGGTCTGTTTACGCCGCCCGTTGGGATCAACCTGTTTGTGGCGGCGAATGTGGCCAAACTCTCGCTGGAGAAGATTGCGGTTGCGGCGGTGCCATTCCTTATCACTAGCACCCTCGGCCTTGCTATTATCGCGCTTTGGCCTGAGTTGACGACCTATCTGTTGGTGTGGATGAAGTAATCTAAGTTTTCTACGATTGGGAGTGAGGAACATGACACAGAAAGTAGCCCTTGTGACGGGAGCGGCGCGCGGAATCGGGCTGGCTACGAGTAAACTTTTGATCGAGCAGGGTTGGAAAGTCGCGATGATTGACCGTGACGCGAGCGAATTGGCTATCGCGGCGGAGCCGTTAGATCAGGGCTTTCCGTTTGAATACGACGTCTCTCTCCCCGACGATGTGGATAAAATGGCCGAGGCCGTAATTTCCACTTTTGGGCGCATTGATGCGGTTGTGAATAACGCAGGCGTTGCCGATTTCCGCCCCCTCGCCGAAACCACATTTGCCGATTGGCGGCGCATCATGGAAACCAATCTGGATGGGTTGTTTCTGGTGTCACAGGCGACGATTCCGGCGCTGAAGAAAACCAAAGGGGCGTTGGTAAATATCGCATCGATAAGCGGCTTGCGCGCCTCGACCCTCAGGGTGGCATACGGCACGTCCAAAGCGGCGGTGATCCATTTGACCAAACAGCAGGCTGCGGAACTGGGCGAATTCGGCGTCCGGGCGAATTGTGTCTGCCCGGGGCCGGTGCGCACCAAATTGGCAATGGCGGTCCATACGCCCGAAATTATCGCAGCTTACCACGATGCTATTCCGCTCAATCGGTACGGTACTGAGTTGGAACTGGCCGATCTGATTACGTATTTATGCTCGGAACGGGCCAGTTATGTGACGGGGCAAGTGATCGCAGCCGATGGTGGTTTTGAAAGCACAGGCGTCGGCCTTCCCGCTCTGCGCGGATGACCCCAAACGGCATCACCCCTCTTCTGGGGTGATGACCTCTGGTAAGGACGACCAGCTTTTATCCCCCCCCGGATCGGGCAATTCATCAGATTTCATATTCCGGTGAATATGCGCCTTGGCGATGAAATGCGCGGTGATCGGGGCCGTAAGGAACAAAAACAACGTGATCAGCAACTCATGCAACGAGAGGTGCCCTTCGATCAAAACCGAATGCAAGATAGACGCCAGAAGCACGCCGCCAACACCCAATGTTGTGGCCTTGGTGGGCGCATGAAGGCGCGACATTGGATCGGGCAATTTGACCAGACCAATCGAGCCAACAAGGCCAAAGACGCCGCTCACAATCAGAAAGAACGTGATTAGGATTTCGTAAAATAAGTCCATCATGCCCTCTACTCGATAATGTTTCCGCGCAACATAAAGCGCGTATAGGCGACCGTCGAAACGAAACCCAACATGGAAATAATGAGCGCGCTTTCAAAGACCATCTCGGTTTTGAACTTCATCCCGAAAAGAACAATCAGCGCGATGACATTGATGACCATCGTATCGAGGGCAAGCACACGATCTCCAACCCCCGGCGCACGTATAATCCGCCATAAGTTCAACAAAAGCGCCGCACCAAAGCAGCCAAAAGCAAAGTTGATTGCAATCCCAATCATTCGAAAATCTCCTTTAGGCGACGCTCGTACCGCATTTTTATTTCATCACAGACCGCCTGTGGGTCGGGGGCATTCAGGCAATGCACCAAAATTGCATGGCCTTCGTCGGAAATATCGCTTGAGACGGTGCCAGGCGTAAGGGTGATTGTTCCCGCCAAAACAGTAATGGCTTCGGGTGTGCGCAGATCCAAGGGAACGGTGACCCATGCCGGCTTTAAGTCCGCATTGCGGCGAAACAGAATGAGGTTCGCCACAACGAAATTGGCGACGACGATATCCCACAGGACAATAAAAAAGTACTCGATGATTTTGAGCGGGTGTCTGACACGCGGCATATTTGGCCAATAGGGGCTGGTAATAAAGGGAATGAGTACGCCAAGAAACGCGCCGAATAACAGCGAGTTGATGGAATAGGCATTTACCAGAAGCAGCCAAACGATCGTTAAAAGGACGGTGAGAACGGGGTGTGGGAATGCTTTGCGCAGGAGTCTCATTTCGCAGTCTCCCCAAGTACGGCGTCAATATAGGCGGATGTGTCAAACAATTGCGCCGCCGTGGCATTGGCATATTCTATCGCCTGTTCCGCGAAAATCGTAAGCGCGACAAGGCCAAAGAGCAGGGCAAAAATTGGCACAAAAACCATTACGGTGCCCTGTGTTTGGAGCGGTGCGATTTGCGCTTCTTCCAGATCGAGGTCCTCCATAGGGTCGGTGGTTTTCCAGAAGATCAAGCTGCCCGCACGCGCAAAGCCGATGATGGCTACCAGCGAGAAAATAAGGATCACGCTCCAGATCAGGGTTTGGTGGGGCGTTCCCGTGGAGGCCTGAAGAACCATCAGCTTGCCCAAGAACCCCGAAAGGGGCGGCATCCCAGCCAAGGCAATGGCGGCCACAAAAAAGAGGGCCGAGATCAAACCGTTCTGTGCCATACGGGGGGCGGGTTTGATCTCTTTTCCCCGTCGCTCAATGATCAGATCGGACACAAGGAAGATCATCGCCGTCGCCAGCGTAGAGTGCACAATATAGTAAATTGCGGCCCCTGTGGCGAGTGGCGTAAAGAGCGCGATCGCGATCAGCAACGTCCCCATAGAGCCGATGGCGGCAAAGACTGCGAGTTTAGAAATGTCGCGCGAACCGAGAATACCAACCATGCCCACCGCGAGGGTTAGCAGCGCCGCTGGCAATAGCCATTGTCCTACCAATCCAGCACTAAGGGCGAGATCTGGTCCAAACACCAGCGTGTACATGCGCAAGATTGAATAGGCGCCAACCTTGGTCATAATGGCGAACAAGGCGGCCACAGGCGCAGGCGCGTTTGCATAGCTTCCGGGAAGCCAAAAATGCAATGGCAGCACGGCGGCCTTGATGCAGAACACAAGCAACAACAGGACTGCACCGACACGAATAAGGGCTGTGTCCTCGGCGGGGAGTTCGGCAATGCGCACCGCCAGGTCGGCCATATTGAGCGTACCAGTGACGGCATAAATTGTCCCGAGCGCAAACAGAAAGAGGGTCGACCCGAGAAGGTTGTAAACGACGTACTGCATACCCGCACGAAGGCGGTCAGCGCCCCCGCCATGAATCATAAGGCCGTAGGAAGCAATGAGCAGCACCTCAAAAAACACGAAGAGGTTAAACGCATCACCCGTAAGGAATGCGCCACAAACGCCCATGAGTTGGAACTGAAAAAGCGGGTGGAAATGCTCGCCGCGTTTATCCCAATCCGTGCTGATAACATAGAGGTTCACGCAGAGGCCAAGGACGGATGTGAGCAAAACCATCAGGGCAGAAAGGCGGTCGAGCACGAGAACAATGCCAAAGGGCGCGGGCCAATCGCCCAATTCATAGACCTGAATTTCGCCGCCAGACGCTTGGTGGGTGAGGACCAGCGAAATGCAAACCAGCGCAATCGATCCTGCCATCGAGAAAATGCGTTGCAGGTCGAGATGATGCCGGATCACCATCAGAATGAACGGTGCGAGAACCGCAGGTAGAACGACGGGGGCTATGATCAAATTGCTCACGCGCTGTCTCCTTCGTCAGTGGTCTCGGTCATATCAATCTCGTCCGTCTCCGACGTCAAATAAGCGCTGAGGGCGATCATCACCACCAAGGCTGTCATCCCGAAAGAAATAACAATCGCCGTCAAAACGAGGGCTTGCGGGAGCGGGTCAGTATAGATGCCTTCGCCATATTTGTCCAAAATAGCAGGAAGGTTTTGCACAAGGCGTCCCGTTGAAAAGAGGAAAATATTCACCGCATAGGACAGAAGAGAAAGCCCCAGAATAACAGGGAATGTGCGTTGGCGCAGGATCAGATAGACACCACAGGATGTGAGGACAGCAACGGCGCTAGAGACAAGAAATTCCATTTTATACCTCCTCTCCATTTGGCTGAATATAATCACGGTCCGGGTTAATATTCATAGGATCATCACTTTCAATACCCGGTTGCCATGCGAAGCGCGCGAAGCTTTCCAAGGCCAACATAATCGCCCCGAAAACGGCGAGGAAAACGCCCAAGTCAAAGAACATCGCGGTGGCCAGTTCGAATTCCTCAAGGCCCGGAATATGAACATATGCGAAGGCACTCGTCAGGAAGGGCAGCCCGTTAAACCAAGCGCCCATACCCGTGACAGCCGCGACCAGAACCCCACAGCCAATGACGGCATGATAGGGGAATTTCTGCCGTGCGGCGGCCCAAGAAAAGCCTGACGCCATATATTGCATCACAAAGGCAATCGCGACGACAAGCCCCGCAATGAACCCCCCGCCAGGCATGTTGTGGCCCCGCAGGAAGATGTACACGCCAACCATCAAAGCGATCGGCATCATCACGCGTGTTGCGACAACCATCATCATCGGGTGGACGTCTTTTGAGAGCGGCTTGTCTGGTGTCCGGTTCAAAAGTTTGGCCCGCACATTGGACGCCAAGACAGATTCCGTGAGGGCGAAAATAACGACGGCGGCGATTCCCAAAACGATGATTTCGCCAAAGGTATCAAAGCCACGGAAATCGACGAGAATAACATTGACGACATTCGTGCCGCCGCCGCCCGAATAGGAGTTTTCAAGATGGAATTCCGAGATCGAAGGCTGTGCAAAACTGCTGAGCAGAATGGCGTAGACTAGTCCACCAACGCCCAAGCCCGCTACAACCGAGATAATAATATCGCGTGCGCGGCGCCCAGATGTACTCTCGATGGGGGAGGTTTTGGGCATAAAGTTGAGCGAGAGCAGCAACAGAATGATCGTGACCACTTCGACTGAAATCTGCGTGAGCGCGAGGTCAGGAGCTGAATAATAGTTAAACAGAAGCGAAACCATAAGCCCCGTCATACCGATAATCACAAGAGAAAGAAGGCGGTTGCGATGGAAAATAACGACGCAAAGCGCGGAAACGACCATGCAAATCCAGCCAATGGCCCCAAGAAACTCAACATCGCTTGCGGCATTCAACGGCACCGAATGTGTGCCTGAAACATAGGCATACAAAGCAAGAGACATGGTGAAAATCAGGAAGATAGCGGAGTAACGACTCAAAGCGCCATCATGCAAAACGGCAGTAAAGGACCGGCTTGCACGCTCTAGGGCACCCAACAGGCGGTCGAAAATAACTTTCGCTTCTGGGCGTGGTATCGCATTCCAAATCCTGTCCAAAAACCCGTAAGACCAGAGTAAAAACAGCCCGCCAATCAAAGCAACGCCCGACATGTAAAGCGCAGGCGTGAAGCCATGCCAGATTTTTAGGGAGTAATAAGGCAGCTCTGTGCCCCCAATTACTGCGCGCGCCGAAACCGCAACAATCGGCCCCACGATCGCCGACGAGAAAAGCCCGATTGCAACAACGAGAAAAACCAGAATACCCGGTGAAATCAACAAACCGGAAGGAGGATCATGTGGCGCGGCGGGGTAGTCATTGCGGACAGGGCCAAGAAACACATGTGCAATCAAGCGGAAGGAATATGCCGCGGAAAACAGCGCGCCCAAAACGACCACTGCAGGCAGCAAATACGGATAGCTCGCCCAAACGGTATGTGCGGCTTCTTCGAGCATCATTTCCTTAGAAAGGAAGCCATTGAGAGGCGGCAAACCAGCCATGGACAGGCTTGCCAGCGTCACCAGAATGAAAGTGATTGGCATCAATGTGCGCAACCCGCCAAGACGTTTGATATCGCGGGTATGGGTTTCGTGATCGATAATACCCGCCGACATAAAGAGGGCGGCCTTGAAAGTTGCGTGATTGATGATGTGAAAAACGGCCGTGACAGCGGCGATTTTGGTGCCAAATCCAAGCAACATGGTGATGAGGCCAAGGTGACTCACAGTTGAAAACGCAAGGAGCGATTTAAGGTCGTCTTTGAACAAAGCTATGACCGCGCCCAGAACCATCGTGATCAGGCCCGTGGTTGCGACGATGTAAAACCATTCTTCTGTGCCCGCCAAAACCGGCCAGAGCCGTGCCATCAAGAAAATACCCGCCTTCACCATAGTTGCCGAGTGCAGATAGGCAGACACGGGTGTGGGCGCGGCCATCGCATGGGGCAACCAAAAGTGGAATGGGAATTGGGCGGATTTTGTGAACGCCCCGATGAGAATAAGGATCAGCGCAGGTAAATAAAGCGGCGAAGCTTGGATCAGGTCTTTTTGCGTCAAAATGATGCTCAGGTCATAGCTGCCAACAATATTCCCAAGAATAAGCAGCCCCGCAATCATCGAAAGCCCGCCCATTCCCGTAACGGTCAAAGCCATTCGCGCGCCTTGGCGCCCTGCGGGTAGATGTTTCCAATAGCCAATCAAAAGGAAGGACGACAGCGAGGTCAGCTCCCAAAAAACCAGCAATAGCAGTATGTTGTCAGACAAAACAATGCCAACCATCGCACCTTGGAACAGCAGTAAATACGCGTAAAACTGACCCATCGGATCGTTGCGCGACAGATAAAATCTTGCGTAAAGGATGATTAATAGGCCGATGCCAAGGATCAGGCCAGCAAACAAAAGACCCAGCCCGTCGAGGAAAAAATTTGCGTTCAATCCAATCGATGGCGCCCAATCAAGGCGTGCGGTTACGACTTCGCCGCGCATAACTTTTGGGGCGTTCCAAAGGAGGCCGATCAACGCCAGAAGGGTTGTCCCGCCTGCGGACCAAGCCGCCGCATTTCGACCAGCACGAATAAGGAGGGGTGGGAATATTGCGCCCAAAAACGGTAGTAGGGCGATAAACATCAATGACACTATGTTGCCTCCGTCGAAATGCCTCTGCGAAGCAAATTATTTATAGCTGGCTTGCATCGTCGTATATGAGCAAGGTAATCAATTGAAAACAAGGGTGACTTAACCGTATATCCCACAAAACGCTATGCGCGATCTCTAAAGTGCGACACTTTTCTGATATAGGGTGGCTGATGGTATCACATTTTCCCCCACATCTTTTCGCGGAAGCCGAGGTCCAGCCCTCCGATTGGTGTTTTCGGGGTCCTGCAACCTTGACTAGAGATAGAAGAGGAATTGCAACGTACCTGCAATGTCAGCGACAGCACCTCGATGGTTTCGCTTTCAAAGACGAATTTTAGAAAATGAATTGGACCAAACTAAAGAGCTGACAGTTATAAGGTATGGCAAGTCTTCGGAAATCAACACAATATTTGTGATCAACCTTTGCCATTCAATCCCCCGTGGCCAAGGGGGGCTTCTGTTTAAGCGCCCATAACATTGAACGCAAAGGCCGCATTGAGCATGAATGTCCTCAATCGGCCGAGGCTGTGCGGCTTAAGATGGCAATTTCAACAGGCCGACAGATGCCAACCGGCTTTCCGATGGCGGCTTCATTGCTGAAATCAATATCGACCAAATCAACCAATGCGCCCGCGGCACGAACCAGATCATCATCGCCCACACAGTCTTCAAGATGATTAGCAGATATATGCGTTTCCACACAGCCTCGGCAGTTTAGACTCCAAGTGAGAACAAAACATGAATATACTGCGAATCGCCATGGTCGCAGAACTCAATATAACCTCCAATTTCACCTTTCTCACAGGGGCTTCGCACCCTGAGGAATACGTGCGCCGTGCCGCGCATTTGGGTATCCCTGCCCTTGCCATAACGGACGAAAATTCCGTCGCGGGCATCGTGCGCGCCCATGTGGAATGCCGCGAAGTAGCCCGCCACGTCGGATTGCGTCGCGATTTTGACGCTGCCCATGGCCTCATCGGGCCACCGCGCCCCACGCAGATTCCCGCGCCTCCATCCGCCGATATCTACACCATCCCGCGCCTATTGCCCGCGGCGTTGATTGTGCTTCAGGAGGGGGTCAACGTCACGGTTTTTCCGCGGGATCGCGCGGCGTGGGGGGGCCTTTCACGCCTGTTATCCCTCGGACGATTGCGGGCTAAAAAAGGCGCCTGTGTGCTGCGGTTTGAAGACCTTATGGCGTGGGGCGCGGGCTGCGAAATGCTCCTGCACCCTGCGCGCCGACCGCTCACGCCCTTTCGCGGCGCGCATAATTGGCAGCCGCTGGCGCGCCGACTGACGCGCCGCTTCCCCGGCCAAGTGTCGCTGCTCGCCTCCCCGCAATATGACGGCCAAGACCACGCACGGTTCCATCATCTCGCCCATCTCGCCCAAGACCTTTCCATCCCCATGGTCGCCTCCGCCAGCCCCATGATGCATCACGGAAAGCGCCGCCGTCTCGCGGATGTCCTCTCGGCTGTCCGGCTTGGGGTGCGCGTCGAAAATCTCGGCCACGCAGCCCTGCGCAATGCCGAGCAGCGGTTGCGCGCGCCCGTCGAAATGGCGCACCTCTTTCGCGACCACCCAGAGGCGCTCCTTAACGCCGAAGCCGTGGCCACCCGCTGCACCTTTTCTCTTGATGAGTTGCGCTATGAATATCCCAGTGAACTCACACAGGGCGAAACGCCCCGCCAACGTCTCGCGCGGCTCGCTTATGAGGGGCTCAAATGGCGCTATCCCGGCGGTGCTCCCCAGCGGGTGCACGACCTTTTGGAGCACGAGTTAACCCTGATCTCCAAACTCAAATACGAGCCCTATTTCCTCACCGTGCGCGACATTGTGCATTTTGCACGCGAGCGCAATATCCTCTGTCAGGGGCGCGGCTCGGCGGCCAATTCCGTTGTTTGTTTTTGCCTCGGCGTCACCTCAGTTTCCCCTGAAATCGGCACCATGGTGTTTGAACGTTTTGTCTCCGAAGCCCGTGACGAGCCCCCCGACATCGACGTTGATTTTGAGCATGAGCGCCGCGAAGAAGTCATCCAACATATCTACGAACGCTATGGCCGTCACCGCGCGGGCCTTTGCGCCACGGTCATCCATTATCGCGGCAAGCGTGCCATTCGTGAGGTCGGCAAAGTCATGGGGCTTTCTGAGGATACGATCAGCGCCCTCTCCAGCCAGATGTGGGGCTGGGGCGGTGGTGGTTTGCGCGCGGAGCGTCTGCGCGAAATCGGTCTCGACATCAGCGATCCCCACCTCGCCCAAACGCTTGATCTTTGCGATCAAATTCAGGGCTTTCCACGCCACCTGTCACAACATGTGGGCGGATTCATCATCACGGAGGGGCGGCTTGACGAGCTTGTTCCCATCGAGAACGCCTCCATGGAGGATCGCACCGTTATTTGTTGGGACAAAGACGATATCGACGCGCTTGGCATTCTCAAGGTCGACGTTCTCAGCCTTGGAATGCTGACCTGCATTCGCAAAGCATTTGATTTGATGGGGCAGCACCACGGGTTGGATTTCAACCTCGCGACCCTCCCCGCCGAAGACCCCGCCGTGTACGATATGCTGTGCAAAGCCGACAGTATTGGCGTGTTTCAGGTCGAGAGTCGCGCCCAGATGAACTTCCTGCCGCGCATGCGACCGCGCAATTTCTATGACCTTGTGATTGAGGTGGCGATCATCCGCCCCGGCCCCATTCAGGGCGATATGGTGCATCCGTTTATTCGACGGCGCAATGGCGAGGAAGCCGTGAGTTTTCCGTCGGACGCGCTGGGGGATGTGCTTGGGAAAACCCTCGGCGTGCCTCTGTTTCAAGAGCAAGCGATGCAAATTTCGATCATCGGCGCGGGCTTCACCCCCGATGAGGCCGATCGTCTGCGCCGCGCCCTCGCGACCTTCAAAAAGCTCGGGAACATCAGCAATTTTCGCACGCGGTTCCTTAAGGGCATGGCAAAAAACGGTTATGATACCGAATTTTCCGAACGGTGTTTCTCGCAAATCGAGGGGTTTGGCAGTTATGGTTTTCCCGAAAGCCACGCCGCGAGTTTTGCCCTGTTGGTCTATGCTTCGGCTTGGATCAAATGCCACCACCCCGGTATTTTTGCCTGCGCCCTGCTCAACTCCCAGCCCATGGGGTTTTATGCCCCTGCGCAAATTGTCCGCGACGCCCGCGCCCATAATGTGACCGTGCTCCCTGTCTGTATCAACGCCAGTTTCTGGGACAACGTGATGGAACCAGATGGGCGCGGCGGCCTCGCGTTGCGGTTGGGGTTTCGCCAAATCAAATCCATGCGCGAAGAAGAAGCAAGCTGGATCACCGCCGCGCGGGGCAACGGGTATCTGGATGTCGACGACCTCTGGCGACGGGCAGGCACGCCGCCGCGCCTGATCCAAATCCTCGCAGAAGCCGACGCCTTTGCCTCCCTCGGCCTCAATCGCCGCGAGGCCCTGTGGCAAGCCAAAGCCGTCAAGGGCGACGCGCCTCTGCCCCTTTTCGCTGGGGATTTGGACGGCGAAGGCATTGTTGAGCCTGCCGTGCATCTGCGCAAAATGAGCGAAGGCGAAGAGGTGGTTGAGGATTACGTTTCGATGCGCCTGACGCTGCGGGCGCATCCAATGGCGCTCATTCGCCCTCGCCTAACCCCACCAAAAAGTGCGCGCTAAACGCCTTCGCGGGCCTTAACCTCGCGCGTGTGTTTGGGCGATTTTGGATGTGCTCTGTAAAGGGCAACCCCGAGGGTGATTGTGACAGCAAGCCCCGTCACAACCCCAATTGTATTCCCCAAAAAGCTCGCCACTTCTTCAATATGTGCTGCGAAAACAAACCCAAGGCCCACATAAAGTGTCACCCAAACAATCTCGCCCAGCGCCGCCCAAATCGTAAACCTAAGCCACGGCATTTCCACGATGCCGCCCGCAAAATTCACATAGGGGCCAAGAGGGCTCAAAAGCCAACGACTCAAGAAAACACCCGGTCCGCCCCAATTCTCCGTAAAGCTCCGCGCCTTGGAAAAAACCTCCGCTCGTTTTGGGTGCGGTTGGATTTTGGACTGAAGCCACTCTCGCCCGCGCTTGCCAACGGCATACCCCGCCTGATCGCCAACGACCGCCCCCCCATAGGCCGCGAAAGCAACCGTTGTGATGGAAAAATCTCCGGATGCGGCAAAGGCACCGCCCGAAAGCATCATCAAAGAGGAGGGCACCGGCATCGCGAGGCAGCTTAAAAACGTCGTGACAAAAACGATTAAAATACCGTAGCTCAAAACCCATTGGAAGACGAGATCGGTCATGGATGGGACGCGCGGAACTTGGTGGCGGCATCTTCGACCGCAGCTTCCAGGTCCTTAATATCAACACCCGTATGCTCAGAAATTCGGCGCAGCGTCGTGGGGCGTTTCAGTTCCCCTTCTTTGATCCCAAGTGCATCAAGAACTTCTTCACGCGGCAGGTCAAACGACATGGAAATATAGCGGGGAGTCATCCACATTTCTAAGGGACGGTCCTGATGCATCGGGTCGGCCCAATACACCATACCAACAATAATGCGGAACAGGAAAACCGTTGTCAGCGCAAGGGCCATGACAAACGCGAGGCTCAAAACACGATGTTCGCGCCAAAGATAAGACAATCGACGCACAGCGTCTCCCTTGTTGAGCCAATCAACATTTACGGCAGTGTTTCAGTTTTTTTAGGGAGGGTAAAGCCACGAACGCATCACTATGGCGTCAACCTCCCCCTTCCCTCCCCCTTCACATCGCAACCGATATAGGCAACCATGAGAGGATATTTCAAGATTTCCACCACGTACTTGGTGCCCATGAATCGAGCCGTCGCATGACAAACCTTGCGCATAAAATTCGCGGCCTCGATAGCGCAACACAAGGCGAAGCGCGCGCGGAAACGATCTCCCTCTATGCCCCGCTGATAGCCGGATATTACAAGTCATCCAGAACTCCGAAATGACGGTTCCTGCTGGAAAACCCATAATTGGAATCGGCGACGTCCAAAGCGACCTAGAGGTGGTTGTGAACTAATCTCAACAAAAGCGGCCCGCGTCACATAGGGCGACTGCGTCCTCATCGAAGATTGGGGCTTTCCAGAGCCAAGGTTGGGAGCGCCACACGGATTGAGCCCTATGGTTTCCCTAAGCTTTTAGCCCTTGGCGTCGAGGAGCAACGCGTGCTCGTGATCATTGGCTTTGATGAAGACCAAAACGCCCGCGGAAGTTTGGGCCACGGCCACCGAGTCGAAGTGCGCATCATCGTTTGGGAGGAGAAAGACGTTTCAACCATCCCCGCGAGCGTCTTTTTAGAGTTCAAGACAAATGGGCAACCTATGTAGTGTTTGAAGGTGCCATTGGAACAGGAGACTTCGGATTGGCCAAAACAACGACTTGTCCACACAAGTGTCGGACGGGGTGTTGCAGGGTGACACGGTGGCCTTCTACCCATCGGCAGGTTTATCAGATGGCACAAAAGTTGCGCAAAGGATTGTTGAGTTAACCACGCTGGAGTTCAGATCGCTTTCAGTTCTTGCCGCGAAAGATTTGTACGCACAAGCCGCCCCATGAACGACAGTAAAACATCCACGCGTTCACCTTTCTTGCAGACTTCAACTTCTGCGACCCATTGCGTAAAGGGCCCTGCAGAAATTGTGACTTTCGTGCCGATGGGTAATTCATTTGCTGGCTGTAGGAGACCCTGATTGTTCACGCGAGCAAACAATTGCACCATCAACTCATCGGGCAATTCCGCAGGTTTTCCACTCAACCCACTGACCAGCCTCACAACCCCTAAAGTGCTATTAATCTTGCTCCAAGACACACTCTCTGGTGTTACACCAACAAAAATATAGCCAGGAAACAGGGGCTCAATCTTGCTAACCGTCTGGTTACGCACCCGCTGACTTACCGAAAGTTGGGGCATAAACGGATGAAAACCCTGCCGTTCCAAATTTCTCTGGGCATTTGCCAAACCGTTTGGCTTAAGTTGCGCCGCGAACCACAGTAAATCTTCATTTCTATAAATTGACGTCACTTACACCCTCGGCTTGCCGATCAAACTTAACATACACAAAACCAAATAAACCCAATTCATTTCGGGCCTTTTTGATTTGAACCATTGAACCTATAATTTACTATCAATTTTGGGCCTGCGTGCCAAGATTTTTGTGTTGAATTGGAAGGGAAAGCCCCTTGTAACTTAGGGAAAAAACCTAAGATTTCACGCAGCTTTGCCCTTTTGTTGTCGCGCAGAACAAGTTATTGCCTTCAGGCAATTAGGGAACCTCTCAAACTGAGGGCACTCAAATCTTTGAAGCAACATAATTGGTCCATCCGCTAATAAACGGATCAATTTTTCCACCGGAACTTCCCTAGACTCTCACGAGCTCTGGTGCGGTAGCCGTTGCTGAGGAGCAATAGGTCCGTGGCGCTTTCTTTGAATAAGGAACATAGAATTTTGCCTGCACTCGCCCTTAAACGCGCATCAAAAGCGGTAAACACCCTAGTTGCGCCCTTGGTTTACTTGGCTGCGAGAGCGCTTAGTTCCCCTAAATTAATAGACCTCGCCATTCGCATAGATAGAATGAATTTTCGTGCGCTGGCCACCAAGCGAAACCCACATTCCGTCGTCGACAGACTCTTGGCGGCGACGCGCCTTGCCGGTTCCGTTTCAAGAGAAGATAGCAAACTCGTCCTCGAATTCGTTTATTTTACACATGGCCAATTGCTACAGGACTTGTTCGCCATATTGGCGAGCAAAGGCAAACATGGAGGAACTTTCGTTGAGGTGGGAGTGGGCAGTGGCCGCCGTATCTCGAATACATTTGTCCTTGAGAAGGAACTGGGCTGGACCGGAATATTGGTCGAACCCAACATCTCTTCACATGCCAGTATCCGCGCGTTGAGAAGTAGTTTCCTCGAAACGCGCGCTGCCGCGTCAAAATCCGGCCTGAAGTTGCAGTTTGAAGAGGTTATGGACGATGGTGAATTTTCCCGCCTTTCAGGTGCCAATGGCCATACCGTGGACGCCAGTCGTATTAAGCGATATGACGTTGAAACTATTACGCTTAACGACATTTTTGCCGCTTCAGACATGCCTGATCGCATTGATTTCTTAAGTCTCGACACTGAAGGCAGTGAGGTCGATATTTTGGCGGGACTAGATCTGGATCGTTACACTTTTGGTGCAATGGCAATCGAACACAACCACAACCCAACTGCCCTTGCAGACCTGCGACGGATACTTTTACCAAAAGGCTACAAACAAGTGTTGGAACATTTATCTGGATTTGACGCTTGGTTCGTTCATTCCTCCTCACCAAACCAGTTTGACGGCGACTGACGTGTTCACTCTTCAAGAGAGGGCTGCTTTTCGATCACAGAACGAAATGCAACCAGCCTTAAGCTTCACCCCCCTTTTTTTCTGTCACGCAAACCAAGAACTGACACATGGTACCCAATGATTAAAACAACCGCCCTACGCAAAGCTTGGTCGCTCCTCGACGCGCAGGAAAGACGCAATGCCATAAAAGTACTGGCCATTATGATCGTGAGCGCCCTGGGCTCTGCCGTGATGGTGGGTTCGGTTTTCCCATTTCTTGCGGTTCTGTCCGATCCCGAGATGATTCAGAAAACGCCGGAACTATCATGGCTTTACGATGTTGGTGGCTTTTCCTCGAGCTACAACTTTCTCTTCGCTCTTGGGGTCGGTTCAATCACGATAATCCTCCTGTCAAACCTTTTACTGATCGTGAACACTTGGACGGTTGTGCATTTCACGTCGATGCGCACCCACGCGATCAGCCGGCGTCTGATGGCCCATTATCTCGCACAACCCTACGCGTTTTTCCTGAGCCGCCATTCGGGTACGATGTCGACAAATATTCTCGGCGAAGCCCAGCAGGCTGCTCAGCAGTTCATTCGGCCTGTTGCGGAACTCATCTCGGCCTCCCTTACCGTGGCCGCGGTTGTCTTCACGCTCCTGATTGTCAACCCGATGGTCGCCACGGTGTCGATTGCAGTTTTAGTTACGGTCTACGGTGCAGTAATGGTCGCCTCGCGCAGATACGTTCGTCGTATGGGGACGCGCCGCGCACAAGCAAACGACGAGCGTTTTCGGATTTCCGGCGAGACCTTTGGCGGGATCAAGGACATCAAACTGCTCGGCCGAGAAGCGGCATATCTTGACCGTTTCAGCGTCCCGTCGTTTGAGGTTGCAAAAGCGCAGGTTGGCGAGGGCGTTATCTCGCAAGCGCCGCGTTATGCGGTCCAGATTTTAGCTTTCGGAGGGATTATAGTCCTGAGCTTGGTCATACTGGATGCGCAAGGTCTGCAAGAACGCAACGCGCTGGGTGGCTTACTCCCGACCATTGGCCTCTTGGCATTCGCAGGACAGCGGTTGATGCCGGAGCTGCAAAAAATGTTCATGTCGGTTACGCAGATGACAGCTGGTGCAGCGGCGCTTGACCGCGTGTACGAAGATTTGAACTCGGGCTCCCCCTTGCAAATCCAGCGAGACAAGCCCGCCCCACTTGGCCTAAAGAACACGTTTGAATTAAAGAGCATAAGCTACACCTATCCAAAAGCCGAGCGGCAAGGGCTGTCCGAAATTGACCTCAAAATCCATGCTGGCGAACGGATTGGCGTCGTAGGCAGCAGCGGTGCCGGAAAGACAACGTTGGCCGATGTTATCCTTGGCCTCCTCGTGCCCGAACAGGGTACTCTTCATACCGATGGGCGCGCCATCACCGCCAAGACCCTCCGTGCGTGGCAAAAAAGCGTGGGATACGTGCCGCAGGACATATTCCTAATCGATGCTAGCCTGTCAGAAAACATCGCCTTTGGTTTGCCCCTAGAGGACATCGACGAGGCCAAAGTTGAGCGCGCGGCACGGATCGCCCAGATACACGACTTTGCAATGAAGGAACTGCCAGAGGGCTATGCGACACATGTGGGCGAGCGTGGCGTGCGCCTTTCCGGCGGCCAGCGTCAACGCATCGGGATCGCCCGCGCGCTTTACAATGACGCTGATTTGATCGTGTTCGACGAAGCAACCAGTGCCCTCGACAACATGACGGAACGGGAAGTTATGGCAGCAATCGAAACGCTGCCTGGCGACAAAACAATCCTGATGATCGCCCACCGCTTGAGCACCGTGAAGGTTTGCGACCGGATCGTCGTAATGGAAAACGGACGCATAACGGGCGTGGGGGAATGGGACACGCTCATGCTCGAGAACGCTGCATTCCAACGTATTGCTCGCGTTGTATGACTTTGATCCAACCCGGCCGGTGTTCGAAAAAGACTCAATTGTTGACGCACGACACATCACCCAAGTGAAGATACAGTGAACCTACTCGTCTCAGCTATTTTTTGGGCTCTAATTCAAACGGGAAATAGCGAATCAAAAAGGGCGTTTTGCGTATATGGTACGAAAAAGATAGGAACACTAGTCGCGCCAGAAGCTTAGCGCAGACAGCGCTCAAAGCTTTGATTTTGTATCAATAAGGGAAATAACTGGCATGAAACGACTATATGGCTTTATTCAAAGCATTTTCAGAGACGGGCCGATCATCGGTTATGGCCCTTATCTGAAATATAGGCTGAAACTTCCAAGGCTGAGTGCTCCCGGAGCGATGAAAGTTTGCGTTGGTGGCCAAGATATCTATGTGCGCCCGGGCACATCGGATCTGCGAGTCGCATTTCAGAACCTTCGCACTGAGTTCGACATTCTGTCAGATTTGCTACCAAAGGACTTCTCGGGCCTAATCATTGATGCTGGTGGTTATATAGGAACAGCAGCGCTGCAACTCGCGCGCATGTATCCCGCTGCGACGATTATCACAATCGAGCCCTCCTCTCAGAATTATGCAATGCTATTGCGCAACGTTTCTGCGATTGATCGGATTGTGCCGATCAACGCTGCCCTGCATACAGAGGCGGGCCAATCCTTAGAGCTCGTAGACCATGGCACAGGGGAATGGGGGTTTTCAATCATGGCCAGCGACACAGGTTGCAGCAGCATGGAAATCGTTCAGACGGTGTCGCTCCCTGAAATCGCAGCGCGTTATCCGAGTATGCGCATTGGCATTATCAAAATCGACATAGAAGGCAGCGAGAAGGACCTGTTCGAAAACTCCGACAAGACCCTAAGTACAGCTGAAGCCGTCTTTATCGAATTGCATGACCGGATGGTACCAGGCTGCACTGAACTTTTTCGAAACTTTAGCCGAGACCGCTGGATCTTGAATGCCGGCGGGGAGAAGCTCTTGTCGCTTCGAAAGCAATCGAACGATGCCCCCCACGAGTCCTTGAGAAAAGACTAAAACGGCGTAAGTTCGATGGTAACACACTCTAGAAGCGATCCATGCTTTTTTGCCTTAATCGCAATTTGTAAAGAATACCATTGGGACGATTTAGGACCTTGCACAGCCTGTTTTACATTTAGCATTGGCATTAGTGCAGCTTAGTACAGTACGGCAATCAGAACCAATAGAAGCGCGAAACTCCACTTTCCTAAGAATATGACGCATTGGAAAAATGAATGTTAATCCTAAAAATCTGTGATGAATTGACCGATAAAGAGAAATCGCTGGGCGTACGGCGAGTACCTCCTACTTGGGGCGCTAAGATGGATGCTGGTGAATACTTTCGCCATATTGCCCCCGGCCTGACGAAAGGGCTAGACCCACTAACCCCCGCGGAGTTGGGATGTACACTTTCCCATTTGGAATGTTATTCGATCATCATAAGGGAGCGTCGTTCGGCCCTAATATTGGAAGACGACATATCTCTTGACGACCAGTCGCTAAAGACCGTCAAACATATTGCTGAATTAGGGCTGGAGTTTACACACCTTGCACAGTCATCTGTATTCACATTCAGAGGTCAAGAGATTGATGATGGCCTTTACAAAATTGATCCTCGAATGGATTTCTGGGGGTCAGCAGCATACTTGGTAACTCCAGAATTTGCGCAAGAAGTACAAGAGTTCCATACTCCTTTTGTCCGATTTGCTGATGCTTGGACAGATTTTTTTCAGAAACGTGCAGGGGACAGCCCGCATTTCTCGCCAATTTTCTTCCACACAGGTGAAACGAGTGCAATCCAAACGTCGAGAGAAATGGCACGCAAATTATCAGCCAAGGCACTGCTACGACGACGTGCACTTCAGTGGGGCAATCGTCAAATGTCGCGTTTTCCTGATTGGGTTCAGGGTTTACCTCCGCCTGTTCCCCGTATTAGCAAAGAATGGAAGGAACTATCCTAGTTAGAAAATGCTATAATAGGCCTTCAAATGGACTTTCAGGCCGACATATCCGTTTTAAAAACCCGAACTAAGCTTGTCCTGCGCGGGCGCGAGATGACGTGTTATGCCGCCGACCTCAGAGGAGCCGCCGCGCGTGCAGGTAAGAAAAACATCCTGATCTATGTTCAAGGGCGCTTGAGGGCGCCCTTGTTTGAGCATTTGATGTGCTCTACCGGACATGTCACCGGCTATCGCGAGGTGCTCAATACAGTCACACGTCAAGTCCTCTGGCCGACGCGATATGTGCGTCGAATGGGTAAAAGGAACCGTGGCGAAAACGTCATTATTCATGTTATGCCCGAGCATCTTGATCTGAATCGCACCCACCTAGTCAATACGCAAAGTTTTCTTATGGCCCTCGTTGATGACGGGTGGTTTACCGTGCACCTCCAGCGCAGCAACATCGTCCGGATGATCGTGCCGAACTATTTAGCAGAGGCACGAGGGGGCAATCACAAATTAGATGACATCAAAGAAAGGGCGACCCTGAACATACCCACTACTGAATTCATTTCTAAGTACGAAAGGCAGCGCGGACAATTGCAGCATGAAAACGCTCTGGTTGAGGGAATTCCGTATTTTATGATCAACAACCAAGACCGCTTGGAGCGGCCCGAATTACACCAACAAACGGTTGATACTATTCTCGACAAGGTGGGCTTACCGCAAAGACCCGTTTCGACGCGCCTGAAGAAAATCAACACGTTTATGCCCGCAGATCTCCTGCCAAACTTAGATGGACTCGAGGCCGCCTTTGCATCAAGGGAATGGACACTATAAATTCTTGCGACCCTGAGCGCGGAGCGGGACTGCATATCCAAGCCCCCAGCGCCACGTCGCTAAAGGAGAAGCGTAACATGTTGGCCACTGTTTCCATTATCATCCCTTGCTACAATAAGCACGCATATGTTGCTGCCGCGATTGAAAGTGCGCTGGCACAGAACCACTCCTGTGAAGTGATCGTAGTGGATGATGGCTCAACTGATGCCAGCCTCGAAAAAATTAGGCTTTTTGACGGGCGTATCAAATGGGTCAGCGGCCCGAACCGAGGTGGAAGCGCGGCACGAAATATTGGCCTAGAAATGGCAAGAGGCGACTGGATTCAGTTCCTAGACGCTGATGACATTCTGCCACCAGAGAAAATCGCCATGCAACTCGCCCAAATGGAAGGAGCGCCCAAAGGAGCCATGGCATTCGGTCCATGGTCCCACTTCCATGACAATGGCGATATCGCCCCCGATGATGTTCGCCACTATTGGCAAAGCTACGAAACCGGTGCGGATTTACTGTCGTTCATGTGGCACAAAGGCGGCTTTTTCCCATATCATACTTGGTTAACACCACGCGCCTTGATCGAAAAAGTTGGCCCTTGGGACGAGAGCTTGACCGGTGATGATGATGGCGAATTTTTTGGCCGTATACTTGTTTCTGCCGGTGAGTTGCGCTTTTGCGAAGAGGCTCGGGTATTATACCGCCACCCGCCCGAAGGGTCCGTCAGCCGTAACAGAACGTTGAAATCCGCAAAGAGCGTTTGGCAATCTTTCGAGAGCGTCTCAGCGACCCTGCTGGCAGCGCGCGATGATACAATGGTGCGCAAGGCCTGTTTGGCTCGGGTGCGTACGCTGGCCTATTCCTGGCGCGACCAACCAGAAATTTTGGACCGCGCCGTTGCTTGGGAACGAGCCAATTGGCTTTTCGATTTCACTCCAGCCCTGCCAACCAAGACCCGTTGGGTCGTTGGGCTGCTCGGCTTGAAATGGGGACTCGCATTGCGGCGACTGATATTGAGCTAAGCCATTAGCTCCATCACACAGTCGGCAAAACATAGCTAATGGGTAATTTGGTCAATGCGTCATCTGCGAACCGCCCGCGGGCCACACCAAAATCCAAGGTATTTTGTGCCGAGATTTAAGAAACGGGCACCACACATCTTCCTTGGTCTTGTCTTTATTAGGTAAGACACCGTGTCGCGGATTGTCTCAGAAGGGCCGCTCACTACCTATAGATAATGTACGAAAAAGCTTGCCCGCGACTGCGAAAAGCCACGGCGCATGACTTAATTTGACCACAGGGCTGTAAGCGATGCCTCGCTATCAGGTGCACCCCCACACTGTTTGAGTAAATATATACATTTAAGGGAAATTTATGCTACGCAATACCTTCATAAGAGTAAAGAGAACGCGATTGGGACCGTTGATCACACCTCCTCCCTTGGAGGGGCTCAATAGCGCAGACTTGCCAAAAAATATCTATTTTTTCTGGGATCGCGGGCTAGAAAACGCTCCTGATCTTGTTCGAGCTTGCCATGCATCTTGGACGGAAAAAAATCCGGATTGGAACTTTGTGTTTTTGGACCAAGAGAAGGCAAACCGCATCTTAGATCGCTCGTCCCTTCCCGAAGGAACGCTGCCTGCGCACTATGCCGATATACTGCGCACGAAGCTTTTGTGCGAACGTGGTGGAGTTTGGGCCGATGCCACGTCTTTCTGCAATCACCCGCTGACGAACTGGATGCCTACCGTGATGTCACAGGCGGATTTTTTCGCTTTTCGCACCCCGCGACCTGCTCGAATTGTATCAAACTGGTTTCTTGCCTCCAAGCCGCAAGGCAAGATTATACGACCGTGGTTGGATGTTACCGAAAAATTCTGGGCTGGCCGCAAGGAGGCGCCGAAAACATACTACTGGCATGACTTTTCATTCGAATGGCTGACTTACACGTCGCAAAGTTTCAGGAAGGAGTGGAGCAAAGTACCAAATTTCAGTGCGACGCCGACACACAGGATCCTAAAACTGCACTTCGAAAACCAAGAACCAACCGAAACCGACAAAAACGTCATTCGAGGGGCGTTCGTGCACAAGTTGACTTGGAAAGAAAACTTCCGTGAAAATTTCTTGAACGAGCATCTCGATCTATGACTACTACGCCACCTTCAGAGGCCGCCCCGACGCCCTATATCAGCGTCATTATCCCAGCGTATTGCCCCCTCGATTTCGAGGCCCTAAAACGATCCATGGCTGCCAATTCAAATGCGCACGCGGAATGGATCGTCGTTGATGACGGGTCGGGGCCGGAGTATGGTGCGGTGTTTGCCACATTGGATGGAAGCCCTGCACGCGTTATTCGGCGTGCACAGAATTGCCGCCAAGGTGCCGCACGCAATGCGGGGCTTTTGGAAGCAAAGGGCGCGTGGATCAAATTTCTCGACGCGGATGATCAGTTGGATGAGGGTCACTTGGCTGCTCTTCTGAAAGAAGCCGAAAATCTACCCGAAAATGCAATCCCTTTTGCCCCCACAAAGCACGTCTTCACCAATGGGAACACGTCCATAAACAACAGTTGGCGCGATTTACCACCTGAGCCCTTGCTGCAGTATTGCCGGATGCTCGTGCGGCCTTTCCTCCACCATTGCGGGGTCCTTTTCCCACAGCATGTTCTGGAAAATCTTGGCGGATATGACGAGTCCCTCTTAACCGACGAGGATGGCGATCTACTGCTGCGTATCTTGTTGGACGGACATTATTTTGTACCCGTTGAGAGCGCCAATTACTTGTATATACATCATGCTGGCGGTCGCGTGTCGGCGGACGATGACATCCGCAAATTTGTTGCGCGCCGCCGTGTCTGTGAAAAAGTTGAAGCCTCATTCGACGGAGAGAAAGGACCGATGCCAGCGCGCCTCCGCGAAGCCCTCGCCCAGCGCATGGATAAAATCGCCATGGCTTACTGGGCGTCGCACCCCGCGGACGCGCGGGAACTTCTTGCGCGCGCACGCACCCTCTGCCCAAACTATCGCCCAGACATGCGGCTGCCCTTGCGAATTCTGCGTAGGATCGGCGGACCATCCATGGTACTGGCGACCACAACACTCTATCGACGGCTCAAAGGCCGTCCCAAAGGGGGAGCGCAAGGATGAGACTTCTCGCCATCAGCGAACATTATTTCCCGAGGATTGGTGGCACGGTTAATTACGTACACGAGACCCTCTGCGCCCTTTCCGCCAAAGGTGTGGAAGTCGAGCTTTGGGTGCCCGGCCCTGCGCCTGATTGCTGGTTACCGGATGGAATGTCCAAGCCGCCATACCGCGTTCGGTGGATTGATGCGGGGTATCCCGCGGCGGGCGACCCGAAACGCGAGCAACGCTATGACTTCTGCCGTCAGGTCGATCTTCTGGCCTCCGAGAGCCTGTCGACACCTGAGCGTCCTGACATGCTGCATGTGCTCTTTGGGCTGTTCCTCATGGAAGTTCTCGACACGGAACGCTTTCAAGCAGCGGGGCTTCCCTGCGTGGCGACGGTGCATAATGTGCCGCCGATGGAATGCCGTTTGGTCGCGCATAACGCACCTCTGCCCGCGCGTTTGAAGGAGTTTGCACGCCTCAAGGCGGTGAAAATCAAGAATAAAGCGCGATTAAAACGCCACGGATTTGCGGCCTATGTCGTCCCCTCCCTGCAGGTACAGACAGCGTTGGCGCCGATTGTGGCACAGGACCGTATTGAAGCGATCGGGCATGGGATGACTGCGGATCTTCAATTGTTGATGTCTCCCCCAACTGATCGCCGTCCCTCGGGGCCAGTTCGATTGCTAACCGCAGGTGGCTTTGCCCCGCACAAACGTCAACATATTCTCCCTGCGACTGTGCAGGCCTTGCGCGACATGGGCGTGGATGTGGTTTGGGATGTGGTGGGGCCCGCTGGTCGCGTAAAAGGGTATTTCGACGATATCCAACGGGATGTAACAAAGCGCGGCCTCGACTGCGTTCTGCGCTTGCATAAGGCGGTGCCGTTCGATGATTTAGCGCGACTTTATGATGCCGCAAATATCTACGTACAGCCCTCGCTTGAAGAGGGGTTTTGCATCACGGCCCTTGATGCGGCGGCCACGGGTCTTCCGGTGATTGGTAGCCCTGCTGGCGCCCTACCCGCGATTATCGAGGCAAGCGGTGGGATTTTGGTTGCAAGTGAGCCGCATGCTCTCGCAGGAGTTATTGCGCGTTTTTCCCGTGAAAATCTCTGGCAGGACCCTCAGGTGCAATCCGCCCATGTGCGAGGCTTGTTTTCGTGGTCAACCGCCGCGCAAACTTTGCTCGATAGGTACGCTATTTTAGGCGTGGATGAAAAAAGGGCCGCGCATGTCTGATCGAACGCGCGTTCTCCTCCTGACCAGCAAACTGTCGCCTGCCGCAGGGGGGCTGGCCGTATCAGTACCTGGTCTAGCGCATAGCATCGACCCGTTTGACGATATGGAAATGCATGTGATGGGAACCATCGACCCGTCATACCCAGACGCCGCTCAGACTTGGGGACCACGCGTTCATGCCTTTCCCGTCAGTGGCCCCGCGCCATGGCAATATGCGCGCGGCATGGGAGCGGCCATCGAGAAGCTTAACCCAGATTTGATCGATGTTCAGGGGCTTTGGACCTATCCGTCATACGCCAATCTTAAACAGGCCCGCACAACGCACACGCCTTATATTGTTACACCCCGAGGAATGCTTGACCCGTGGGCGCGGAACAATTCACATTTAAAGAAACGCATCGCCGCCGCCATATTTGAGAACGCCCACCTGCGCGGAGCACGCTGTCTGCGCGCCACCGCCGAAATGGAGGCACAGCATTTTCGCGACATGGGGCTAAGCAACCCGATTGCCATCGTGCCCAACGCAATGGCCCTTCCAGAATTGGCCACACGCACCGAGGGGCCGTTACGACAAGTGCTTTTTCTAAGTCGTCTTCACCCAAAAAAAGGCATCGACCTTTTGCTGAAAAGCTGGAGCACGCTTACGGCACGGTTCCCAGATTGGGAACTAGTGATCGCGGGAATCGACGAGGGCGGACATGAGGCAGACATGAAACTGCTGGCTGCGAAGTTGAAGCTTGAACGCGTGCGGTTTGTTGGGGCGAAACATGGGGCCGAAAAGGAAATGCAATATCGCAATGCCGACCTCTTTGTCCTGCCGACCCATGCGGAAAACTTTGGTTTGGTCGTGGCAGAGGCATTGGCGCAGGAAACACCCGTCATCACCACAAAAAATGCGCCTTGGGCAGGCTTGCAGGAGCATGATTGCGGCTGGTGGATCGAGTTAAGCCAAGATGAGCTCACAGAAACAATGCAGCAAGCGATGTCCACTGGGCCAGAAGTCCTAAAGGAAATGGGGCGACGAGGGCGGAAATGGGTTGAGCGCGATTTTGGTCGCGAAGAGGTGGCCTCTCGCATGCGCGACGTGTATCTTTGGATTACACGAGGCACTCAAAAACCGGATCATGTGCATGACTGAGCAACAAAAACCGCCCAACATGCGTCTTGACCTCTACGAGAACGCTGGGTTCTCTAGAGGGGCGTCGCGCTTGAAGGAACTTGCGTGGATCACCCTTTCTGGGGTTGTTTTCAACAGTTGGCTGCCAGGGTCTGGTTGGCGCTGTAGCCTTTTACGCGCCTTCGGAGCACGGATCGGTCGCGGGGTCGTCATTAAGTCCTATGTCGCGGTGAAATTTCCGTGGCGATTAACGGTGGCCGATCACGTATGGATTGGGGAACGCGTCTGGATTGATAATCTGGCCGAAGTTACAATCGGCGCGCATAGTTGCATTTCGCAAGGCGTCTATCTTTGTACGGGCACCCATGATTGGGCAGATCCTCGCTTTGGACTGATTACGCGCCCCATTGCGATTGGTTCAGGGTGCTGGCTCGGCGCTGGGTCCACACTCGCTCCGGGGTCCATCGTCGAAGATGGCGCCATACTCGCGATAAAAGCCCTCGGGACGGGCCGCCTTGCCCAAGGGCAAATTTATCTCAACGACGGTTCAATCAAGCAACGCCCTGCTGTAGCGGATGCGGGATCAAATTGACGCATTCCTTTAAGTTTGAAAAAATTAAGCTGCGGATTAGTCCGTCGTCACAGATGGCGCCAATCCACGGGACCGCGAACAATTTTGGAAATGTTTAATTACCGTGATGAGAATTCAGAGGAATAGGACTGCAGAATGGTAATTGGTTACACACCGCTGGACCCGTTGGTCGTTCTTATCGGGACAGCGCTCGCGATCTGGTTCCTCGCCAAGGCTCCAGTACGACTAATGGCTTACTTACCCACCGCACTCAGCCTGTATTTCTTCATCCCCCTCTTCACACTCCTGACCCTTTGGCAAACAGTTCCGATCCTTCTAACCATGCGCGTGTTTCTTCAGGGGCGCTTAAAAATGGCCCCTTCCGTAAAACCTATTTTCGCTTTTGCCATTATGGCCTTCGTCCTCTCGGCCACGCTTACAATCATAGCTGGATCAGACACGACACGCGCCCTAATTCGAATCATTTACTACCTTGGCATTTTCGCCATGTTCTCTTTTTGCTACGAAATGGGCCGAAAGCCCGATGCCTATCGCCTGCTCCTCAAAGGTCTTGTCGTTCTAGGCGTCATTTATGCGACCTATGGATTTTATCAGATCGTCGCAGACCGGATCGGCCTCCCATATCGCGGTATTTTACGCGGCACCTCTGCGGGTGATGTAGCCTATGAGTTTGGCTTTGTGAGGATCAATAGCTTGGCAAACGAGCCCAAACGACTGGGCTATGTTATGTTTGTTTGCGCACTGGCCTGTTTTTTCTATGTGCCGCCCAAAAAATCAACGGCGCGGTGGATGAAATGGATTGGTCGAGGCATTTTCTTTATGTCTTTGTTCACCTTTTCCGGTTCCTACATGATGACTATTGTTATCTTCGGTGCAATTGCTCTGTTGCTCTACCCCTCCCAAGCGACCAAATTCTTTTTCGGCAGCATCATCATCTTCGCGATTTTAATCGCAGCTTTCCCAGACATCGGGGTCCTTGACGCCTTCCAAGTTGGATATGAACGCAGAGCCCTTGAATTCGAGGCTGGAATAGACGCACGGTTTGTCTATCGGCAGGAATTCTATGGGTGGGACTATCTCAATAATCATCCCCTTGCTGCCATTTTTGGCGTCGGAATTGGGCAGTATTTCACCGCCCTTAATCAGCAATACGGGTTAGGTGTGGGCTTCACCGAGTTTGGTGGGTTGGCCCCAATGAATTCGACGTTTCTTGAACTTCTTTTTGATCTCAGCGGCGTCGTCGCGGTGTTCTTCTATCTCGCAATCGCGGCCCTTATCTGGAAGTTATACCAAGCCAAAGAGGTATTCCTCTGTCTTGCTCTGCTATTTGTGACGGTGCAGAGTTTTACAATCCTGACCCTTCAATTCATGATCCTTTTCGCAGGTGTCGGCATCGCACGCCTAGAGCAAATGCGTTCAGAAAGATTAGTGGCTGTGACCCAATCCCTGGAGGTCTCGGCATAATTGTTGGACGTACTTTCAGGCGTTTGGGATTCAACGCCGACCCCGAAGATGTTCGTGGCCATTGTATCAACACGACTGGTTGTATTTGTTGCTCCCAGAGCGGAATGAATTTCAAGAGCTTTGCCATTTAAAAATAGTAAGGAAACCTCAATTGATTGCAGAATCCGACATAAGACCGCATATCATTAGCCTCAACCAAAGTTTCCACCGCAAGCATCTCCATAGATTTGGTAATGGTGTCGGCTTTTGCTCAGAATTCAACGATACGGCAAACGTTCTCACAAGATGTTTGGCGGAAGAGCTTCAATTCTGCCAAGAGATCATAACACGCCCCCAAGGTGTTTCAACAATTCGAGGCTGGCAGGACTACTTCCTGCCGTTTTGCCAAGAGCTATCTACTCCCCTGCAGGGCTTGAATACAAAGGCATTGGCGCGGCGGAAGTATGCAGCAGTTCGCGCCCTCACACGCGGCCTCCTTAAGCTATCGACGGGATGCTCTTCCTTTATGTTTGATGCCATTGAACGAGGAAAGCCGCAGGAAATCACCATCAAGTCTCTCAATTATTCTGGCCAGTTCAATGTTGTTCTAGCTGCGGTATCGCGAGCGATTTGGAAGTTTAATGCCAGCACGCAGTCGGAAGTGGATGCAATACGCGAAATGTTTGGATTTTCGTCTGTTGATATCGCCCTGCACATTCGGCGCGGAGATAAGATTTCTGAATTCAACTATGTACCACTCGAAATGTATGTCGAGGCGCTTGAGCCGTATCGCTCATCCGGTAATTCTCTTTTTATTGCGACGGATGACACTACAATCGTTGATGAAATGAAGGCGCTTTTGTCTGGCGATTTCACTATCCTTTCTGCTGCAGAGATGAACGCTGATCAACAGAAAAAAAACGTCGGTTATGACCAGACAACCTTTAACGATTTGCCCCCAAAAATACGCCGCGCAAACATCATCTCTTTCCTCGTTGAAATGGAAATCATGCGCACGGCTCAAGTATTAATTGGCACTTCGAGTTCGAACGTTTTTATCACTCAACGTGGCTTACGGGATAACAAGTTGACCATAAATCTAACAAAAGATGCGTGGAATGATCGGGAGAACTGGAGAACATTCTAGAGTATCAATCCCCCTCGTTTCTCAACACCATTCCCTCGACTCTGTGGTGGAAGTCTATCGGTTCAAACATCCCTTCGCTAAAGTGTTCCCACGCACCAACTCCATCATGCGATAACGTTTTTCGAGTTCCTTGAGCATCACCCTTGGCGTATCACACGCTCTCAGCTAAGGATGCAGAAGGAACAAGTTCAATGCCGCCCATTATTTCGGGCGTTTTTACTGATTGAAAGAAGCGATTTTTATGACTGTTAACAGGGAAAAGGTAGACCTGCTCCTGAGTGCAGCAATAAGTAATCCCCGCACAGAGTGGCCGCACGAATGGCGCGACTCGGACTCGTCGATCGAAAACCTAACGATTGAACGCGCTTTGTATCACGGCATCGCGGGTGTCTTGATTGCCCCTCAGTTGCAGCTTGAAAATTGGCCGCAGCGCATCCTTGACGCGCTTCTCGCACAATCTCGCGCACAGGCAATGTGGGAACTTCGCCACAGGAGTATCGTTGCACACCTCATTTTGGAACTGACCGCGCAAAAGGTAACGCCGATCCTCCTGAAAGGAACGGCCCTTGCCTATGACGTTTATGACGAGCCGTATTGGCGTCAGCGTGGCGATACCGATATTCTTGTTCGGGATGAGGATCTGGCGCAGACAAGGGAAACGCTGCGAAATTGCGGATTTAAAATGGCGGCGTCTATGACCGCAACGCATGATCCTAGCAGCCTGCAAGAGCCGTGGGAAAAGGATCTCGGCAACGGGCATGTTCACGAAATTGATCTTCATTGGCGGGTCATGAAAGGGTGGGCTTTGGGTGACCTGTTCACCTTTGAGGAAGCCCTCCGTCAGAACCACCACTTGCCTCGCCTATGTAAAGGCGCGATGTCATTTGGGCCTGTTCTGGCCCTTTTACATGCTTGCGTGCATCGCGCACAGCATATCAGCAGCCCTTATTATGTTGATGGTGTTAAGTATTTCGGCGGTGACCGCCTTATCTGGCTAAACGACATTCACTTACTGGCAGCGTCCCTGTCTTCTGACCAGTGGGATGAGCTTTGCGATCAGGGCGAGGGAAAGAGCGTGGCCGAAATTTGTTATGTCGCGCTGAAAACCGCAGAAAGGCTACTTGGAACGCCCATTCCTCCGCAGGTTATGAGCCGAATGGAAGCCTCCGCGCAAATAGAGAGCAAACCTGGAAAATATCTGTTGCGGTCAGAACCAACACGGCAGGTGTGGTACGATTTTGTTGCCGTTCCAGGCGGGCGGAAGAAAATAGCTTTCATCAAGTGGAGGCTTTTCCCACCTGAGACCTTTATGCGCGCCAAATACCCCGATATGGCAGAGCGTAGTTTACCATTCCTTTATGGGCGACGGATGCTACATTTCTTCCGCCGCCGCGAACAATAGAGACGAAAATTCATGGTCCTACGAAAACTGCTCCCGTTTGCCTATCCGTTTCGCTATCCGCTTATTTTGGTAGCACTGCTTATGCTTTTGGAATCGGTCGCGACCTTGATCATCCCTTGGCTGGTAGGACAACTTGCGGGTGGAATTCTCGCTGATGAAACAATTTCTATCGGGTTGATTGTTATCCTTCTGATCGCTTTGCTTGGCTTGCTTGGGCTGCTCAGATTTACGACCCAAATCTTCTCGGGTCGAACCGCTGAACGTTTTCTGGCGGAAATACGCGTCAGTGTTTTTGGCCATTTGCAAAAGCTGCCGTTGGCCTTTCACCAAAAAGGTCGGCAAGGCGACGTCCTTGCGCTCATGACCAATGAGCTGCCACAGCTTAGTAGTTTCATTACCGGAACCTTGGTCAGCATCCCGCCCTTGCTCCTCACCACCCTAGGGGCCATCGTTCTGATGTTTCGGATTGATCCTATCCTCGCCCTCCTCGTTCCCGCCATTGTGCCGGCTTTTTATATCATTTTGAAGGTGATTGGCCGCAGGCTCCGTGGGTTGGCGCGTATGGCGCAACATGCAGAAGCCATGGCGGTCGGCCTTGCTGAAGAAGGCTTGGAAATGCTGCCAGCAGTAAAGGCTTTCACCCGCGAAAACGCCGAGTTGAATCGGTATAAAGCACAGATAGATCAAGTCCTGACCATAAACCTACAAGAAAACCGCATTAACGCGGCACTCGGTCCGATTGTCCAATTTGTGGCGGGTACGGCGGCGGTTTTGCTCCTTTTGTTTGCCGGTCTAAGCCTTCAAACAGGGAGTATGACGACGCCCGAAATGTTCAGCTTTCTGCTTTATGCCGCAATACTTACCCGCCCAGTGGGCACACTCGCCAATGTCTATGGGCAAACACAGACCGCGCGCGGTACATTGGAACGCCTGCTGACAGTCCTCAATGAAAAACCTGAGGCAGGCTATGCCGAGCCCCGCGAGATTGAACAAACTCAAGGGGATATTGAATTTCGCGGGGTTTCATTTGCCTATCCTGACCGCCCAGCGATCCTAAAGGATGTAAGCCTTCACATAGAATCTGGCGAAACAATTGCTTTGGCGGGTGAAAATGGCGCGGGGAAAAGCACCTTAATCAGCCTTTTGGTCCGGCTTTTTGATCCAGATACGGGGACTGTCCTCCTTGATGGCTGCGATATTTCCAGCCTAAATTTACTATCCCTGCGTCAAAAAATCGGTCTTGTCCCTCAACGCGCCTCGCTTTTCAACGGTTCCATTCGCGACAACATCGCCTATGGCCTTGAAGGCGCAACCGACGCAGATATCAACAAGGCGGCGCGTTTGGCCCAAGCCTATGACTTCATAACGAAATTGCCCGACGGGTTCGGCACTGAAATTGGGGATCACGGCGTGCGCCTGTCTGGTGGCCAGCGCCAACGCATCGCCCTCGCCCGCGCCTTCCTAAAAGACCCGCAAATTCTCATTCTCGACGAAGCAACTTCGATGTACGACATTGAGGGTGAGCAAGCGTTTATCGAAACCTGTGGGGATGCGCTCAAAGATCGCACGGTCATCCTGATCACCCACCGCACCGCCAGCCTTACCCTTGCGGATCGCGTGTTGTGTCTTGTCGATGGTCGGATCGTGGAAGAAAACGGAAAACTCACATGAGCGGTATTTGCGGTTTGATTTCTTTGGATGGCGCCAACCCTAAACCCGAAGACCTCGCGGCTATGGCAAAGGTGCTTGGCCGCCGTGGCCCGGACGGCACAAACCTTTTGCAACTGGATACTGCGGGCCTCGGCCATACCCTCCTTGCCACCACGCCCGAGTCCCTTTTCGAAACTTTACCGTATCGCGATACGGACAGTGGCGCCACGATCACGGCCGATGTGCGGCTCGATAATCGGGAGGAGCTCCTCGCCAAACTTGCCCTAGATGGCCAAACTGCAACGATCGGGGACGGCGAACTTATCCTGCGGGCTTATTTGGCATGGGGCGACACGTGCCTAGATCATCTGCTTGGCGACTTCGCTTTTGTAATTTGGGATCCGCGCAATATGCGTCTGTTCTGTGCGCGCGATCAACTTGGGGTGCGACAGCTTATTTACTACCATCAACCCAACAAGGTTTTTGCTTTTGCAACAGAGCCCGCTGCGATTCTGGCCGTTGATGCGATGCCTCGGGACCTCAATGAAGGGCGTATTGCAGATTTCCTCTACGATGATTTGGAGGGGATCGACTTCACCAGCACCTTCTATGAACAGCTTTTCCGCTTGCCGCCAGCACATAGCCTAACGCTTGACGAAAGCGGTCTTGCCCTTCGCCGCTACTGGACCCTGACACCGGGGCCGGAACTAAAACTGCCGTCCGACGAGGCCTATGCAAAAGCGTTTCTCGACGTCTTCACCAAGGCGGTACACTGTCGGCTGCGCTCCCCTACCCCCGTTGGCTCGATGCTCAGTGGCGGCATGGATTCAGGCTCCGTGGTGGCTGTGGCCAGTCGGCTTCTGGCCGACGAAGGTCTTGGCCCTCTTGAAACGTTCTCTGCGGTTGGCCCCGACCCTGAAACCTGCGTCGAGACGAAGGCAGCTTATGCTGCGATGACAATGCCCGATCTCAATCCACATGTGACGAACTATGCTGAGCTTGGATCACTGATGCCGGAATTGTTAGATTTAACCCAACGGAGCGAAGAGCCCTTCGATGCACATATGGTTTTGCCCCGTGCCGTCTATTTAACGGCGCACCGTGCGGGTATCAAGGTTATGCTCGACGGCGTATCGGGCGATATCGTCTTAGGGCACGGAATCCAAATCGCACGACTTCTTCGCGCGGGAAAATGGCGGCAAGCCCTGCAGAATGTTCGCGGCGAGAAACGGTTTTGGGGGCATCCATTTCCAATATGGAAAACACTGTTGCATCCGGCATGGACAGCCTTTGTGCCAAAACCAATTCGCCGAAAAAGGCGTCGCCTCCTTGAAGCACGTGAGCGGCGGCAATCCACAGACACTTCGCTCCTCCACCCTGATTTCGCCCGCAAAGTCAGGTTTCCCGAAAGGTTGCACACCTATCAAAAAACGTTCGGAGATATGGACAAATCAAGCGCCGAAGACCGCGCGGACTTGATCGTCCACCCCCACCTCGCAGTTGCACGCGAACGATATGATCGGGTGGCGTCCTGTGTTGCAATTGAACCCCGCGATCCCTTTATGGATTTGCGGGTGGTCGATTTTTGCCTGTCATTGCCAGCGAATCAACTCTTGTCCGATGGTTGGCCCAAGATGATCTTGCGACGAGCTATGGACGGACAGCTTCCCGACCAAGTACGCTGGCGCCATGGCAAACAACATCTAGGAGGGGATTTCACACAAACAGTCTTCTCAGGCGCTTCAAACACGCGGCCCCTGAATGCCCGCTCGCCCCATGCGTTGGGACAATTCATAAAACCGGAGATAGTCTTGGAAGCTGGACAAGGAGAGCGGAAAGATGATAATGTTAACGAAAGGTTAAATATTATTTACTTTGCGAATTGGTTTCGGATACAGGTGTACGAGTAAATAGTTAAAAAATTAAGATTCAGGATGAAATTTATGACTAACGGAAAAGATTTTGGCAGTATTCATGTCGAAGAAAAGTATTTGGCTCCTAAGCTGCATGTCTATGGCGGCTTGGTTGAGTTGACGGCCTCCGGATCTGGCACTCGATCGGAAAGTTCCTTTGGTAACATCTGTTCAGATTTCCCAAATATTAACCCGTGTACTGGCCGAAAGCCCTAAGAAACCTGCCAGTTCGCGGCTAATTTCGCTTATTGCTTCTGCCCCAAATTATCACCGAATCCATTGCATTCGCTTTGCGTATAATGTTAAGTATCTTTATTAGAGGTACTTAACCTTTTTCTGATCGCCGAAAACGATCTCTATTGCGAGCTACAGCTGATGGCAACGTTCAACGAACCAGACACTGATACGGTAAAAGAAACATATGCGGCACCGAGCGTCGTCATTTTGGGTAACCTGGTCGAACTGACGGCCTCGGGTTCCAATCAGCGACATCCAGAAAACAACGGTCAGCCTGGCCCTCTCCGTAATAGACCCTAAAGTTTCTCCCGTCTGCCGGATTGTTTGTGCGGTATTTTGATTTGAAGTAAAAATTCTTTGTGTATTTTGTTGTCTCGAAAAGTTTCAAATGAGAAGCGTTGATGGTTTTGGCAGTTGGACCGTAATTCAGCAGAGCCAAGACCCATCCGCCGTAAAAGCTCCCCCCCCTACTGATTTATGGAATGACGGAAGCGGGTTGTCCGTTGCGATAGCCGAACGCTATGGCGCTTCAACCTATGAAGTTCGGTTTTGGGATCAAGCCACGGTAAGCGTGTCCTTCACCAAGCGCGAAATCCTACTTTTTTCGCCCAATTCAAAACCGCTTCCTCCCGAGACTGCCAACCATTTCTTACAAGACCAAGTCTTTCCACGCATCCTTGCGCATCAGGGCGACCTTGTCCTGCATGCTGGCGCCGTCGAAAGTGACGGAAACGCGTTAGTATTTTTGGGCAACTCTGGGCGCGGTAAATCCACCCTCGTTGCCAGCTTTCAAAACAGCGGAGCCGTCCTTTTGGGTGATGACGCCATTATCGTCTCACAGGTAGACAATGTGTTCCACGGTAAGGCCGTCTACCCCAGCCTAAGGCTCCTGCCCGACTCGCTCGCGGAACTCTATTCCGAACCTCCCGACTCGACCGCGATTGCCAATTACACATCAAAGCAAAGTGTCAGCGTTCCCACACCCTCGAATACTGAACAATCGCCGGTCCCCATCGGAGCCTTCTTTTTTCTCGGACCAGAACCCGCAGGCGGCAGCATCACTTTCCGCCGAATGAGCGTTGCGGAGTGCTGCATGGGTCTGATCACCAACAGTTTCGCCCTCGACCCAACCGACAAAACGCGCGCGCACCAAAAAATGATGGACGCGAGTTCTTTGGCCAGCAAAGTTCCCGCCTTTGAATTGTTCTACCCCCGCGACTTTTCTAGGCTGAGCGAGGTTCACCACGCCCTCACAGTTCAAATGCAAACCCTGAGCAAGGCCGCACCCGGTTTTGTTGCCCCAACGGGCTAGATGTGAATACACTGTTTTTTGCGAGCCCCGCCTTACGCGGCCTCAATATTTGCGGGTGATATTTTTCTTTATAGCCATTACAATGATGAAATTAATTGTTGCATAATAATGCTACCTAAAGGCCGAAAGGGGCGAGGGACTGAAATGATCAAAAACTTCAACTTGGCCACGAAACTAGAACGAAGCCCGCACGCGGTTTGCAGTAAAGTCGGGGAAGAGACCGTGATTTTACACCTAGAAAACGGCACCTATTATGGCCTCGATTCCCTTGGCACACGCGTCTGGGAACTGCTCGAAAAGGGCACAACTGTGCCTGAAATATGCAATGCTCTTTTGCCCAAGTATAAAGTTTCCGCCGGCATATTGAATGCCGATATTACTGCTTTCGTTTTAGAAATGCGCTCGCATGATTTGGTCTTTACCGATCAAACTTGATCTCGGAGTATACTGTGAAAAGCGACGATTCACCCCCTCAATTACGTACAAGAAAAATGCGCCGGGCGGTGGGGTTTTCGGCGGGTCAATGGCTTGATATACTCCGAGCGGTCTTTGAACTCGCCCTCGGCCGCATTCATCTGACATCAAAATCCCCGCGCGCGTTGTTGGAAATGGCTGGTAAGCGTGGCGACCCTATTGAAAATTCGCACAAAACGGGGGCCGTCGACGTGGTTATTCATCGCGTATCTTGGGCCATTGCGGTGGCTGCGGGAAACGTACCATGGCGGTCCGATTGCTTTGTTCAGGCGATGGCCGCGCAACGTTGGCTGAATCGATCGGGGATAACGTCGGAACTTTTCATTGGTGTGCGCAAACGGGAAAACGCTGCTTTTGAAGCGCATGCGTGGCTCCGCCATGCCGATATAACAGTTACAGGCGGTGACTTTAGCACATTTATTCCGCTGGCAGGTCCAGAAACGTGGAATGGGTTAAACAATACTTCTCCCGCCCACCGATAATACGAAGGACACAAACTGGCGGTATTTTACTCCCCTGCAACTGCGATATGCAGCCGCTTCTGTGCCCCATTATTGCTCCGCGCTTTACACTCGACCCAGCTGTTATTTGATAATAACGCTCAACTAACGGCTTTGCGACATTTCTAGCATTATTGATGGTGTAGATTGGTACGGTGTGTAATCTGTAGGAAAAGAAGTTACGCACATAAACATTCGAGGTTTTCATTGAGTACCACAGCAATTCTACATGTAGGAACCCCTAAGACCGGATCTTCTACCATTCAAAGAAACCTTTTTAACTGCGTGAAACGCTGATGGAGAATGGGATCCTTATTCCGGAAATTTCTGGGCGAATGATCAATCAGGAAGAAATATTAGAAATTTTCAGCGGAAAGAGCGATGGCGGAAACGCTAAAAAGCTACTTTCCAAGATATACAATAATGTTCGAAAGCTTAGCCCGAAATATGTCATTTTTTTTAGTAAAACATACATTCGAAAGAGATTCTGACACCTTAAGCCGCGTGCGCCGCGCCGCACTCTGCAACTCGATTTCGTCTAGATCGGACCAACAGAAAACCGCACTTTGGTGTGAACCACTCGACAAAAATCATCTGTCTGCATTGAACCGAGGGGACCTTCGGGGAACGACAATTACGAAATCTTTAATTGCCGAATGCGAGACGAGTAGCTAAACGGCCCAAAAAATCGGGGCCACTTCAGAGGTCAATCAGCGGCGCTCGGGGGGGGTAAGACGAGACAGGCAGTTGGAATATATTTCTTCAGTGCCCTCTCCGTACATCTCAAAAATTCTTTCCAGCTCGGATACATTTTCGATATAATGGCTCAAAGGTTTGTTAAGCTTTTTAGTATCGTCATGCGGTCTCTTAATGCTTGCGGACACTTTGAATTTTCTGGCCAAATCATCAATTACTTCAGTGGATGCTGTAAAATCCTCATAATAACTGACTGAATAAGCTCGGTGAAGTTTGTTTAGAAGGCTTTTATATCTTTCAAAAAAAGCGACACTGGTGTGAGAAAATTTCTCAAACTCATCAAGGCTGATCTTAATTTTTATGTCTTGGTATCCCAAAACCTCTTGGTCAGCATCGGCTTTAACCCGCCAGACCTTCGATTTCATCGCATGTTTATAGCTAATATATTGAGCAAGTTTGTTTCTACGCTCAATTATCAAATACTTCATTTCCGGAAACTTTAACGGGATGTCATCCAAGAGACCCACATTATGTTCTGGGAATATTTTCATTAAGACGCCAACCGCTTGAGGCTTAAACGTGTCCTTGGTGACCAACATTCTAAACTTGTCGATCATGCATTCCCTAGAGACATCTTTTCCAGTCAAAAAGCTAATTACACGCGGCTCATCTAGCAGTAAATTACTTCCGCCAAGTATAGGGCCACCATTATTAAATGGTTCGTTTAAAACAGAAAGACATCTATCTTGTGCAAACTTGCGAATAAAAAAGTTTGTCCCTGATCTTGGCTGAGCAACCATGAGGATTTTATTAAAAGTCATTGCCGTCCACCTATTCAAAAACCGTGAATTCCATCAACTCATTGAGAATTTTTCGCAGTTCGTTTGGCGTCTCTGGAACCGAGAACTTAACCTCTTCCGTAAATGAAGGGTGACTTTTCAAAGTATTTCCTTCGATACATTTCCTCTGAATCACCTCAATCGTACAGTGTTTTTCAAAGTGCTTGAGTGCCAAGTCTGAATGGGTTTTAAGCCAAGCGGGGTCTATCCCACGTGCGATTTCAAATAGTTCTTCGGGTACGGCCCAACATGGGGCTTCCCGATAAGCCATATCTGATACATTCATCATTGGGTGCAAGTAGCTATCATGATTAATTATTGGAATTCCACAAGACAGAACCTCAATAGAGGTCTTCCCCCCAGCAATTGGGAAGGACTGAAGGAATACGTCCACGTTGTTATCCAACAGGTACTTTCCCAAATTTGGAACGCGAGGCTGTACTTGGAAAGCGTCTTGATCAATTGAGTGTTTGGCGAGGGCCTTTCGTATATGATTAACGACACCCTCTGAGATATCACCAACGTGCAGATAGCTACAGCCAGTCTTGTGAATGAGTTCTGGAACTACGTCTTTGAATTGATAATCGTAAGCTTGCTCAATTTTATATTTTCGAACACAGGCGCTAGCGAACTTTAGAGTTTGCCCTGTTTGCTTTTTACTAATCACTCTTTGAGTCACATGGCGCGTAAATGCGGGAACATAAACTCTTTGCTTGCTTGGTGCTAACTTTTTAAAGACATCCATTTCATATGGGCGCTTCGCTATTATCCCACTGACGGCTGGCGAATATTTACCGATGCCAATCCCATGGTCCAAACTATTTATAAGGTATATGCTTTCACAGTGCTCTTTTCGGATCCCACCCAACAGGCTCACGTCATGATGACTTGGGTTCAAGAACACTAATGATGGGTTTATCCTAGATAAATGGTACGTTAGCCAAGCTGTTTTTTCGAGCAAGCCCGTATCCGTACAAATTACCAACTGAATTCTTGAGTCTACATAATCTCTTATGTCCCGACTGCTGCCCACCGTCTCGGTGGAAAACAGATAAACTTCTCTATCAGCCAAATAACACTGCGCAAAATCTAGAGTTTCCTCCATCATCCCGCCGCCGTTACTTGTCATGCCTGACATAACAAATGCTACGGGACCCAATTTGTCTTTGTTCGGTTTGGTTCTTGGTTGAATAGATAGCTGGTCTGCAATCAACCCGCCAATTTCGTAGCAAAGCGCATCAATTTCTGGAGTACATATTACTTTGCGAAAGCTAATTTTTTTCAAATTTGCATCAAAAGAGAGTGCTGAAATAAATTTGCGTAACAATGAGAGCGCTTCATCCAACATTCCCATAAGAATTAATGAACGAACTTGCTTCTCTAAATCCGTCACTGTTTTTATGCCATTGACCGAGCTTAGCTGAAACTTGTTTTTAGTAAAAACGTCCTGCGAGTTTAAACACACAGGCCTCTTGGAAATTGGGATGTAATTTCTAAGAGAGTTTACTTTCCAACCTACATATTTTTTTGCATTCTCTTCATCTTCAACCAGATCATACATTTCGTATTTTTCTAGTTTGGTATAAAGTCTCTCAATCAGTTTTATCTGACCCTCTTGGTTCAGCGAAGTCCAGATACCACCGCCATGATTATCATATACCGACATAGTTCTGGGAATATAGGCAATGTCACCATAGCGCGCATTTACATACATTCGAATAACATCGCCTCGGACCTCTCGAAATATTTCATGAGGATGCGATGATTTCGTGCTGGGGTCGTAAAAGTAGTTGCGAAACAAAAGGGAACTTGTGTGGAAATATGCCGCGCCTTGAACCAAATCGCTGTATGAAACGGGATTTAGCCTCGGTTCAGGGTTCGGATAAAAGCTTTCAGTCCCCCCCATTTCATCGCGCACAATCGTTCTATGCCCGCATCCAGCCAATTCAGGGTTTGCCTCCAAGAATTCTACTTGCAAAGACAATTTACCCCTATCAATCCAGTAGTCATCTGCGTCCAAAACGTGATAATAATGCCCGCTTGCGGCCTTTAAGCCGTGGAAAAATGCAAGTGCGTTTCCTAGATTTTCGTCAAGCTTCAAATATTTGATATTAAGAAATTGAGCCTGATTATTTTTTATCAACGATGATGCTAACTCGGCAGTCTTATCACTTGAACAATCATCAACAATAATCAGCTCAACGCCGAACCGTACGTTTTGATTTTGGATTGATTGAACTGCGCGTTCTAGAAATAATTGCTCATTAAAAACGGGCATTATTATAGATACTATCGGTCGAGTAGTCATTGCTGTCGGCCTTCCCTTATTTTTTCAAATACCTGAATCCAAAAAGGTTGGGCGCAATTGCTTCCAAGTCTGCTTAGGGCTGGGCATCTTTCAATGCCTTTAACATTGATTTATTCCAGTGTGAACGCTTTTGTCTCCTGAATCCTTCCGGAACTGGTGTTTTCAACTGACCTTAGGTTCCAGTGTAACAGTCGAAAATCACCGGACGGTGTGCTTAGGGGTACTGGCAATCCACCCATTTTAATTCGGCTGCTTTCTGTTCCATTGCGGGTGGAATGCCACCGATGCCTAAATTGGGTCGCTCGCGGCTGTAAGTCCCGAGCAATTGCGTTGCCTTGGTCTGCGCCTCCTCAATCGTTTCAAAGATGCGTTCTCGTTGCGTCGATCAGGTTTCGCTTCGGTCCGCTTCTGGTGCTTCTTCGCGGCATTCTCTTAGCAGCGATCAAGGCTGCTTGATCTATTCAGTTCGTCCCGTCTTACTTCTGTGTGCGAAATGTCTCCGACATTTCTGCGTTCGTGGCGCGCATGTGCTTTCAGCTTATTGAAGCCGATCCGTTGAATGTCGAGGGCTGCAACTGGTGTCTGCTTTCCCAAAGGTTGCGCCAGATCAGCTTTTCCTTGGGTGATTTGAAGAACGTTTCAACCAAGGAGTCGTCCATTACTCGGCAGGGTTATGGCCTACAAATGATCCCTCGGATCATCTCCTAAACGCCTCAACTTGAACACTTCCCTCTCCTCGCACAGCAGGCAGATTTCATCACTAATGCGATCGTTCTCCCGTTCCAGATTTTCATGAGGGCTCGACATCAAATCATCATGCTAGTGTTACTGAACCCACTTGTTCAGGATCGATAGCCCAAAACCCGAATTCACGGCGTCCAAGGAGTAAATAACTTCAAATAGAAAGGTTGAAACAACATTAATTTAGAGACTTGAAGCGGCTATGGCCGATCCGGTTTCGAACCTATTCTGTTGAATAACTCGAAGTTTTCACCGTGTGGCCTCTCAGGATAAATGGTTTCCACTTCTGTTTCTCACAGTGGCTCTGGCCTGGATTGGGTTTGGTGCTAGTTTGGCTAACTTTTTGAGGTTCTGGGCAGTTGCCGCGAGGATAAATTCGTCGTGTGCACCACATAGGCTACGCAATCTGAGCCGGCCCAAGCCGTGAATGCGTTTGAGATGGACGCATGACATCTCGACCTTTTTGCTCAGTTTGCGATCAACCACGAGCGACATCACGGGACGTTTCATAGGTTGAACGTTTCACTTTGCGCTTCGGCTCTTTTGGAGTGCAGCACTCTTTTAAGGCACACGCGTCACAGTCTGATTTTCGAGCACGATAGCGTATCGTTTCATCTTTGTGTGCGCCGGACCTCGGCGTTTCAAACGCACGACGATATTGTGTGAGCTCTTTACCGCCGGGGCAAATGTACAAGTCATGTTCAGTATCGAAGGTAAAATCAGCGCGTTCAAAGGCCCATGTTTTTGCCCCGATTTGTCTATGACGGGAATATGCGGCGCAATTGCGGGCTTCGCGACCAGCCAATCTAACATCGGACCTGAACCAAAAGCGGTATCCATTGGCAGTCGCAGCTTGCAGCGATGAGAGGGGCGGTTCTTGGAGAACGTGGAATGATCGGGAATAGGATCCGTCAGACCTAGCTTGCAGAACCAATAACATGCGCACCATTCGTTATGGCACAATAGAAGGACGACCCGTCGTACTGTAAAGCTCAGACGAATGTTGGCGAACACTGGACAAACCAATTGCCCGAAATACGTGGTCAGATGGAACGGGATCCTCAATCCCTCATATCCACAAGGAAGCTGATTCAGCCAAGCGCTCTCAAATCAAGAAGGGTTTTCCAACAGAATAAGACGTGAGCAGACCTTGACGGTCGTCGCCGCGATTTGGCTACTGAACCGCATTTTTCAAAATTATAAAAACATGAAGTTGTCGTTGTTAAAGAACTGAGTCCAGCTAATGGAATCATCGACATCCACCAGAATTCGTTCGTTTGTTTCCTGAACCATTACCGCAAAATGTTTATTCCCATCTATTGTGGTCTCCCAAGCAAAGAGATCATCAAGTGATCCAACATTATTGACGTTATCGAATTTTATTACATCAACTCCATTGGAAAAATCCGTAATCAAATCAAGTTGTGCATTCATTTGCGACCACGTTCCGTCGAGATTGTCCCAATCCATTAAATCACTGTTTGTGAATTCAAACGTATCAGCGCCATGTCCTCCGGTGAGGATGTCCGCCCCTTGGCCACCAATTATCCTATCATCACCGCTCTGCCCGAATATCACATCCTGACCTGCGCTTCCGTAAAGTCGATCATCACCATTTCCGCCGTAGAGTTGGTCGTTGCCGTATCCGCCGCCCAGCAGGTCATTACCGTCTCCGCCACCCAGCAGGTCATTACCCCCTTCGCCGATCAAGGTGTCGGCCCCCATACTGCCGTAAAGTCGATCGTCACCGTGTCCGCCGTAGAGCTGGTCATTGCCGGTTCCGCCGCCTAGCAAGTCATTACCGTCTCCACCGACCAGCAAGTCATTACCGTCTTCGCCGATCAAAGTGTCGGCCCCCATACTACCGTAAAGTCGATCATCACCGTGCCCGCCGTAGAGCTGGTCATTGCCGTATCCGCCGCCCAGCAAGTCATCGCCGGTTCCGCCTAAAAGGGTATCGTTCCCATCGTCTCCAAGGACGGTATCGTTGCCGCCGCCTCCCCAAATTCGATCATTGCCAGCGAAGCCGTGTGCAAAGTCGTCGTTCAGGCCGGCCGCGATTAGATCGTCTCCCGAGGTTCCCAGAATTTCGGCAAGCACGTCGGCGGCATCTACGTCGGTGTCATTGATTGTGACACCGTTCGTCGGCGAGAAACCGGCTGGAACGAAATTCTGTGGGTCGATGTATGGGACTGTTTCCAAGACAGAAAAGTCTGGAAGCTGGCTTTCAAGGAGGAAGTGACCTTCTTGGTGGGGGGAGTGCGAATCTCCGCCTCCACTCATACCAATGCGCGCACCTTCAATTGCATAAAAGATGTGACCACCTGAGGCTGTGTCGATTAGCAACCACTGCTGCGGTTGCGATCCCATGTCGTGATGGGCTCCGTTAAATTCGACAACGCGAATATTACTGGGCAAATTGTCGAAGTCGAGCAACTCTCCTTCAATACGAATTTCATCCCGGGACGCATCAAAATCCTCAATGCGGCCGACAATAACATCGGCAACGTTGTTGATGTTTTGAAAATTGAAAGTATCCGTGCCGCCACCGGAGCGCGCATGATGGCCATGCGAAAACTTTGTGATGCTTGAAAATTCTAAGTTATCCCAATGGTCATAGATATTATCGACACCCCCACCATAGGTATGGATTTGCGTTTTTCCATCTGTAGCGACATATGTTCTGGTTACCATTCCTGCCTCATACTCAAATTAGGTTGCATCACGCTCTATGGCCGCGAGCTCAAAACTCCTGAAGGGCCGGTGCTTAGACAACATTGCAACTTCGCAACGGCAGAGAGGTTTGATCACCTGCCGTACCGATGCATTCAATCATTCAGGAATGTGTTGATCAAAGACAGTGCTATAAGGAATAGCTACGCGACTCTAATGCTCACCTCACTGTACGAAGGGGTATTGGAGTGGCCCGAAAGGATACCAAAAAGGCCCAGATGAAGGCTTTGGATTGAGAATGTGCGCGCAGGGCAGAGTGAATTTTCTATTCTGTACAAACGGGCGCTCATTTTTGAATGGCTGACTTGAGTGCCTCAAGCGTTCGTGATTCAGCCAAAGAACCTGCTCACCGGATTGCCGAGTGGTGGTTCAATGCCGCAATTGCTGCGAATGTCCATTTCCCACGCGCCCTGTCAGTCAGAGCCGGCTTCCACGTTTGGCCGGTCATCTTTCAGTTTTGCAGAAAACGGCCGCTATCCGCCCTTTCAAACTCAGGAATGTTTCCATTTTAGAGAAAATTTGTATGGTGCTCGCAAACTGTGGCATTCCATAAGACGGGAAGGCATCGATTTGGCGCGCGACACTGTTGAACGTCTCATGTGTGACACTGGGATCGAAAGTGTTAGGCGCGGAAAGAAGATCAAGACAACTCTGCCGGACAAGGCGCTGCCTTGCACAATGGATCTTCTGAACAGGCCGCTCCGCGCAACCGTGCTAAACCAGTTCCAGTCTTTCAACTCATTTATGCAGCCCTTCGTTCAAATGCCAAGGAGCTTTTGCCTCCCCGCGATGAATGTCGGCGGCGTGGATTACAAAATCCATTGATGTGCTGGAATATTGCGCCTTCAGCCTGCCACCGCGTCTCTCATCGGTTTCTCCAAATTAATTCTGCCTTGATGGATTTGAAGAATGTTTCCGGCAGGGTCATGCGCAGCATGATCCCGAGAGGAGGAGCAATTCCCTTTGCCGCTCACGGATACTTTGAAGCCCTGTTTTGTCAGGCATTTCTGGCAATCATGCGATCAGGATTGCGAGCCACGATCCGTATGGTAAACGGGGTGGCCGCCGTAATGCCACGGTCATAGCCCACGCGCGTATTGCCAGATTTCGCTTCATGCGATTGCTGCCCGCTGCTCGGCCAATGACGCAGCGGGAATATAAAATGACCTGTACCAAGGCCGTCTTATTTGGAACCTTCAGCGTTTCATCAAGGATCCAGACACTAGTAAACGGCAAGCCGGTATGAATCCAACGGAAGACTGGATCATTGAAGAGGTTCCTGATCTCCGCCTTATTCCCGACGGCCTTTGGAACCGTGCCAAAGCCCGCCAAAAGGCCACCCGTAGTGAGGTCATCAGCGAAGGCGTTGTACGTGCCGAACGCGCAAAGCGCCCCAAACATCTGTTTTCAGGTGCATTGACCTGAGGAGCCTGTGGTGGCGGTTTCACCATTGTTTGGAAGACCTACTTTGGCTGCGCCAATGCCCGCAACAAAGGCACCTGCGGTAATCGCACCACCATAAAGCGGGAGGAGCTAGAGACCCGAGTTCTCGTAGGTCTCAAAGATCAATTATTGCATCCTGACCTCATCGCAGAGTTTACCCTCGCCTATGAAGCTGAGTTCCGCCATCTTACCAGCTCCATTAAACAGGACCGCTCCAAGACCGAACGGGACTTGGTAAAAGTGAACAAACAGATCGGCACAATCATCGAAGCCATTACCGATGGAATGTATCACCCCAGTTTAAAGATAAAGATGGATGAGCTCGAAGCGCGGAAAACGGAGTTAGAGGTGCAATTGCCAAACACAGAGGATGGGTAATCCCCCCATTTCTAATGGGGTGCGGCTGTAGAACTTACGCGGCCATTTTCAGTTTCTGGGCGGGGGTCATGCCGCCTATGCCCATATTCGGGCGGTCATTGTTGTAAGTCCATAGC